>NZ_PHHE01000001.1:5099500-5416000 GCF_002813455.1 Pseudomonas baetica | reverse complement strand
AACTGAACCTGGAAGAAACCCCAGGTGGTGGCCTCACCGCAGTCATCCGCCTGCCTCGCCCCTGAGAAACACACAAAACCCTGTGGGAGCGAGCCTGCTCGCGAAGGCGTCAGTTGATCCAGCATCTCTGTTGTATGTTCCGGCCTCTTCGCGAGCAGGCTCGCTCCCACAGGGGTTCAGCATTGTTCTCGTGTGTACCAGCCGGTACAAACCCCACATACCCACGACAACTTGCCCCTTGAGGCTGCATAAGCCGGTACACCCACCGGCTTTCCAGTCCGAGGAGTGAGCCCGATGATCGGTAGCGTCAGCAACTACACGAGCTATACCAGCACCAGCAGCACCTCCACGCAAAACGCCCGCAGCCAGCAACTGCAAAAAGACCTGTTCGCCAAACTCGACAGCAACGGCGACGGCGCGGTGGATCAGGACGAACTGAATAGCGCCCTGTCACAAAAGTCCGACGACGGCCTGCTGGTCAACCTGAGCAAACAGTTCGGCGACCTGGACAGCGACGGCAGCGGCAACCTCAGCGCCGAAGAAATGACCGCCATGGCGCCCCCACCACCCCCGCCGCACGACCAGGCGCCCGACACGGAACTGGCCAACGCCCTGATCAGCGCACTCGACAGCGACGGCGACGGCGCCATCAGCAGCGACGAACTGAGCACTGGCCTGACCAGTGCCGGCAGCACCGCCGACAGCAACCAAATCTTCTCGGCCCTGGACAAGAACAAGGACGGCACCGTCAGCCAGGACGAACTCACCGCCAGCCTGACCCCGCCACCACCACCGCCGCCACAAGTGAACAGCGACGAGCTGTTCAGCCAGCTCGATGCCGATGGTGACGGCAGCGTTACGGCGACAGAACCGAGCAGCGCCTTGCAGGCCAGCGACAGCACCTCGACGACCAGCACCGACACCAGCGCCGCGTTGCTCAAGGTTCTCGACAGCGACAGCAGCGGTGGCGTCAGCAGCGATGAATTGAAAGCGGCTCTGCAGGCGGGGCGTGAACGTCCTGAGCAAGAACAGACTGCCAGCGCACAGACCCGCTCCGAAGCGTTGAACCGCATGATTGCCAACTTGAGCAAGCAGTACTCGCTGGATAATGCTGCGCCGGTGGGCAAGTACCTCAACGTCGCTACGTAACTCGCCTACTGGCTGTCGAGTGAAACGAGGCTGCGATCTTTTGATTTTGCTTTTTGAATCAATAGCAAGATCAACGGATCGTGGCGTTGGGCGGTTCTTGCATGGGGGTGGGGGTGGGTGTGGGGTTGGGGGCATATCCGTTGCTGCGGTAACGGCTGCTTAGGGTTCCGCCCTGACGGCGGGTCACCTTTTCCAAACGCCGAAAAGGTAACCCAAAAGGCTTTACCCTGACGTACGGCACTTCGCTGAGGCTCAGTGTTCCCTCGCTACGGTGTCCATCCGGGGGCATCGCCTACGGTTTGCTTCGCTGCACCTCCTCTCGATGTATGCGGCTTCGCCGCACGGCGCTACGCGCCTACCCCCGGATGAACACCTTCGCTCGGCCTTCCGATGGGCCTGAAGAGCAAGATCAAAAGCCAAAGCCAAAGCCAAAGCCAAGCAGATCAAAAGATCGCAGCCTTCGGCAGCTCCTACAGGTGGGTTGATTACATCTGTTAGATATTGGTCGGCTGGCAGGCCGCCTTCGCGAGCAAGCCCGCTCCCACAGGGATCGAGTTCACCCGCCAGAGCTTGGTCGGCTGTCAGGCCGCCTTCGCGAGCAAGCCCGCTCCCACAGGGATTGAGTTCACCCGCCAGAGCTTGGTTGGCTGTCAGGCCGCCATCGCTGGCAAGCCAGCTCCCACAGGGATCGAGTTCACCCGCCAGAGCTTGGTTGGCTGTCAGGCCGCCTTCGCGAGCAAGCCCGCTCCCACAGGGATCGAGTTCACCGGCCAGAGCTTGGTCGGCTGTCAGGCCGCCATCGCTGGCAAGCCAGCTCCCACATGGATCGAGTACACCCGCCAGAAACTGGTCGGCTGTCAGGCCGCCATCGCTGGCAAGCCAGCTCCCACAGGGATTGAGTACACCCGCCAGAAACTGGTTGGCTGTCAGGCCGCCATCGCTGGCAAGCCAGCTCCCACAAGAAAATGACTACACCCCGCACGCGGCGCATGCCGCCCCACTCAACACAATGAGCGCAAGCTCGAGTACCGCTTTTGATCTTAGAGCGCCCGTCGGAAGGCTGAGTGGAGGGAGTGATCCGGGGGTGGGAGCGCAGCGACCGTTTGGCGAAGCCAAACACATCGAGAGGAGGTGCAGCGCAGCAAACCGGAGGCGATGCGCCCGGATCAATCCCGCAGCGAAGGAACCCGAGCCTAAGCGAGGGCCGTACGTCAGGGTAAAGCCCTTTTGGTTACTTTTGGCTGGGCCGGCATTCCGGGCGTTTGTCAAAAGTGACCCGCCGTCAGGGCGGAACCCTAATCAGCAACACCGCAGCAACGGATATTCACCCAAAAAAAATCGCAACCAAACACCTAAACCCGAGCCTGACTCTTACTCCAATCCGTCAACAAACTATAGGCAACAGCCAACAGCGTAGGCCCGATAAACAACCCGATAAACCCAAACGCAATCAACCCGCCAAACACCCCAAGCAACACAATCACCAACGGCAGATTCCCGCCGCGACTGATCAGATAAGGCTTGAGCACGTTATCCACGCCACTGATGATGAACGTCCCCCAGATCCCGAGAAACACCGCCATCCCGTACTCACCCTTCCACGCCAGCCAGGCCGTGGCCGGTACCCAGACCAGCGGTGGCCCCATCGGAATCAGACTCAGCAGAAACGTCACAATCCCCAACACCAGCGCCCCCGGCACCCCGGCAATCAAAAAGCCGATCAACGCCAGAACCGCCTGCGCCGCCGCCGTGCCAATCACCCCGTTGACCACCCGCTGCACCGTGCCGGCCACCAGATCGATGTAATAGCCAGCGCGATCACCGATCAAACGTTCCAGCAAACCATGCACGAACGCCGCCAGACGCGGCCCGTCGCGGTAGAAAAAGAATACAAAAACGATGCTCAACGTCAGCTCGAGAATCCCGCCGCCGATTTGCGCACTGCGCGCCAACAGCCAGTTACCGACCTGCCCCAGATAAGGCTTGATCGACACCATCAACGCCGCGCCCTGTTGATCGATGCTGTTCCAGATCCCGACCAGCCGTTCACCTACAAACGGCAGCCCACCTAACCACGTCGGCGCCTCGGGCAAACCATCGACCTGCACATCCTTGATGAACGCCGTAGCATCGCGCACATGATCGGCGAGGTTGAACCCCAGCCAGACCAGCGGCGCCGCCACCAACAACATCCAGCCCAAGGTCAGAATCGCCGCAGCCAGCGATTCGCGACCATTGAGCAGGCGGGTCAGAAGGCGCATCAACGGCCAACTGGCAAACGCCAGTACCGCCCCCCAGAACAGCGCCGACCAGAACGGCGCCATCACCCACAGGCTGGCACCAAACAGCACCAGCAGCAGAATCTGCACCAGCAGTCGATCGTTATTGAGCATGTAAGGTCTCGAAAAGGTCAGTCAGGCAAAGAGTAGGCGAACATGCCGCGCATGTTCGCCTGCCAGAGCTTATCGCAACAGATCGATGCGCAGGCCAACGCCGTCGACACTGCCGGTTTCCATCCGCGCCGCCCGCACGCCCTGATTGATCAATGCCTGGCGCCAGGCCTCGGCTTTCGGCCCGGACAGCGTCACGCGCTGCGTGGTATCGAGGTTCAAGCCACGGGAAATCAGCCGTAGCCAAGTGTCATCCGGATCATTGACGAGTTTGGGGAAGTCGAGTTCACCGGTGCTTTTAAGCTGGCGCAACAGGGTCGCGGAGGTCGGCAGCAAATTGCCCAGCGGCGCCCCTGCCTCGAACTGCTCGACATGCAGATAGGCTTTTCGATTGCCGCGCGTGATGCTGTAGAGCGCCACCAGTGTGTTGTCCTTCGGCGCGGCCAATCTCAGCAACAGATAGGCCTGTTGCTCGTCGGCGCCGTACAACTTGGCATTACCGAACACCTCGTTGGCCCACAGGCTGCTTTCGCCGCAGTCACGGGCCTGACACCAGAACAGCAACTCGGCGTCCTGCTTTTGCAGGGCTTCGCGGGCGGCAGTAAACGCTTCGGTGGCGGAGTGTTCGGGTGGCAACTCGTAAGTCACCGACGTGGTCTGGCCACGGGCCGTGACCTGGCTATCGAAGCGCAACTGGCCGCTGATCTTGCGAATCGAACCCAACGGGTAGATTCGCTCCAGCTCCACGGGCGGGCGATAGTCGACGATTTGCGCATCGGCCAGGCGCGGCACGATCTGCAGATCCTGACTGCCCGGCACATCGGCGGCGAACGAAACGGAACTGAAACAGCACAGCGCCAGCAGACTGAATGAGCGCATAGTCAGGCTCATCGGATCGGCATGACTTGGCTATTCGGGGTTGCAGCGGTATAGAAATCCATCGTGGTTGTCTCCCATTTCAACCCGCCCAGCCTCGACAGTTGCCCGCAGCAAGTCAAGGAATGGCGAAGAAGCGATTGAAACAGTCTGCGACAAGGTCGGCACCAGCCTCGTCGTTAAGGTGCAAATGGTGCCCGCCGGGCAGCTGTTCCCGGCTAAAGGGTAGACGCTCCAGCAGCTCCGGATGTTTGGCCAGCATGCCGTCGGCCGCGACCACCAGTTGCGCCGGGCATTCGATGCGCTGGACGAAGGCCATCGCCTGCTCCTGGGTCAGGCGCAAGGGCGATGGCAGGGTCAGGCGATTATCAGTGCGCCAAGTGTAACCACCGGGCACCGGCATCAAGCCGCGCTGAGCCAACAGTTCTGCGGCCTCTCGACTGACCGCCACCAGACCTTTCATTCGCGCTTCGATGGCACGGTCGAGGGTGCTGTAGACCGGTTTACGCTTCTCGCGTAGATCCAGTTGCGCTTGCAGGGCCATGCCCATGCGTTCGGCAGCATTTTCGCCTTTATCTGTAGGAGGAATTACACCGTCGATCAGCGCCAGATGCGTGACGCGATCCGGCAAGGAGCCTGCCAGTACCAGCGAAACAATGGCCCCCATCGAATGCCCGAGCAGGCCGAAACGCTTCCAGCCCAGTTGCTCGGCGACTTGCAGCACGTCATGGGCATAGTCCCACAGTGCATACCCGGCGCCATTCGGCCGATGCCCGGAATGCCCGTGCCCGGCCATGTCCAGCGCAACGATGCGCAGGCCTTTGAGCTTCGGCGCCAAACGGGCAAAGCTGTTGGCGTTGTCGAGCCAGCCATGCAGCGCGATCACCGGCAAGCCGTCCTCGGGGCCGAACAAATGCGCGGCCAACTCGATATGCGGCAGGCTCAGGCGCACTTCTTCGACGGTCTGACTCATGCGCAATCCTTGTCCTGGCGACTTTCCCAACGGTTAAACAGATTCTTCAGCAACCGCGCAGTGTCTTGCGGCCGCTCAAAAGGAAACATGTGGCCACCGGGCATGCTCAGCGCTTCGCCCTGGGCGAGACGCGAGACGAAACGGGTGTGATGGCGCATGACGACGTTGCTCTTGTGCCCACGCACCACCGCCAGTGGCACCTGCAACTGACGAGTGCGCCCGGGGCTGGTGTGCGGCACGCCGCGATAGATGCTGATTTCCGTGGCCGGATCGAAGCGCAGGCGCAGCTTGTCGCCGACCTTGTGCAAGCCGTGTTGCAGGTAAGCGTCGAAACACTCCGGATCGAAACCACGGAACAAGGTCTTGCCGGCGAAATAGCTGCGTGCACTGGCGAGATCGGCGAATTCTTCGCGCCGCCCCAACGTGCGCCCGGCCGGTGTCAGTTTGTCGATAAAACCAAAGCGCTTGGCCGCGCGGATCACCCACTGATCGGTCCTGGTCAGCACCGGCGAATCAAGCATCACCACGCCGCGATACAGCTCAGGGCAACGCAGCGCCGCGTGCAAATGCAGGACGCCGCCGAAAGAATGACCGACGCCCCACACCGGCTGATCCTGTTGCTGCAGGTGGTGGATCAACTCGTCGACGAGGTGGTACCAATTGTCATCTGCCGGGAAACGCGGGTCATGAGCATGCTGCTCCAGATGCGCAACCCGGTACTCGGGCGCCAGCGCCGCGAACAACTTGCCATAGGTGCCCGAAGGGAAACCGTTGGCGTGGGCGAAAAAGATCGGTTGCGACATGCGGGCAAATCCATGAGCGGGGAACGTGGCGTTGATTGTCCGTAAGACCGCGCCCTACAGCAATGACCGTAACTGCCAGGAATGATGACAGTCAGGTCAAAGCTATGGGCAAATCGGTAATCAACGCGGCGGCTGCTCACCCAACGGCACCACCGCCATGGTCAACCGCGACACACAACTGGCCTTGCCTTCGTCGCTGGTCAGGCGAATATCCCAAACATGGGTCGTACGGCCGAGATGAATCGGCTTGGCCACCGCCGTCACCCGGCCACTGCGCAGGCCGCGCAAATGGTTGGCGTTGATCTCGAGCCCCACGCAATAGAACTTGCTGGCGTCGATACACAAATAGCTGGCCATCGAACCGACGGTTTCCGCCAGCACCACCGATGCCCCGCCATGCAGCAAACCGTAAGGCTGATGCGTACGGTGATCGATGACCATGCTCGCGGTCAGCGACTCTTCATCGAACGCTTCAAAGCGGATGTCGAGCACTTCGCCGATGGTGTTTTTCTGGATTGCGTTCAACTGCTCGATGTCGGGAGTGGTACGCCACAGGCTCATCGCAGACTTCCTTTGTTGTTTTAGTGGTCGCTCAATCCTGCCACAGCACCACCTCGCTGCGCTCACTCCATTCTTCGAAGCGCGCACCGTAAGTGTCTTCGATGACGTTGCGTTTGATTTTCAGCGTCGGTGTGAGAAAGCCGTTCTCCACCGCCCAACTGTCCTTGACCACCACCAGGCGGCGCAGACGTTCATGCTTGTCGAGCACAGCGTTGACCTCCTCCAGCAGCTTCTCCAGACTCGAATGCAGACTTGCCCGCGGCTCCTCCTGATTGACCGTCGAGAGCACGCACAACCCCAGCGGCGCACTCAGACCGTCCCCGACCACGCATACCTGCTCGATCCGCGAATGCACCGCCAGGCGATTTTCGATCGGTGCCGGAGCGACGTATTTGCCCTTGCTGGTCTTGAAGATTTCCTTGAGTCGCCCGGTCAGGCGCAGCCGCCCCTGCGCATCCTGTTCGCCCTTGTCGCCGGTACGCAGAAAACCGTCCTCGGTCAGGGTCTCGGCGGTTTTCTGCGGTTCCTTGAAATAGCCAAGCATGTTCGCCTGACTGCGCACCTGTACCTCGCCCGACTCGTCGATGCGCACCTCGACTTCCGGGCACGGCTTGCCGATCCAACCCTGTTTGTATTGGCCCGGCAGGCAGATATGCGAGTAGCCGCAGCTTTCGGTCATGCCGTAGACCTCCAGCACATCGAGCCCGAGCTTCTGATACCAGGTGAGCAAGGTCTGCGGTACTGGTGCGGCGCCGGACAGGGCCACGCGTAATGCATCCAGCCCCAGGCCAGCGAGAACTTTGTGTCCGACCCGCTTGCCAATGAACGGCAGACCAAGAAGGAAATCCAGACGCTGTGCCGGGATCTTGCTGTACACGCCCATCTGGAACTTGGTCCAGATCCTCGGCACACCGAACATCGCCGTCGGCCGCGCACGCTTGAGGTCAGTGATGAAAGTGTCGAGACTTTCAGCAAAGAACACCGTCTGCCCGGTGTAGATCGAAGCCAGCTCAACGAACATGCGCTCGGCGACGTGGCACAGCGGCAGGTACGACAGCAGTCGGTCATTCTCGTTGAGCCCGAACAACTGCGTACCATGGGTCGTGGCGAAACCGAGATTGGCGAAGCTGTGCATCACGCCTTTGGGCAGGCCGGTGGTACCGGAGGTGTAGATGATGGTCGCCAGTTGCTCGGCGGCGGGACGCGGGTCGTCCTGGATCGGCGAGCCGCGCTGCAGGTCATCCCAGCTGAAATCGAACGTCCCGGGCGGATGCAATGGCAGGCTGATGGTCGGCAGACCCGACGGCAGCCCTTTCGACATGCCGGGCCAATCGTCGAGTTTGCCGATAAACGCCAGCACACTCTGCGAGTGAGTGAGCACCTGCGCCATGGAGTCAGCCGTGAGATTGGGATAGAGCGGCACCGAAACATGCCCGGCCATCCAGATCGCGAGATCGGCAATGATCCAGTGCGCGCAGTTTTTCGAGATCAGGGCGATATGGCTGCCTTGCGGCAATTCACGGGCACGCAGCCAGTGTGCGGCGCAGCGGGCCTGATGACCGACATCGGCCCAGGTCAGCGTCTCGATCTGC
The DNA here is from genome assembly GCF_002813455.1 of Pseudomonas baetica. NCBI lineage: Bacteria > Pseudomonadati > Pseudomonadota > Gammaproteobacteria > Pseudomonadales > Pseudomonadaceae > Pseudomonas > Pseudomonas baetica. The sequence continues at coordinate 5,407,656 of NZ_PHHE01000001.1, read as the reverse complement.
CCGCCACCGATGGGCTGCACGAGAAAGCGCTGGCGCGGGTGCCGGGCTTCACGTCCGTAAAACACGTCCAGCGGCAAACGGAAGGCGGCAGACATGCGACTCGCTCCTGTTTTTTGGGTCTGGAGCAAGCGTAGTCAACCAAGCAAGTGCTTGGTTGGAAAATTCAAACAAATAATTTCCGGCACACAGAGAACCAATGTGGGAGCGAGCCTGCTCGCGAAGGCAGCGTTTCAGACACCTAAGTTGTGAATGACACTGCGCTTTCGCGAGCAGGCTCGCTCCCACAAAGGGATCAGCGTTATGGATGTTTGAGGCTGTTAAGCGTCATCGAACCGATCAGCAGCTCAGGGCTTTCCAGCTCCGCCAGGCCAGCGGTGCTGACCTTCTCCGGTGGATATCCGGCGCCATGTTGCAGATAGCTGAGCAGGTTGCCCACCAGCGGGTTGTGGCTGACCAGCAGCACGTTACTCACCGACACCAGTTGATCGGTCACCTTGTCGGGATCGACCTCCGGCGTCAGCCACTCGACCGTGCGAATCTCCGGCTCGAAACCCAGCGCCTCGCGGACAATCTGTGCAGTCTGCTGCGCACGCAGATAAGGGCTGGCGTAGATCGCCGTCAGTGGCTGGCCGATCAATCGGGCCGCGCTGCTCAACGCTTCCTTACGACCGTGATCGGTCAGTTCCCGCTCGGAATCAGGGCACGAGCCGTAAGGCACGGCCTCACCGTGACGCAATACCCAGAGTTTCATAGCTTGGGCTCCTCATCTCGGGCCGGATGCGGTGCTGGCGGCACGACGTGTGGCGCTTCACCTTCCGGGGTACGCGGCGTTGGCCAGTCAGCGAACGGCCAGGGTTTCTGGTCGCTGTGAAAACTGCCGAAACGGCCAATCTGTGCCAGAAACTGGCTCAGGCTATCGCCGAAGTTCATCAGGCTGGCGCTTGGGGCGCCATAGATCAAACGATAGATCAGCTGCACCAGCACCACCGCGCCGAGGATGAACTGCGCCACTTGCCAGACCAGCACGTAGACGATCATCCACAACACCCGCAGAAGGATGGATTCGTACTTGGCTTCGGTTTTCGGATCGTTCATGTGTCGTTCCCTGCTGAATCAGTTGAAACCACTGGTGGAAATAAAGTCGACGTCGGTTTTCGGCTCGGCCCGCATCAGTAGACCGATCACCTGCTCCAGCGTGCGTCCTTCGAACAGAATGGCGTGCAGCCCGGCGACCAGCGGCATGTACACGCCAACTTCCTGGGATTTGGCCTTGAGCACTTTCAGGGTATTCACTCCCTCGGCGACTTCACCGAGGCGCGATACCGCTTCGTCGAGGCTCAGGCCCTGACCGAGGGCGAAACCGACCTGGTAGTTGCGGCTCTTGGGCGACGAACAGGTCACGATCAAATCGCCAACGCCAGCCAGACCGAGGAAGGTCATCGGGTTGGCGCCCTGATTCACCGCAAACCGGGTCATCTCGGCCAAGGCTCGAGTGATCAGCATGCTCTTGGTGTTCTCGCCCATTTCCAGCGCCACCGCCATGCCGGCGATGATCGCGTAAACGTTTTTCAACGCCCCGCCCAGCTCGACACCAAAGCGGTCGGCGCTGGCGTAAACGCGAAAGGTGCGGCCGTGTAGTGCGGCTTGCACCTGCTTGCAGAGTTCTTCGTCTTCACTGGCGACCACCGTGGCGGTCAGCGCATGTTCGGCGATTTCCCGCGCCAGATTCGGCCCGGACAACACGCCGATGCGCGCCTGCGGGGCGATCTCTTCGAGAATCTGGCTCATCAGTTTGAAGGTGTGTGCCTCAATGCCTTTGGTCAGGCTGACCAGCATTTTGCCGCTCAGCCGCTCGGCGTGGGCAGCCAGCACCGTGCGCAACGCGCTGGACGGCAGTGCAACAAAGCACAGGTCACAGGCATCGAGCGTGGCTTGCAGGTCGGTGACCGCGGTCACGCCCGGCAGAATCTTGATGCCTTTGAGGTAACGCGGGTTTTCGCGATTGACCCGGATGGCCTCGGCCTGCTCGGGGTCACGCATCCACTGCAAGACTTGATGGCCGTTCTCGGCCAGAAGATTGGCCACGGCGGTACCAAAACTTCCGCCTCCCAGGACCGCAATCGGGCGCTGTTCAGTCATATGCAATCCGTTAATCCATACCAGTGGCGATGGCGGCATTATACGGGGCGACCCGGTCGCGGCCAGCCCCCGCGTCAATTACCGATACTTGTAGGAAGAAGACCCATAAAACCTAGGAAAATGCCCGCAACGTGACTGGAAAAGTCGCGCCCCTCGGTTAACATGCGCGCCAATTCTTCGCTCTATAGGCCGTGTCGTGCTTTTTGCTCTTCCCCCATCGCGTTCGTCCCTCCTGCTGGCGCTGCTGTTCAGCCCGGTATTACTGGCGGACGACCTGTTCATGGACAGTGAGGCATTGCCGCAGGTGCTGACGGCCACACGCCTGAAGCAAACGCCGGCGGAAGTGCCGGGAAGCATGACCGTGCTCGACAGCGAACTGATCACCGCCAGCGGCGCCCGTGACATCAGCGAACTGCTGCGGCTGGTCCCTGGGATGATGGTCGGCAACATCAGCGGCAATCAGGCAGCGGTCAATTACCACGGCACCAACGCCAGCGAAGCGCGACGCATGCAGGTGTTGATCGACGGCCGTTCGGTGTACCGCGCAGGCCTGGCCACGGTGGACTGGAGCGATATTCCGGTGGCCATCGAGGACATCGAGCGCATCGAAGTGTTTCGCGGCCCGAACACCGTCAGTTACGGCGCCAATGCGCTGATGGCGGTGGTCAACATCATCACGCGTCATCCGGCAGACAGCCATGGCACGCGGCTGAAGATCACTCGCGGCCAACTTGGCATCAATGACTTCTATGCCAGCCAGAGCAAGGGATGGAATGGCGGCGACCTGCGCTTGTCGCTGTCCGGTCAGGAAGATGACGGATTCGATACCGATCGAACCGGCGCCGACTACCGTGACAGCCGCCGCTTGAACCGTTTCAGTCTCGCCGTCAGCCAGACGTTGAATGAAAACCAGAGCCTCGACTGGCAGGTCAACGCAAAGGATGGCACCAACCAGCGGCCCTACACCTACCGCCCGGTGTTCTCGGGGATTACTGACGCCGGGAACAATTCCGACGTAGTCGCCAAGGATTACGCCGGTTCGGTGCGCTGGAACCTCGACATCAATCCCGAACACAGCCTCTATATACAAGGCTCGGCACAGCACTGGGATCGCCAGCAAACCTGGCGCGCCTGCGACGCCGAGGTGTCGTTCAGCCCCGAGCTGACGCAGCTGTGGCAAATCGACCCGAATTACACCGAACGTCTGGCGCGCAATATCACCCGTTTCCTGGGTCCCGGCCCTGAAACAGGCACCGCGCAGCAAATGACGTTGGCCAATCGCGTGCTCGATCAGTGGCGCAACGGCGCCAGTAAAACCCTGTGCGGCGATATCGACCAGAGCGCCCGAGAATCGCGTTACGACCTCGAATTGCAAGACACCCTCAGCCTGTCCGACAGCCTGCGCCTGGTCAGCGGCATGAACTATCGTTACGACCGGGCCGACTCCGAGACCTACTTCAACGGCACGCTGGACGACACCACGTGGCGCGCGTTCGGCCAACTGGAGTGGCGCGCCAGTGAACACTGGCTGTTGCAGGGCGGCGCAATGTTCGAAGACACGCAATTGATCGGCAGTTCGCTGACCCCACGCTTCGCGGTCAATTACCTGATCAATCCGCGCCACGGTCTGCGCGCGGTGTACTCGGAAGCGATCCGCTCGCCGGACATGTTCGAGAACAACGTCAACTGGAGTTATCAGGTCAGCAATCTGCGGCCCTTGGCGTATGGCCAGTCTTCGGCGCGCTATTTCGTCAAGACCCGCGGCCCCGGCGATCTCGATCAGGAACACATGCGTTCGCGGGAACTGGGCTACAACGGCTATTTCGCCGAATGGGGGCTGGCGCTGGACGTGAAGCTGTTCTACGACGAGATCACCGGCATGATCAGCGAGCCGCTGCGCAATAACCAATACATCGCCAGCAACGCCAACAGCTCACGTTTTCGCGGCACGGAAACCCAACTCGACTGGCGTGTGAGCCAGGCCGATCGCTTGCGTTTCACTTATGCCTATGTCGACGCCGAGGCGAGTAATCCGCTGGATCAGCAATTCACCGCGAGCAACAGCGGCTCCGCCGGCTGGCTGCGCGATTGGGGCCACGGCTGGAACAGCGCCCTCTTCTATTACGGCGACAACGCGCTCAACGGCTACCGCTTCGAACGGCTCGACACGCGCATCGCCAAACGCATCGCCTTGGGCAAGGCTCATCTGCAACTGGCCGGTGTGCTGCAACAACGTCTGGACCATGAGCCCACCACGTTCATCGATAACAATTACGACCAACGCCGCGTGATGTACTTCAGTGCCGAGCTGGAGTTCTAAGGTGCGCTACGGCCTGACGCGCAAGACGCCAACGCTGGCTCATTGGCTGGCCGGGCTGTGTGTGTTTCTGACGGCGTGGCTGCATGGCGTGGCGGTACAAGCCGCCGACATCCTGCTGACAGGTGCCGAAGAAAGCCCCGGCGTGCAGGCCTTCGTTCAGGCGCTGAGTGAATTACGCCCGACCGACACCGTACGCTTCCAGCCATTGGCCAGCCTGCCGGCGCCGGGCAAATTGCCGTCCAGCCTGCGCCTGATTCTGCTCGACCTGCCGAGCTTCGACTGGCGCCTGCAAGAATCCCAGGGCCCGGCGACACTGGTGTTACGCATCAGCCGTCTGCAAGCCCGACAACGCCTCGGTTCGACGCAACCCTCGCACCTGAGCTTGCTGTGGAGCGATCCGCCGCTGGGCCGGCAACTACAATTGATCCGGCGTATCTTGCCGCAGGCGCGACGGGTTGGCGTGTTGTTCGATGAGCACAGCGAATTCCTCCTCAAAGAGCTGCACCTGGCCGCCACGCCACTGAATCTGGAAATCGTCAGCCAGCGCTGGGACAACACCCACGACAGTCGCCCCTTGCAAGCCGTTCTGAAAAACAGCGATGTGTTACTGGGGCTTGATGATCCCGATCTGTACAACCCGAAAACCGCGAAAAACCTGCTGCTCAGCAGTTACTCAAGACAATTGGCGCTGGTCGGCCCGAACGTCGCATTTGTGCGCGCGGGTAGCCTGGCAAGCAGTTACAGCGACCAGAGCGACTGGCTCGGCGTGCTCGACCATTTGCTCGACCAGCCCCCGGCCCATTGGCCGCGAACGCTCTATCCCGAACGTTTTAAAGTCTCAAGTAATACGCAGGTGGCTCGTTCATTAGGGATCGAACCGCTGGATGATGCATCTGTCGCCAGAGCGATGGCAGAAGGAGAACGCCACCCATGAGTTTTCGTCGCCGTTGGGACATCAACACCCGCACCCAACTGATCAGCCTGGGCCCGGCACTGTTGCTGACCCTGTTGCTGATCAGCTTCTTCACCTTCGTGCGCATCCAGGATTTGCGTCAGGAGCTGAACCACACCGGCCAATTGATCGCCAACCAGCTGGCGCCCGCGACCGAATACGGGGTGATTTCCGGCAACAACGAAGTGTTGGAGAGTTTGCTCAAGGCCACGCTGGCGACACCCAACGTGCGTTTTCTTGAGGTACAGGACAGCGCCAACCGGATTCTGGTGTATGTCGAACAACCGGCGGACGCCCACCGGCGACCGCATCAGGTAGAAGTGTTCCAGGCGCCGGTGCGGTTGCAACGAATCGCTTTGAACACTGATTTTTTTCAGGACACAAAAGTCAGCAGTGGCGCTGCCAATGAGGATTATCTGGGGCGCGTGATCGTCGGGCTGTCCAACGACGCCTTCAGTCAGCGTCAACAGGAAATCTTGCTCAAGGCCGCAATTCTCGCGCTGTTCGCCCTGCTCTTCACCTTCGTCGTGGCACGACGCCTGGCCGGTAGCCTGTCGCAGCCGATCCACGATATCGGCAATGCGGTCAAGGCGATTCAGGACGGCGACTTCAAAACGCCGCTGCCGATTGTCGACGACACCGAACTGGGCGCCCTGTCGCAGCACATCAACAACCTCGCCCAGGCGCTGGAACAGGCCAGTCGGGAACAGCAGCAGGCCATGGCGCAGTTGATCCAGACCCGCGAGGAAGCGGAAAAGGCCAACAACGCCAAATCCGATTTTCTGGCGATGATGAGCCATGAACTGCGCACGCCCATGAATGGTGTGCTGGGCATGCTGCAATTGCTTGAAACAACTGAAATGACTGAAGAGCAGCTCGAATACGCCGCGCTTGCCTCGGAATCCACCGAGCATTTGCTCAAGGTCATCAACGACATCCTCGATTTCTCGCGTATCGAACGTTCCGAGCTTGAGCTTGAGCACATTCCGTTCAACCTCGCCGAACTGATCGGCGCCTGCGCTCAGTCGTTCCAGCACAGCGCAGTGCAACGTGGCCTGACCCTGAATCTGCGGATTCCCGAGGATATGCGCGGCTTGCAGGTACAAGGCGATCCGACACGGATCCGGCAGATTCTGGTCAACCTGGTCGGCAATGCCTTGAAGTTCACCGAACAGGGCCGGGTCAGTATCGAGGCGCAGTGGCAATCGCTGGATCACGAACTGCTGTGGTTCACCTGCTCGGTGCGCGACAGCGGCATCGGTATTTCGTCCGAAAGTCTGGAGCTGATGTTCAACGCCTTCCAGCAGGCGGACAGTTCAATCTCCCGGCGTTACGGCGGCACCGGTCTCGGCCTGCCGATTGCCCGTACGCTCGCCGAGCGCATGGGTGGCACATTGCGCGCGCAAAGCGAGGAAGGCCTGGGCTCAGTGTTCACCCTGGAAATTCCATTGGCACTTTATAAGCAGGCGTTACCGCAGCTGACCACGCCGCGCACGCTGGACGGCGGCCGCCACGGCGAAGGGCGCAACGTGTTGCTGGTCGAAGACAACCCGGTGAACCAGACGGTCATTGAAGCAATGCTTCGCAGCCTGGGCTTTACTGTCAATGTCGCCACCGATGGCGCACAGGCAGTACGTAGCGCCGAGGGCAACGATTACGAAGTGATTCTGATGGATTGCCGTTTGCCGATCATCGACGGCTACGAGGCCACCCGGCAGATTCGCCGCCTGCCCAGCCGCGGCGATGTACCGATCATCGCGCTGACGGCCAACGCTTTGCAGGGCGACCGGGAAACCTGCCTGTCGGCCGGCATGAACGATTACCTTGCCAAGCCGTTCAAACGCAATGACCTACAGCAGATTCTGCAGCGATGGGTGCAGTAGTGACGGTTTTTCGACCATCTGCGACTGGCGTGGAAAGCGAAAGTGCGGCAGTCTTAGGCACCCGAACAAGCCTCAAAAGGGGCTTGAATAAAAATTTCAGTGCACAAGTGTACATTCATGTCCTTGGTGCTGTGACTTTCACCACAACGCAATAGTCTATGAGTAGGCTGCCGGTTCGAGGCATGAACGCTTCGAACGGTCGGGAGATTTGCCCCACCTGCCGCATGGGATTATTGAGGAGCTCGCATGACCAAACAAAACGCCTTTACTCGGGAAGACCTGCTGCGCTGCAGTCGCGGTGAGCTGTTCGGCCCAGGTAACGCGCAACTGCCCGCGCCGAACATGCTGATGGTGGATCGCATCACCCATATCAGCGAAGAAGGTGGCAAGTACGGCAAAGGTGAATTGGTCGCCGAGCTGGATATCAACCCTGACCTGTGGTTCTTCGCGTGCCACTTCGAAGGCGATCCGGTGATGCCGGGCTGCCTGGGTCTGGATGCCATGTGGCAACTGGTCGGCTTCTTCCTGGGCTGGCAAGGCCTGCCGGGCCGCGGCCGTGCGCTGGGTTCGGGCGAAGTGAAGTTCTTCGGTCAGGTGCTGCCGACCGCCAAGAAAGTCACCTACAACATTCATATCAAACGCGTCCTCAAGGGCAAGCTGAACCTGGCCATCGCCGATGGTTCGGTGACCGTCGACGGTCGCGAAATCTATACCGCCGAAGGCCTTCGCGTCGGCGTGTTCACCTCCACTGACAACTTCTAAGGGTTATTCGCATGCGCCGCGTCGTTATCACTGGTCTGGGCATTGTTTCGTGCCTGGGCAATGACAAAGAGACCGTCTCCGCTAACCTGCGTGCAAGCCGCCCTGGCATCCGGTTCAACCCGGAATATGCCGAAATGGGTCTGCGTAGCCAGGTTTCCGGCTCCATCGACCTCAACCTTGAAGAGCTGATCGATCGCAAGATCTATCGCTTCGTCGGCCACGCAGCGGCTTACGCCTACCTGGCCATGAAAGACGCCATTGCTGACTCCGGCCTGACCGAAGAGCAAGTGTCCAACCCGCGTACCGGCCTGATCGCCGGCTCGGGCGGCGCGTCCACCTTGAACCAGATGGAAGCGCTGGACATCCTGCGCGAGAAAGGCGTCAAGCGCGTCGGTCCATACCGCGTCACGCGGACCATGAGCAGCACCGTTTCCGCTTGCCTGGCCACGCCGTTCAAGATCAAGGGCCTGAACTACTCCATCGCTTCTGCCTGCGCCACCAGTGCTCACTGCATCGGTACCGCCATGGAACAGATCCAGATGGGCAAACAGGACATCGTTTTCGCCGGTGGCGGTGAAGAGGAGCACTGGAGCCAGTCGTTCCTGTTCGACGCAATGGGCGCACTGTCCAGCAAGCGTAACGACACCCCGGAACAAGCCTCCCGCGCCTACGACGCCGACCGTGACGGTTTCGTCATCGCTGGCGGTGGCGGCATGGTTGTGGTTGAAGAGCTGGAACACGCTCTGGCCCGTGGCGCGAAGATCTACGCGGAAATCGTTGGCTACGGCGCGACGTCCGACGGCTACGACATGGTTGCCCCAAGTGGCGAAGGCGCGATCCGCTGCATGCAGATGGCGATGTCCACCGTTGATACTCCGATCGACTACCTGAACACCCACGGCACCTCGACTCCGGTCGGCGACGTTGCGGAAATGAAAGGTGTGCGTGAAGTGTTCGGCGACAAGGCACCAGCGATCAGCTCGACCAAGAGCCTGTCCGGTCACTCCCTGGGCGCCGCCGGCGTTCACGAAGCGATCTACTGCATGCTGATGATGGAAGGCAACTTCATTGCCGGTTCCGCCAACATCGACGAACTGGACCCTGAAGTGGCCGATCTGCCGGTGCTGACCAAGACCCGCGAAAACGCCACCATCAATACCGTGATGAGCAACAGCTTCGGCTTCGGCGGCACCAACGCCACGCTGGTACTGAAGCGCTGGGAAGGCAAGTAATTCCCCGCTGAGCCACACATGAAAACGCCCCGACTGGTTCGGGGCGTTTTTTTTGGCCTGCAGAAAATAGCAGCCACACCGCAAAAACCTGTGGGAGCGAGCCTGCTCGCGAATGCGATATTCCAGTCACCCTATCGTCGTCTGACCCACCGAATTCGCGAGCAGGCTCGCTCCCACAATGGGTTTCAGTGCTTATGAAAATGAAACTTCTGTCATGAAACTTTCTGCCCTGCGACCGAATGTCGCGGATTGCGCGGGCTGCAGCACTGTTGCAAAAAACGCAACAACACCTTGCGTGAATCACCGGTTTACTTAGCTGCCTAACAAATTCTATAAAAGAGTCCTGCACACGCCTTGCTGCAGATAACTTGAGATTTGGAGCTAGCAGATGACTGTAAAAGTAACTGAACGCGACGATTCACACATGTCCCATGAAGGCGTAGCCGCCGGTATCCGGATTTGGGACGTGCATCAACAAGACTTGCTGGTCGGGATGTTCCACAACGAAATCGACGCCCACAACTACAAGGCCGAACTCGAAGTGCAAGAGCAGCAGCGGGATCTGAAATCCGCCTGATTCAACCACAGCATTGAAAACGACAAACCCCGCCATGAGCGTAATGCTGTTCACTTAAGCGGAGCAGCCTTACGGTCCACCGGAAACCGGGTTTTTGAAATCTTCGCCGTCCTTGGCCTCGAAGGCCTTGGGCGGTGATCCAGAAACAGCCCGCCAACGCCTTTTCTAAGTTCCGCCAACCGTCTACCCGTCGCTGAAACAGGATTGGCCGCTGCCATCACGATCAACTGCACGGCGATGTACTGGCAAGCCGGCTTGAAACGGATGTCCGACGGCGCTCGACCAAACGCGACTGCTGCCTGACTTGCCTCCCGACGAATCACGTTGTAAGCCAGCAACAACCCCCACACTTCCTGGTAGATCAGATCGACCTTTTTGCTGCGCAAGGTCATTGCGTTTTGCTGCATTGAGCTTTTGATATCCCTGAAGCCCAATTCGATTTCCCAGCGCTCCTGATAAAGCTTGGCAACAGACTTGGTGCTGTAGATCTTGGCCGGCAACGACGTCATGACTGTTTTTACTTTGCCTTGAATTTCATAACTGACTTCACGCGCCTCCCAGTGTGTAGGAAGAGTCGGATTTCGCTTTCTGGCTTGCGGCGACACGTTCATACGCACCAAACGATCATGCGCGTTGTAACGGGCTACCTCCTCGCAAACCAATCCCTTTTTTGCCGGAATCAGCCAATGACGGTGACTGCCGTCGCCGCTCAGGCTGAGCATGAGATCGGCGCTCCAGAACCCTTTATCGAACAACGTCACGGAGTGGTCGGGGATCTGCTGCAAAAACTCATCGGCCAGACGCATTTCGCTGCGTCGGTAAGGGCTAAGCTGTGCATCCAGGATCAGGTGTGAACGCACATTCATCAGCGCCACCAGGCGCAGCATGGGAAAGGGAGTCTGGCGGTCGGTCGAGGTGTTTCCAGAACCGAAATGGTCTCGCAACTCCGGTGTATCCGGCGTGCGCAGAAGCGCACCATCGACTGCAAATACTTGCAGATCCTGCCAGGCATCATCGGGATAGCGCTGCGCGCCCCATTGAGTACCCGTTTTGCGAAACAACCACTCAACCGGGTCGGCCCCCAGCCGCTTGCGGGCCTCGGTCACACCGCTACGGGCCAACAGATGGTCAGAAGCCAGACCTTGGGCGCAGATGTTCAAACGTCGGGCGACCTCATGAACGGGCTCGTCGCGAAACAATGCCATGCCGAGCACCAGCCAGAGCACTTGGTCGGCAGGCAAGCGACGCCGTCGGATAGTGGCTTGGCTGGACAGATCCAGCGCAGACGCGACCCACTCGATGGGAATATTTTGAGTGAATGTGCTCAAGTCACAGAAGTTGAAAAGGTCGCCGAGGTCGAGCAAGTCCTGTTGAACAGACATAAAAAATCCGATGCCAGAGATCTGACATCGGATTTTCGAAGAAGCCCGGCGAGGATTCAAATGCTTAAGTGAACAGCATTACGCCATGAGCGGGGTTTGTCGTTGTTACAGCTCTATCGATTTACCACATCAGATCGTCAGGGATCTGATAGGCCGCGTACGGATCGTCCTCGGTGCTGACTTCTTCGGTTTGCACGTTGAGCTGCACGATGCGCTGCGGATCGCGCTCCTGGATCTTCAGGGCCGCCTCACGCGGGATTACTTCGTAGCCACCGGCATGATGGACGATCGCCAGCGAACCGCTACTGAGCTTGTTGCGCATCAGCGTGTTGACCGAGATGCGCTTGACCTTCTTGTCGTCGACGAAGTTGTAGTAGTCCTCGGTGGTCAGCTTCGGCAGACGCGAAACCTCGATCAACTGCTTGACCTGCGCTGCACGCGCCTTGGCTTCGGCTTTCTCTTTCTGCTGACGGTTCAGCTCCTGGTCGCGCTTGACCTTCTCGGCCATCGCTTCCTGGGCGGCGCGCTGCTGCGAGTCGTCCAGCTCGATCTGACCTTTGTGGGCCAGACGCTGCTGCTTCTGTTTGTCCTTGCTGACCTGCTTGGCCTGCTTTTGGTTGACCAGCCCTGCTTTGAGCAACTGATCGCGAAGGGAAATACTCATGTGCTTACTCACTTGGGCAGTTGCTCAGCCGCAGCCGGGCAAATTCTTTTCCTGACGTTTGGCTTCACCCCACAGGGCGTCCAACTCTTCGAGGGTGCAATCTTCTATGGGACGGTGGGTGTCGCGCAATGCCTGTTCGATAAATCGGAACCGTCTTTCGAACTTGCCGTTGGCGCCACGCAATGCGGTTTCCGGATCGACCTTGAGATGCCGGGCCAGATTGACCACGGAAAACAGCAAATCGCCGATTTCGTCAGCCACCGCTACCGGATCGTTTTCGGACATGGCCTGGAGCACTTCATCGAGCTCTTCGCGCACTTTGTCGAACACGGGCAAGGCATCCGGCCAGTCAAAACCAACCTGCCCTGCGCGCTTTTGCAACTTGGCTGAACGGGACAATGCCGGCAACGTGGCAGGCACGTCGTCGAGCAGTGACAGTTGCTCTGGCGCGGCGGATTTCTCGGCGCGCTCTTCGGCCTTGATCTCTTCCCAGCGCTGCTTGACCTGTTCTTCGCTCAAGCGCGGCACGTCCAGCGGCGCGTAAAGATCGCCGGTGGGAAACACATGCGGGTGACGACGGATCAGCTTGCGGGTAATGCTGTCGATCACCCCGGCGAATTCAAAGCGCCCTTCTTCCTGCGCCAACTGACTGTAATAGACGACCTGAAACAGCAGATCGCCCAACTCACCCTGCAAATGATCGAAGTCGCCGCGCTCGATGGCGTCGGCCACTTCGTAGGCTTCTTCGAGGGTGTGCGGGACGATGGTCGCGTAGGTTTGCTTGATGTCCCACGGGCAACCGTACTGCGGATCGCGCAGGCGGTTCATGAGATGGAGCAGGTCTTCAAGGCTGTACATCATTCTTCTGTCTCACCACAAAACCACTGTGGGAGCGAGCCTGCTCGCGAAAGCGGTGTGTCTGCAACTATGTTGTCGACTGACACGCCCTCTTCGCGAGCAGGCTCGCTCCCACAGAGAAGCCACATCACGGCGTACGGTTACGCCGCGTTTCGATGATGTTCGGCAGTTGGGAAATCCTGCCGAGCAACCGCCCCAGTGCATCCAGACCCGGGATCTCGATGGTCAGGGACATCAATGCGGTGTTGTCCTCCTTGTTCGAGCGGGTGTTGACCGCCAGTACGTTGATCCGCTCGTTGAGCAGCACCTGCGAGACGTCACGCAGCAGACCGGAACGGTCGTAGGCGCGGATGACGATGTCCACCGGGTAGGTAAGCACCGGCACCGGGCCCCAACTGACCTGGATGATGCGCTCTGGCTCGCGTCCGCCCAGTTGCAGCACCGAGGCGCAGTCCTGGCGGTGAATGCTCACGCCACGGCCCTGAGTGATGTAACCGACAATCGCATCGCCCGGCAGCGGCTGGCAGCAGCCGGCCATTTGCGTCATCAGGTTGCCGACGCCCTGGATCTGGATGTCGCCACGCTTGCCCGGTTTGTAACCGGTGGCTTTGCGCGGGATCAGCTCCAACTGTTCGTTACCGCGTTCCGGCTCGACCAGTTGCTGCGCCAGGTTGACCAGTTGCGCCAGGCGCAGGTCGCCGGCGCCGAGGGCGGCGAACATGTCTTCGGCGGTTTTCATATTGGCCTTGTCCGCCAACTTGTCGAAATCCACCGCCGGCAGGCCGAGACGCGTCAGTTCGCGTTCGATCAGGGTTTTACCGGCGGCGACGTTCTGGTCACGCGCCTGCAACTTGAACCAGTGAACAATCTTCGCCCGCGCCCGCGACGTGGTGACGTAACCCAGGTTCGAGTTCAGCCAGTCACGGCTCGGCGTGCCGTGTTTGCTGGTGATGATCTCGACCTGCTCACCGGTTTGCAGGCTGTAGTTGAGCGGCACGATCCGCCCGTTGATCTTCGCACCACGGCAGTTATGACCGATTTCAGTGTGCACGCGGTAGGCGAAGTCCAGCGGCGTCGCGCCCTTCGGCAAGTCGATGGCGTGCCCGTCGGGGGTGAAGATGTACACCCGATCCGGTTCGATATCGACCCGCAGCTGTTCGGCCAGACCGCCGATGTCGCCCAACTCTTCGTGCCACTCGAGCACCTGACGCAGCCAGGAGATTTTCTCTTCGTAGTGATTGGAGCCGGATTTGACGTCGGTGCCCTTATAGCGCCAGTGCGCGCACACCCCGAGTTCGGCTTCTTCGTGCATGGAGTGGGTGCGGATCTGCACTTCCAGCACCTTGCCTTCCGGGCCGATCACGGCGGTGTGCAGCGAGCGGTAGCCGTTCTCTTTCGGGTTGGCGATGTAGTCGTCAAATTCTTTCGGGATGTGCCGCCACAGGGTGTGGACAATGCCGAGCGCGGTGTAGCAGTCGCGCATTTCCGGGACCAGCACGCGCACCGCACGCACGTCATAGATCTGGCTGAATTCCAGACCCTTGCGCTGCATTTTGCGCCAGATCGAATAGATGTGTTTGGCCCGGCCGCTGATGTCGGCATCGACGCCGGTGGCCTGCAATTCATCCTTGAGCTGGGTCATCACGTCGGCGATGAAGCGCTCGCGATCCAGCCGTCGCTCATGGAGCAACTTGGCGATCTGTTTGTATTGGTCAGGCTCCAGGTAACGGAAGGACAAGTCCTCCAGTTCCCATTTGATATGACCGATGCCGAGCCGGTGCGCGAGCGGCGCATAGATGTCGAAGACTTCCCGGGCGACACGGTTACGTTTTTCGTCGTCAGCGGTTTTCACCGCACGAATGGCGCACGTACGTTCGGCCAGTTTGATCAGGGCGACACGGACGTCATCGACCATTGCCACGAGCATCTTGCGCAGGTTTTCCACCTGCCCTTGCGTGCCCATGACCATCGACTGACGCGGACTCAGACTGGCGCTGATGGCGGCCATGCGCTGCACGCCGTCGATCAGCTTGGCGACCACCGGACCGAAGCGCTGGCCGACTGCCGCAAGTTCGATCTGGCCTTCGCGAACGCCGCGATACAGGACGGCCGCGACCAGCGAATCCTGATCGAGCTTGAGGTCGGCGAGAATCTCGGCGATTTCCAGGCCGGTGCTGAAACTGCCGGAGCCTTCGGCCCACAGATTCTTCTTGGCATTGGACTGTTGTTCGGCCTCGCGAGCGAACTCGCAGGCTTCTTTCAAGGCTTCGCGATCCAGTGCCAGATCGACACTGACCGCATGATCGAGCCAAGCCTCGAGATTGATACTGCCGTCAGTGTTGATCGGCTGGTGTGCTCTCACCTGTACCATCTTGCTTTACCTTCCCTACGACGCAGATTCAATGCGTCAAATCGCTGACCTTCAACGCCCGTTTGCGCTCGCGGGGCTAATGCGAGCGCGGCACGGGCAGACCAGACGGATCAGACGAGCCATCCTGGCTCGCTTCAAATAACGCCATGGCCTCGACATGTGCCGTCTGAGGAAACATATCGAGAATCCCGGCACGTTTTAACCGGTAGCCCTGCTTGATCAATTCAACCGTGTCGCGCGCCAGCGTTGCCGGGTTGCACGACACATAAACCAGCCGCTTGGCACCCAGGGTCGCGAGCTTGCGCACCACCTCGAAAGCACCGTCACGCGGTGGGTCCAAGAGTACCGCAGAAAAGCCGTTTGCGATCCACTCGGCATCGGCCAGAGGCTGGGATAAATCGGCTTGAAAAAACTTTGTATTATGCAAATTGTTACTAGCGGCGTTCGCCGCGGCGCGCTCGACCATGGTCTGCACACCCTCCACCGCGACCACTTCGCGAGCGGCTTTGGCCAGCGGCAACGCGAAGTTGCCAAGACCGCAGAACAAATCCAGCACGCGCTCATCGCGAGTCGGTTTCAGCCAGTCCAGCGCCTGCGCGACCATTGCTTCATTGACGCCAGCGTTGACCTGGATGAAATCCCCCGGCCGATAAGCCAGATCCAGATCCCACTGTTCCAGGCGATAGCCCAGCGATTGCGCGGCATCGACCGGTTGCGGTTCACCTTCGCCATGCAGCCACAGTTGCGTTTCATGGAATTGGCAGAAGTCCTTGAGGATCGTCAGATCCGCTTCGGACAACGGCGCCATGTGCCGCAGCAACACCGCCAGCGATGAACCGCTGAACAACTCCACATGCCCCAGTGCCTGAGGTTTGCTCAAGCGACGGAGCATCTCCGGCAAACGGGTCATGATCGGTTGCAAGGGCTGTACCAGCACCGGGCATTCGCTGATCGCGATGATGTCCTGACTGCCAGCAGCGCGGAAACCGACTTCCAGCTTCTTCGCTTTCACGTCCCAGCGCACGGCGACGCGGGCACGCCGCCGATAGCCGAACTCGGGGCCGGTCAACGGCGCCGCCCACTCTTGCGGTTCGACACCGGCGACCTTCGATAATTGCTCGGCGAGCATGCGCTGTTTCAGGGCAAGCTGTTCGCTGTGGGGCAAATGCTGAACGCTGCAACCACCGCAACGACCGGAGTGCTGACACGGCGCCGGGCGGCGCAGTTCGCTGGCGCTGAACACGCGTTCGGTGCGTGCTTCGACCACTTTGCCGTGAGCGCCAAGCACTCGCGCCTCGACCTCTTCACCGGCAAGGGCGCCGAGGACAAACCAGGTGCGGCCTTCGAAAAACGCGATGCCGCGACCGTCATTGGCCAGGCGCTCGATGCTCAAGCGCTGCTTCTTGCCGGTCGGGATTTGCGGGGCCTTGCTGCCGCCGGTGGGCTGGAAGCGCAGGCCTCTCTCGTGCTTGGCCATCAGTTGGGCGCGTCGAAAATGCCGGTCGACAGGTAACGGTCGCCACGGTCACAAATGATCGCGACGATCACTGCGTTTTCAACTTCTCTGGACAGGCGTAGCATCGCCGCCACCGCACCGCCCGAGGACACACCACAGAAGATGCCTTCTTCGCGAGCCAGACGCCGGGTGACGTCCTCGGCTTCGCTTTGCGCCATGTCGACGATACGGTCGACGCGGTCAGCCTGATAAATCTTTGGCAGGTATTCCTGCGGCCAGCGGCGAATGCCGGGGATGGCCGAGCCTTCCATCGGTTGCAGACCGACGATCTGCACGTTGTCGCTCTGCTCTTTCAAGTAGCGCGACACACCCATGATGGTGCCGGTGGTGCCCATCGAGCTGACGAAGTGAGTGATGGTGCCCTGGGTCTGACGCCAGATTTCCGGGCCGGTGGTGGTGTAGTGCGCTTCGGGGTTGTCGCCGTTGGCGAACTGATCGAGCACCTTGCCACGGCCTTCGGCTTCCATCCGCTGAGCGAGATCGCGAGCGCCTTCCATGCCCTCTTCCTGACTGACCAGAATCAGCTCGGCACCGTAAGCGGTCATCGCCGCTTTGCGCTCGGCGCTGGAGTTGTCCGGCATGATCAGGATCATCTTGTAACCCTTGATCGCGGCAGCCATGGCCAGGGCGATCCCGGTGTTGCCCGAGGTCGCTTCGATCAGCGTATCGCCAGCGTGGATCTGCCCGCGCAACTCGGCACGGGTGATCATCGACAGCGCCGGACGGTCCTTGACCGAACCCGCAGGGTTGTTCCCTTCGAGCTTGAGCAATAGGGTGTTGCTGGTGGCACCGGGCAGGCGCTGCAAACGCACCAGCGGAGTGTTGCCGACGCAATCGGCGATGGTTGGGTACTGCAGGGTCATGGCGTATTCGCAATCCAGACGTGCGGGGGCGCCTATCATACCGGCAAACCTGCGCAGGCCATATCACGCAAAGTGCGGTGCTTATGGTTTATGGGAATAAGGGATTAAAAGTCGCGCCAGTGGTGCGACTTTTGCGGTGTCATCTTAATTGGCGGTGATGCGTATGGCCTCTTCGCGAGCAGGCTCGCTCCCACAGGGGGATCAGCGTTGATCACACAATCTGCGGTGAACCCAGTTCCAATGTGGGAGCGAGCCTGCTCGCGAAGGCGTCAGTCGGCGCAACACCCTCATCAGCCAACAACCGCAAATTCAACCGCAACCCCGCCCCGCTATTCTCCGCCCACAACCTCCCGCCCTGGCGCTGCACCGCATTCCTGGCAATGCTCAACCCCAGCCCAAACCCCCCATCACCGGGCCGCGAGCCGTCGAGGCGAGTGAACGGCGAAAAGATCCGCTCAAGATCCGCGTCAGCCACCCCGCCGCCCTGATCGTCCAGCCACAGATGCCAGTAATCGCCATCCCGGCGTCCATCAAGACGCACGATCCCGCCCTCGGGCGAGTGACGAATGGCATTGCGCAAAATGTTCTCCAGCGCCTGCGCCAGCGTGTTGAGATTGCCGCGCACCCAGCACGACGCCTCCACCGCGCACTGCAATTGCAGACTCGGCCAGCCGCTTTCATAACAGGCGTTGTCGGTAAGCATTTCCCACAACGCCTGAATCTGGATCGCTTCGTCCGGCAACGGCGAACGCTCCGTGTCCAGCCACGCCAACTGCAAAGTATCTTCGACCAGCCGTTGCATGCCGTCGACTTCACGACCGATGCGTTCGCGCAGTTGCCCAAGCCCCTGCTCGCTTTCGCTGGCCACGCGCAGTCGACTCAACGGCGTACGCAATTCATGTGAAAGGTCGCGGAGCAATTGCTGTTGCAGGGAGACCGTGCTTTGCAGGCGTTCGGACATCGAGTCGAACGCCCGAGCCAGCTCACCGAGTTCGTCCGGCCGCTGAGTGATGCCGCTCGACAGCCGCACGTTCAATTGATCGGCGCGCCAGGCGTTGGCCTGCTCACGCAAGTTGTTCAACGGCACCACCAGCAAACGATACAGGCCGACGCACAGTAATAAGGTGAACAACCCCGGAATCACACCGTTGGTGATAACTCGCCAGAACACCCGGTATTTGCCCGGCAGAAAACGCTCGGGCAGTTCGATCACCAGACTGCCGGCGGACGGTTCCTTGGGAAAGGGGATGCGCAGCCACGGCCGCCCCTGCTTGTGGATCGGCCAATCGAGCCCGCGCAGAAAGGTCAGGCGCTGGATTTCCTGATCGTTCAGCGGCTCATTGCTCAGCGACTGCAAATTACCGCCAATCACGCCGACCCAGGCAGCCTCGCGCAATTCCATGCTCTGTAACCAGCTATCAATGCCGTCGCGCTGCCCTTGCTGCCACGCCCGCTCCGCTTCAGCGGCATAACGCGTAAGCGTGCCGCGCGCCTCGTTAGAGAGGAACTGATTGCGCTGTTCCATATAACGGCCCCACGACCAGCTCAGCCAGATCATCAGCAGACAGAACGCCACCAGCAGGCAGGCCAGTTTCCAGAACAGCGAATGACGCCCCGGCAACTCAGAGATCTTCATCAGCGCCACTCAGTACGTAGCCCTTGCCCCACACCGTGCGCACTTCGCGGTCGGTGTAACCGATGGCCTTGAGTTTGCGGCGGATCTGGCTGATGTGCATGTCGAGGCTACGATCATGGGCCGCGTAGCCACGTTGCAGGACATGCTGATAAAGGAAGGCTTTGCTCAGCACTTCCTCATCATTGCGATTGAGGGTTTCCAGCAGGCGGAATTCGCTGCGGGTCAGGCCGGCGGCTCGCTCGCGAAAGAACACGTCGCACTGCTCATCGTCAAAGTGCAACGTGCCCGTCGCCACCGGCACAGCGAGAGCGGCGGGACGACGATCAAGAGCCACCCGGCGCAGGATCGCTTCGATGCGCACATGCAGCTCGGCCATGCTGAACGGCTTGGGCAAATAATCGTCGGCGCCCAGTCGAAAACCACTGATGCGATCGGCCTCGGCACCCAGAGCCGACATCAGCAACACGGGCGTCGAATGACTCTGGCGCAGTTGGGTCAGCACGTTCAAGCCGTCCAGCCCCGGCAGCAGAATGTCCATCAAGACCACGTCGAACGGCTGGCGCCGGGCAATGCTCAAGCCTTCCTGACCGTTCTGGCACCAGGTCACCTGAAAGCCGCTGCGCCCCAGATGTTCGTGAACATAGGCACCGAGGACCGGATCGTCTTCGATGGAAAGGATGCGTGGCGGGCCAACGGAAACAGGAGTCATGAGTATCTGCAAGTAATTCTCAGTTGTAGGCAATTATTCAAGATTGCCGGACAACGGGCAACACAAGGTTCAGTGGTCAGACGAACGCCCTCTTGAACGCTGACTAACGAGGACAGCATTTTTCCGGAGATTGCCCGCGAGCAAATCGCTACACTGCGCCCATGTCGCGTGCCGGATGTACGTGTGAGTCAACAGATCAGCGGGATGCAGGAGATAGGCGTGCTCAAGAAACTGGGAATCAAAGGTCGCGTATTGTTGCTGACCTTGTTGCCGACCAGCCTGATGGCGCTGGTGCTGGGTGGTTATTTCACCTGGACGCAGCAGGCCGACCTGCAAACCCAACTGATGCAGCGCGGCGAAATGATCGCCGAGCAACTGGCGCCGCTGGTGGCGCCCGCCATGGGCCATGGCAACAGCGACCTGCTCGAGCGCATCGCTACTCAGTCCCTTGAACAACCGGATGTGCGCGCGGTGACCTTCCTCGCGCCCGATCGCTCGCCGCTTGCCCACGCCGGCCCGACCATGCTCAATCAGGCGCCAAGCGGCGACAGTGCCCATCTGCAACGGCGCAGCGGCAACGATGCAACGCGTTATCTCATGCCGGTGTTCGGCAAGCATCGCAACCTCGCTGGCGAACTGATTCCCGAAGAATCCGAGCGCCTGCTTGGCTGGGTCGAACTGGAGCTGTCGCACAACGGCATGCTGCTGCGCGGTTATCGCAGCCTGTTTGCCAGCCTGTTGCTGATCGCCGCCGGCCTGGCCGGTGCCGCGCTGCTCGCGTTGCGCATGGGCCGCACGATCAATCGGCCGCTGGGCCAGATCAAGCAGGCCGTCGCACAACTCAAGGACGGCCACCTGGAAACCCGCCTGCCGCCGCTCGGCAGCCAGGAGCTGGATGAACTGGCATCGGGCATCAACCGCATGGCCGGCACTCTGCAGAACGCCCGCGAAGAACTGCAACACAGCGTCGATCAGGCCACCGAAGACGTGCGCCAGAACCTGGAAACCATCGAGATCCAGAACATCGAACTGGATCTGGCCCGTAAAGAGGCGCTGGAAGCCAGCCGGATCAAATCCGAATTCCTCGCCAACATGAGCCACGAGATCCGTACGCCGCTCAACGGCATTCTCGGCTTCACTCATCTATTGCAGAAAAGCGAACTGACCCCGCGCCAGCTCGATTATCTGGGCACCATCGAAAAATCTGCCGACAGCCTGCTCGGGATCATCAACGAGATCCTCGACTTCTCGAAGATCGAGGCCGGTAAACTGGTACTCGACCACATTCCGTTCAACCTGCGCGACCTGCTGCAGGACACCTTGACCATTCTCGCCCCTGCTGCTCACGCCAAGCAGCTTGAACTGGTCAGCCTGGTCTATCGCGACACGCCGTTGTCGCTGGTCGGTGATCCGCTGCGTTTGAAGCAGATCCTCACCAACCTGGTCAGCAACGCAATCAAGTTCACCCGCGAGGGCACCATCGTTGCCCGGGCGATGCTCGAAGAAGAACACGAAGACAGCGTGCAGTTGCGCATCAGCATTCAAGACACCGGCATCGGTCTGTCGAATCAGGACGTGCGTGCGTTGTTCCAGGCATTCAGCCAGGCCGACAACTCACTGTCGCGGCAACCCGGCGGCACCGGTCTGGGGCTGGTGATTTCCAAGCGTCTGATCGAACAGATGGGCGGCGAGATCGGTGTCGACAGCACACCGGGCGAAGGCTCGGAATTCTGGATCAGCCTGAGCCTGCCGAAAACCCGCGACGATGCCGAAGACCTGCCATCAGCGCCGCTGCTCGGACGCCGCGTCGCAGTGTTGGAAAATCACGAACTGGCACGTCAGGCCCTGCAGCATCAACTGGAAGACTGTGGCCTCATCGTTACGCCGTTCAACACCCTGGAAAGCCTGGCCAATGGCGTCACCGGCGCCCATCAGACTGATCAGGCGATTGATCTGGCAGTCATCGGCATCACCAGCAATGACATGCTGCCGGAGCGCCTGAACCAGCACATTTGGGATCTCGAACACCTCGGCTGCAAGGTGTTGGTGTTGTGTCCGACCACCGAGCAGACACTGTTCCATCTGTCGGTGCCCAATCCGCACAGTCAGTTGCAGGCCAAACCGGCCTGCACGCGCAAACTGCGGCGGGTGCTGTCGGATCTGGCCAACCCGCGCCAGCCGCGCAACGAGCCTGGCGAACCGCTGTCGAGCCGGGCACCAAAGGTACTGTGTGTCGACGACAACCCGGCCAACCTGTTGCTGGTGCAGACGCTGCTCGAAGACATGGGGGCCAAGGTACTCGCGGTGGAAAGCGGTTACGCAGCGGTCAAAGCCGTGCAGAGTGAATCGTTCGATCTGGTGCTGATGGATGTGCAGATGCCGGGCATGGACGGGCGCCAGAGCACTGAAACCATCCGTCAGTGGGAAAGCGAGCGGCATTGCACGCCATTGCCGATCGTCGCCCTCACCGCCCACGCCATGGCGAACGAAAAACGCGCATTGCTGCAAAGCGGCATGGACGACTACCTGACCAAGCCGATCAGCGAACGGCAACTGGCGCAGGTGGTGCTTAAGTGGACCGGCCTGGCGTTGCGCAATCAAGGGCCGGAACGGGTCAATGACAGCGCGGCAGGCAGTCATGAACTGCCAGTACTCGACCACGAAGAAGGCTTGCGTCTGGCTGCCGGCAAAGCGGATCTGGCGGCGGACATGCTGGCGATGTTGCTCGCCTCGCTGGAAGCCGATCGCGAAGCGATCCGCAACGCCCGCGACAGTCATGACCAGAACGCCTTGCTGGAACGGGTGCATCGCCTGCATGGCGCCACGCGCTACTGTGGCGTACCGCAACTGCGCGCTGCCTGCCAGCGCAGCGAGACCCTGCTCAAACAGAACGACCCGAAAGCGCCGACCGCGCTGGATGAACTGGAACGGGCGATCAATCGCCTGGCCACGCAAGCCAGGATCAGCGCCTGACCCAAAGCAATGCCGACCCGCGCGGACAGCGCTAAAGTTGTCGCGGCTCATGTGAGCCCGCGTCAACGCTCCAGGAGGATGTCATGCGCACGATCGTTTTCAGCAGCCAGACTTACGACCGCGAGAGTTTCCTCGCCGCCGATTGCCCGGCGGATATCGAACTGCATTTCCAACCGGCCCGACTCAGCCTCGACACCGCGGCCCTGGCCGACCGGCACGAAGTGGTCTGCGCCTTTATCAACGATGACCTCAGTGCCGCGGTGCTGGAGCGTCTGGCCGCCGGCGGTACACGGCTGATTGCCCTGCGCTCGGCCGGTTACAACCACGTCGATCTGGGCGCTGCGAAACGCCTCGGCCTGGCCATCGTGCGTGTCCCGGCCTACTCGCCGCACGCCGTGGCTGAACATGCCGTGGCGCTGATCCTCGCCCTCAATCGTCGCCTGCACCGCGCCTACAACCGCACCCGCGAAGGCGATTTCAGCCTGCACGGCCTGACCGGTTTCGATCTGGTCGGCAAGACCGTCGGCATCGTCGGCACCGGGCAGATCGGCGCCACGTTCGCGAAAATCATGCACGGCTTCGGCTGTGAGTTGCTGGCTTACGATCCGTATCCAAACCCCGATGTTCTGGCGCTCGGCGCGCGTTATCTGAGCCTGCCGGAACTGCTCGCGCAATCGCGCATCATCAGCCTGCACTGCCCGCTCAATGCACAGAGCAAACACCTGATCAACCGCGACTCACTGGCGCACCTGCAAGCGGGCACCATGCTGATCAACACCGGTCGCGGAGGGCTGGTCGATACGCCGGCGCTGATCGACGCCTTGAAGGACGGTCAGCTCGGTTATCTGGGGCTGGATGTGTATGAAGAAGAGGCGCAGCTGTTTTTCGAGGATCGTTCCGATCTGCCATTGCAGGACGATGTGCTGGCGCGCTTGCTGACGTTTCCCAACGTGATCATCACCGCGCATCAGGCCTTTCTGACGCATGAGGCGTTAGGCGCGATTGCCGCGACCACCCTGCACAACATCGCGACCTGGGCGGCGGGAACGCCGCAGAACCAGGTCGAGGGTTGATACTTATTTCGGTGACAGAGAGGACGCCAGAATCAACAGTGCCAGCCAGCCGAAGCCAAAAAAGCGCTGCTTCGCCGAGTGGCCGCTGCGCAGCAGGAACCAGACGAACACCATCGGCAACAGGAACACCATGATCTTCAACCAGCCTTCCACCGGGCGGCTGCCATCTGGATTGATTTGTGGCTCAACCGCTTGCGCGGCCTGTTGCCGGCGCCGACGCCCCGCTGCGGCCGGCATGACTTTTGGCAAAGGCTGCGCCGCTGGAGAAATGACAGCCTCCGGAACCGTTCTGTTACGCGGCAGACTGCCAAAGGAAATCGTTGACGCCTGAGCGGATTCGCCTTCGGTCTGCGCTTGTGCGTGGGCCTGGTACTCCGCCATCGGAGCTCCACAATGAATGCACGCCTGGGCTTCGGAGCTGATGCTCCGCTTGCATTCATAACATTCGATCAGCGCCATGTTCCGTTCCTTCAGAGTCGAGGGCGGCAGTTTGCCATGTGCGCGAGTCGATTTGAACCGGATCGAAGGTCGCACGCGCGCATCATTCTGCAATCAAGCCCGTGCTAGCATGTCGCGCATATTTGGAGGACCCATGGTCGAACACGATTTCCGCTACACCCTGATGAACCCGCAACACACCCTCACCGAATGCCGCGCCCTCGTTCCGGGCCGCTATCAGGTCACCGGCAATGGTGGCTCGATCCGCATCGGTGACGCACTGTTGGTCACCCTCAAAGGCAGCAAGGATTTGTCCATGCGCCTGACCGTCGAAACCGTCCGCCACCTGATCAACCCGCCGGGCCAATGGACCGCGATGACCACAGGCCCGGTGTTCGGCGAACTGGCGATCCATACCTGGCAGGTCAACTGCGACAGCTGCGCCAAAGAGCTGAGCTTTGAATTCGCCGTCGACGCCAAACTGGGTAAAACCGCAGAAAAACCGGCCGCCACTGCGCGCATCACCGAGCTGGGCTGGAAAGCCGTTGGCGACAAGCACCTGTGCCCGAAATGCCAGGAGCCTGCGTGATGAAACGCCTTGCCCTGACCGCTCTGGTCGGTGTTGGCCTGGCGGGCTGCGCCGCGGAGCCTGTGCAACTGCAACAGAACCGCAGCTACATTCTGGAGTGGATCGGCGAACGGCCCTTGATGGATTACAGCCATCTAACCGTGACCCTGGGCGATGACGGTCGCGCCTACGGTAACGGCGGCTGCAACCATTGGTTCGCGCCGTACACGCTCGATGGCGACAAGCTGAGCTTCGGCAAGATCGGCAAGACCCGCAAACTGTGTGCGCCAGCGTTGATGGAGCAGGAACAACGCTTCCTGCAAGCGCTGGAACACGTCGAGCGCTGGGATATTTCGCCGATCGAACAGATGCGCTTCTGGCCGGCGCAAGGCAAGCCGCTGCGCTGGTGGCTGGAAGAGGGTTAAGCCCCTCACGCTGATCGTTCCCACGCTCCAGCGTGGGAATGCATCAAGTGAAGCTCTGCGTCTCAGGGACGCGGAGCGTCCCGGGCATCATTCCCACGCAGAGCGTGGGAATGAGCCTGACTGGAAACGGGCTACTTGGTCGCCTGCAACGCCTCAAGCTTCGCCATCACTCCCGCCGCCGTCTGCTCACCCAGCAACTGCTCCCGCACCTTGCCCTTGTTGTCGATGATGTACGTCACCGGCAACGCCTCGCTGCGCGGCAAGTCGAACAACTCCGCCGGATCCTGCGCCAGCACGGTGAACTTGATGCCCAGTTTCTCGCTGGCGCTCTTGAGCTCTTCACCCTGCACGTTGTCGAAGTTGACTCCGAATACACCGACGTTCTTGCTTTTCAGCTCATCCGCCAAATGGTTGAGCTCCGGGATTTCCGTGCGGCATGGCCCACACCATTCGGCCCAGTAATTGAGCACCACCCATTGCTTGTCCAGACGCTCGGACGCCACTTTCTGACCATTCTGGTCGATGCCATAGTCATTGCCGCAGCCCCCCAGCATCAACGCCCCGAGTATCGTCAATGCCGCTGCCAATCGCCGTGTCATGTCGTGTTCCTTGTGAAAATTTGAAGGCGCCTGCGACCCATCGCCTCTGAAGGTTCTGGATTGGGCGCTGCACAGTTAGAATAACCGCCACTTTACGCCAGAAGCGACCCGCCATGACCGATCTGACGCTTTATCACAATCCGCGCTGCTCGAAATCCCGCGGCGCACTGGAACTGCTTGAAGCCCGTGGCCTGACCGCCAACGTCGTGCGTTACCTCGAAACTCCGCTGGACGCCGCGCAAATCAAGGCCTTGCTCGGCAAGCTGGGGATCAGTGCACGGCAACTGCTGCGCACCGGGGAAGATGAATACAAAACCCTGAACCTGGCCGACGCCAGTCTCACCGAGAAACAATTGATCGAAGCCATTGCGGCCCATCCCAAGCTGATGGAACGGCCAATCCTTGAAGTCGGCGACAAAGCCGTCATCGGCCGTCCACCGGAGCAGATCCTGGAGTTGCTGCCGTGAGCGCACCGTACATTCTGGTTCTGTATTACAGCCGCAACGGCTCGACCAACGAGATGGCCCGGCAAATCGCTCGCGGTGTCGAGCAGGCCGGCCTCGAAGCGCGCCTGCGTACCGTGCCGGCGATTTCCACCGAATGCGAAGCGGTTGCCCCGGACATCCCGGACGAAGGCGCGCTCTACGCCACCCTCGATGACCTGAAGAACTGCGCCGGTCTGGCGCTGGGCAGTCCGACCCGTTTCGGCAACATGGCCGCCCCGCTCAAGTACTTCCTCGACGGCACCAGCAATCTGTGGCTGACCGGCGCACTGGTCGGCAAACCGGCCGGGGTTTTCACTTCCACCGCCAGCCTGCACGGCGGCCAGGAAACCACCCTGCTGTCGATGATGCTGCCGCTGCTGCACCACGGCATGCTGATCACCGGCCTGCCATACAGTGAGTCGGCGCTGCTGGAAACCCAGGGCGGCGGTACGCCTTACGGCGCCAGCCATCACGCTGGGGCGGATGGCAAAAAAGGCCTTGATCAGCACGAAGTGGCGCTGTGCCGAGCACTCGGCCTGCGTCTGGCCAAGACTGCGCAGAAACTGGAGGACTGAAGTGGCCAAGAAGCCGAAAATCCTGCCCGCCGTCGAGTGGCTTGAGCCCCGTGTGAAAGCGATGCGGGTGCTCAGTCTGCTGAGCTTCTTCGCCCTCGCCGGGTTGCTCGCCGCCTATTACCTGATCTTCGCCGACCTGCATGGCGCGCGACCGTGGGTGATTCTGCTGGTCGAATTGATCCCGTGGCTCGTCCTCGCCCCGGCAATGATCATGGGCAGCGCACGCGGGCACTCGTGGATGTGTTTTGTGGTGAATCTGTATTTCATCAAAGGCGCACTGGCGGCGTATGACCCGAACCGGCAGTGGTTTGGTGTGCTGGAGATGGTCGCGAGCCTGGCGGTGTTCTGCTCGGCGCTGCTGTATGTGCGGTGGCGGTATCAGTTGAATCGCAAGTTGGCGGGTGAAGGCGAGATCAGCGTCGCCTGAGCTGACGCCTTCGCGAGCAAGCCCGCTCCCACAGGGGAACGCATTCCAAAATGTGGGAGCGGGCTTGCTCGCGAATGGGGCGACGCGGTCTTAATGATTCACGGTGTACGCGAGCATCATCGAAATCTGGCTCATCGGCCGGCCGCCGCTCTCTTCATGCCACTGGTTGAACACGTTCTGCACAATGGCCAGATCGCGCAGGCTGGTCGGCGCCTTGTCGACGACTTTCTGCGCATTCAGCGCCGCGACCACGTCGTAGCTCGGCACAAACGTATCCTTGCCGACCATGCGCAAAAACCGTGGCGCCGACAACCCGCCCAATTGATGGCCGTGCTTTTTCAGGTACGTCCACAGACCGACGATATCGGTCACCGGCCAGTCGGCGATCAACGCGCCGAAACTGCCCTTTTCCTTCTCCACATCGAGAATGAACTGCGCATTGCGCGGCACGCTCTTGAGCTTGCCCAGGTGACGGATGATCCGCGTGTCCTGCATCAGCCGTTCAAGGTGCTCGGCGCTCATCAGCACGACTTTTTCCGGGTCGAACTTGAAGAACACTTCTTCGAAGGCCGGCCACTTGGCATCCACCAGACTGTGCTTGAGCCCGGCGCGAAACACGCGCAGGGCCATGGTCGAAAGGTAGCGGTCGTCGCTGATCTTGCGCAGTTGTGCCGGGGTCTTGGGAACGGGCAGATGGGCTTCCAGTTCAGCCGCTGAACCAAAGCGGTTCAGACAGTATTCGTGCAGCCACTTGTAATCGCGCATGCCCTCTCCTGATGAATAAAGCGAAGAAACCAATGTGGGAGCGAGCCTGCTCGCGAAAGCAGTGTGTCAGTCAACATTGATGCTGGCTGACATGACGCCTTCGCGAGCAGGCTCGCTCCCACAGTGATCGGGTTTAGAGATTGACGACATTGACGAACCGCGAAGCCGCTGTCTCGTCGATCTTCAGGCTGGTGAAGTCGAACAGATTGCGGTCGGCCAGTTGCGACGGCACCACGTTCTGCAGACTGCGGAAGATGCTTTCAGTTCGACCCGGGGTCTTGCGATCCCAGTCCTGAAGCATTTCCTTGACCACCTGACGCTGCAGGTTTTCCTGTGAACCGCAGAGGTTGCACGGGATGATAGGGAATTGCTTCAAGTCCGAGTAAGCCTGAATGTCTTTCTCGTTGCAGTACGCCAGCGGACGGATCACCACGTTGCGGCCGTCATCGGCGCGCAGCTTCGGCGGCATGGCTTTAAGCGAACCGTTGAAGAACATGTTGAGGAAGAACGTCTCGACGATGTCGTCGCGGTGATGACCGAGGGCCATTTTGGTCACACCGATTTCATCGGCAAAGGTGTACAGCGTGCCGCGACGCAGGCGCGAGCACAGCGAGCAGGTGGTCTTGCCTTCCGGGATCAGTTCCTTGACCACCGAGTAGGTGTCTTTCTCGACGATGTGGTACTCGACGCCCAGCTCTTTCAGGTAGGCCGGCAGCACGTGCTCAGGGAAGCCCGGCTGCTTCTGGTCCATGTTCACCGCGACGATCTCGAACTTGATCGGGGCAACCTTCTGCAGGTGCAGGAGCACGTCGAGCATGGTGTAGCTGTCCTTGCCCCCGGACAGGCAGACCATGACCTTGTCGCCGTCTTCGATCATATTGAAGTCGGCGACCGCTTCGCCGGCCAGGCGGCGCAGGCGCTTTTGCAGTTTGTTCTGGTTGACCGTAAGAGTGCCCATGACGCGAAATCCGTGAGGTGTGACGAAAGGCGGGCATTTTACGCAAAAACCCCTGGTTTGTGCTCACGGGTTGTCGCGACTGGCCAATTCGGTCTTTACAGACCTCAAGGCGATTAAGCCCCCTGTTTACAGCGCGATTTGCTCTAACCCCCTAGTCCCGGTGCGGTTAAGACCTTTCTATACTGCGACGTAAGGTCGCACACATCTGAAGACCTGAATTTGCTCGGCCTCATTGGCCCGTAGGCGCTCCGTTGGGGGGCGATGGCAATAACAAGAGGAGTGACTGGCATGATCCATCACGTAGTGGGACTTTTTACCCACCCCGATCAGGAATGGAAGGAAATCCGTGGCGACCAAGAGAAAAGCATCAGCCACATGTACTTGACGCACACACTGATTCTGGCGGCGATCCCCGCCGTATCGGCATTCATCGGCACCACGCAGGTCGGCTGGGTGATCGGCAATCGCGCACCGGTGATGCTCACGGTCGAAAGCGCCATCTGGATGACCGTGATGTCGTACCTGGCGATGCTCGGCGGCGTCGCGGTCATGGGTGCCTTTGTGCACTGGATGGCCCGCACTTATGACGCCAACCCGAGCCTGGCCCGTTGCGTGGCATTTGCCACCTACACCGCGACACCGTTGTTTGTCGGCGGGCTGGCGGCGCTGTATCCGCATATGTGGCTGGGGATGATCGTCGGCACGGCGGCCATCTGCTACACGGTGTATCTGCTGTATGTGGGATTGCCGACCTTTATGAACATTCCCTCGGACGAGGGCTTTCTGTTTTCAAGTTCAGTGCTAGCGGTGGGTCTGGTGGTGCTGGTGGCCATCATGGCGTTCACCGTGATCGTCTGGGGCCTCGGCGTAGGGCCGGTGTATACCAACTGACATGATTCCCCCCCGAGAAAAACAAGATCTGCCAATACAGGCCGCCGCAAGGCGGCCTTCTCGTTTGGCGGATGACCATTCGGCAGGTCAGCGATTCGCAAGTCCGGGAGGTTGCGGCATACTCGACACCTCTGGAGATCCATCAAGCATGCCCGAGCAACTCAATACCCGCGTCGAAGACTGTTACCAACTCGCTGAATCCTTTTTCAAACGTCATTTCCAACGCCCAGTGGTGAGCCTCAAGCTGCGCGGGCAAAAAGCCGGGGTCGCGCATCTGCACGAGAACCTGCTGCGCTTCAACCCGCAGCTGTACCGGGAAAACACCGAACACTTCCTCAAGCAGACCGTGGCTCACGAAGTCGCCCACTTGATCGCCCATCAGTTGTTCGGCGACCGCATCCAGCCCCACGGCGAGGAGTGGCAACTGATCATGCGCGGCGTTTACGAACTGCCGCCGGATCGCTGCCACACCTACGCAATCAAACGCCGCAGTGTGACCCGCTATATCTACAAATGCCCATGTGCGGAAAGTGATTTTCCGTTTTCGGCGCAGCGCCATAGCCTGGTCAGACAGGGGCGGCGGTATCTGTGTCGGCGCTGCCGGAACACTTTGGTGTTCAGTGGTGAGATGCGCGTCGAATAATTGAGGTTTGTGTCGTTCATATTGCCCTCTTCGCGAGCAGGCTCGCTCCCACCCTGGAACGCAGTCACCTGTGGGAGCGAGCCTGCTCGCGAAAGGGCAGGTACAGACACTAGAGAATGACCTTGGCTCGGCGCAGTTCAACTATTCGCTCAGCACTGAACCCCAACTCTCCCAACACCTGATCCGTATGCTGCCCCAACGCCGCCCCGACATGCCGAGGCGCCGGTAATCCTTCGGAAAACTTCAGCGGACACGCGATCTGCGCCTGCGTCGTCCCATCCCCTCGCGGCACTTGCGTCACCAGTTCCCGCGCTTGCAATTGCGGATGCTGCACCGCCTCACCCAGACTCAACACCGGTTCGACACACGCATCAATCCCGGCAAACAATGCACACAGCTCAGCAAAGTCATGCCGCTCGAACTCGACCTTTAACGCTTCCTTCAATGCCTGCTGTTGCTCAGGCTTGGGGGACAAGCCGTGCACCGCCAACTCCGGCCGGCCCAGCGCCGCACACAATTGCTGCATGAAGCCCGGCTCCAGACTGCCCACCGACATCCAGCGGCCATCGCGAGAACGGTAGTAATCATAAAAACTGCCGCCATTGAGCATCTGCTCTTCCCAACCCGGCTCTTCGCCGCAGGCCAGATACCCGGCGCCGGCCATCGCATTCAGGCTGAACGCACAGTCAGTCATGCTCACGTCCAGGTGCGTGCCCTGCCCGGTTTGCTGGCGCGCAATCACCGCCGCCAACAGCCCGATCACTCCGTGCAGCGAGCCACCGGCGATATCCGCCACTTGCATGCCCAAGGGCAACGGCCCGCTGTCGGCGCGACCGGTATAGCTGGAGAGTCCGGCCAGCGCCAGATAGTTGATGTCATGCCCAGCACGATCCTTGTACGGCCCGGTCTGGCCGTAACCGCTGATCGACACGTAAATCAGCTTTGGGTTGATCGCCTTCAACGCCTCATAACCCAGACCCAGGCGCTCCATCACACCGGGGCGAAACTGCTCGAGCACGATGTCGTAATCGGCGAGCAACTGCTTGACCACCCCGAGTGCCTCGGGCTGTTTGAGGTCGAGTGCCAGGCTTCGTTTATTGCGATTGAGATAAGCGTGGCTGGCCGACATCCCCTGATCGTGGGGCGGCAACACCCGCAGCAGATCCATGCGGGTCGGCGATTCGATGCGCAAAACTTCAGCCCCCATGTCCGCCAGCAGCAGCGAAGCAAACGGGCCCGGCAACAGGGTCGAGAAATCGAGAATCTTCAATGAGGCCAGCGGTGCGGACATGGGCGAACTCCTTGTGCGATGCACTCAGCCTAGGCAGCGATGCCGCGCACAGCAATCACCGTATGTGTCAGCAAACATGACCGTTGCGCTCAAATTGCAGGCAAGAAAAAACCCGCCGGAGCGGGTTTTTCATTCAAGCGATGCTTACTTCACATTGCTCGGGGTTGGGCCTTCAGCCACACCCAGGTCGTCTTCTTCACGCTCATCGGAGATACCGCGACCGCCAGAAGCCAGTTCGGCTTGCAGTACATCGGTGTCCAACTCTTTCACCCACTTGGCGACAACGATGGTGGCAACGGCGTTACCCACCAGGTTGGTCAGCGCGCGGGCTTCGGACATGAAGCGGTCGATACCCAGGATCAGCGCCAGACCGGCCACCGGCAGGTGACCGACGGCCGACAGCGTGGCCGCCAGCACGATGAAGCCCGAACCGGTCACACCGGCAGCGCCTTTGGAGGACAGCAGCAACACCAGCAGCAGAGTGATCTGGTGAGTGATGTCCATGTGGGTGTCGGTCGCCTGAGCGATAAACACAGCCGCCATGGTCAGGTAGATCGACGTACCGTCGAGGTTGAACGAGTAACCGGTCGGGATCACCAGACCCACGACGGATTTCTTCGCGCCCAGGCGTTCCATCTTGATCAGCATGCGTGGCAGTGCCGATTCGGACGAAGACGTACCCAGTACGATCAACAGTTCTTCACGGATGTAACGCACCAGTTTCAGCACGCTGAAACCGTGGGCACGGCAGATCGCGCCCAGCACCACCACCACGAACAGCACGCAGGTGATGTAGAAGCAGATCATCAACTGACCCAACTGCACCAGCGAGCCGACACCGTAGGCACCGATGGTGAAGGCCATCGCACCGAACGCTCCGAGTGGCGCCAGTTTCATGATCATGTTGATGATGTTGAACATCACGTGGGCAAAGCGATCGATCAGATCCAGCAGCGGACGACCGTACGAACCCAGGCGATGCAGGGCGTAACCGAAGATCACCGAGAACATCAGCACTTGCAGGATGTCACCGGTGGCGAATGCACCGACGATGGTGTTCGGGATCACATTAAGGAGGAAACCGACAATGCTCTGGTCTTTACTGGCCGTCACATAGGTGGCGATTTTCGAGGCGTCCAGGGTGGTGACATCGATGTGCATGCCGGCGCCCGGTTGCACGACGTTGACTACAACCAGACCGATCAGCAAGGCAATGGTGGAAACGATTTCGAAGTACAGCAGCGCGTAGCCGCCAGTCTTGCCCACGGATTTCATGTTCTGCATGCCGGCGATGCCGCTGACAACAGTACAGAAAATGATCGGGGCAATGACCATTTTGATCAATTTGATGAACCCGTCACCCAGCGGCTTGAGGGCCACACCGGTCTGTGGGTAGAAGTGACCGAGCAGGATGCCGATGGCGATTGCAACGATCACCTGGAAGTACAGGGATTTGTAGAGTGGCTGACGAGTCGTCATTGCAAATTTCCTCAAGAGTCCCACGGGGCAACTTCCATCTGTTGTCCGCAAAACCTTAAATTGCGAACCCTCCTGCACTGGAGGGATTTGTTGTTGGAGCAGCGTTTTCCATCAGGGCCAAACGCACGCTTCTGTGGCTTGTATCGCAAACGCCGTGCCACTTTGGTGCGATTGCCTGCAAGCCTTTTGATATCAGGGATTACAGGTTCATTTGTGTCACTGTCCGGTGACTTGTATGTGGCGGTTTTCCGCCAACTCACCGAATCTCGTCCTACAATTTGGCGGAAATCCGCCTTGTTGCCCGTTCCGACCCCGGCTACCATCCGGCGCCTGAGGAAGGATCAGCTACTTATGCGCGAACGCACCATCGCCAGCCATTTCGCCCGCGCCGCTCTGGGTGGCGCACGTCGCCTCGGGTTCGACTACTCGGGCCTGCTGCTGCAATTGGGGATCAGCCCGGAATTGCTTGACGAGCCTCGTGCGCGTATCGCCCCGGAGCAGTTCACCCGTTTGCTCCAGGGCCTGTGGCTGGCGCTGGATGATGAATATCTGGGTTTTGGCAAGGCACCGAGCAAACCCGGCAGCTTCGCCATGATGTGCCACGCCTCGATTCATTGCCGCAACCTGGAGAAGGCTCTGCAACGCGGCTTGTTTTTTTACAGCCTATTCCCCGAAGCCCCGCGCCTGAGCCTCACACGCGAAGACGAATGGGTGCGCCTGAGCCTCGACGATTCGCAGTTGTGGGACCCGGATCACTTTCTCACCGAAAGCCTGCTGGTGATCTGGCATCGCCTCGGCAGTTGGCTGATCGGCCAGCGAATCCGCCTGGAGCAGGCAACCTTCAGCTATGCGAAACCTGCGCATGGCGCTGAATACGATCTGCTGTTCCCCTGCCCTTTGGTGTTTTCAGCCGAACAAAGCAGCCTGCTGTTTCACAGCCGCTACCTGCAAATGCCGCTGTTGCAGGACGAACGCACTCTCAAGCACTTCCTTGAACGCTCCCCCGCTGACTTGCTCTCGCGCCCGGATGATGGCGACAGCCTGAGCAGCCGCCTGCGCCGCTTGCTCAGCCGCGACAGTGCGCGCTGGCCGGACCTGGAGGCTGTGGCCGCGCACCTGCACATCAGCCCGCAGACGCTGCGCCGGCACTTGCGTGAGGAAGGCACCAGTTTTCAGGAGTTGAAAGATCAGTTGCGGCGGGATATCGCCATCTACCATTTGGGGCGGGCGGATCTGTCGTTGCAACAGATTGCCGAGCAGTTGGGGTTTTCCGAGCCGTCGGCGTTTCACCGGGCGTTCAAGAAGTGGACAGGACTGACGCCGGGGGCTTATCGGGCTCAGGAGCAGTGAGGCTAGTTTGGGTTGGGGTTGGGGTTGGGGTTGGGGTTGGGGTGTATATCCGTTTTTTTGGTGATGGCTGATTAGGGTTCCGCCCTTACGGCCATCCCTTTCAAGGTCTTTTAGTTTTGGCAGCCTTGATTACTCTGTCCGTTGAAACATGCGCATGCACCGCCGTGCCTTGGACCCATGTCTTGGGCTTAGGCACTTTGGGGCCACGGGGGC
Organism: Pseudomonas baetica; assembly: GCF_002813455.1. Taxonomy (NCBI): domain Bacteria; kingdom Pseudomonadati; phylum Pseudomonadota; class Gammaproteobacteria; order Pseudomonadales; family Pseudomonadaceae; genus Pseudomonas; species Pseudomonas baetica. The sequence goes on along the minus strand of NZ_PHHE01000001.1, from coordinate 5,372,639 downwards.
TTTTCGCAACTTGTTTGGGTTGGATGTTGCTGGCCAGCTCTAGTAAGCGCTGGGCCAGTTTTTCCAGAGGAATGACGGGAAGATATTCCGAAGGCAGCGCAATCTGCATTCCCTCATAACCACTCCTGACCTGAACCGCCAAGTGATAGATCGAGGCTTCCCAGCCGTCAGGCTGGGTATCCCGGTGAGCTTGCTCGACGCTTCGTTTGAGGACGGCCAGGACGTTGTAGGCCAACACCGCAGTGGCGAACCCGAGTAAGGCAGCCTTTGGGCTGCCAAGAGTTTCGATTTCACTTTCCAGGATCGCTTCCAGTCGCTGGAACATGCCTTCAATGCTCCAGCGACGGCGATAGAGTTGCGCGATCTGCTGTGCGCTGACGCTTTGGGGTAGATTGCTCCAGAACATCAAGCTGCTGTCACCCGAGTCTGTTGGCGAATGAAGCGTCAGTTCGACACGCCGACATTGGTAACCGCCTCTGACCTGGATGATCTGCTCACGCACAGTGCCTGTTTCCACAGGCACGGGTTCTTGCCACTCACCCTCTTGAATCAGGCGTGGATGTTTGGCTTGCTGACGAATGACAAAGGATGTCTGGACCTGCTCACAAGCCTCCATGACCGGGAGCGTGCAATAGAGTCGATCAGCCAGCCACACTTGGCCTGGCTCGGCATTGGCCAGTAGAGGCAGCACGCAAACACGCTCGCTTGCGTAGGCATCCTCACACGCCTGAAGGTCGATGACCTGATCGAGATCGGGGTCGTAAACAACCACCGAAAAGCCAGGACGAGCGGCGCCTCGCTCATGGCGTAGAGCGCCCAGACGTTTCTCAGTGGAAGCCAAATGATTGCCGTCCACCACTCGAAGCTGCCAGCCCGGCAACGTTTTGGTGCAGCCCAGCTCCTTGATGGTCGGAGTCAGACGTTGCGCACAACCTGTGACCAGAGCGCGTAACAGCGCAGGTTCAGTACGACTGATCTTGTCGTAGAGGGCAGCCAAACTGACAGGAAGATCTTCCAGTTGCCGCGCGGCGGCGTGCAGGGATGGCTTCAAGCCCAATGAAACAAGGGACATCAGCTTGATGATGGTCGAGAACAGTAGCTCACGAGAATACTGCCGTTGCCGATGCTCTTCGAAGACCTGATCAATCCACTCAGGCGCAATGGCCTGCTCCAGCGCCAATTTGGCCATGACACTGGCAGGTGCTTTTTTCTCGAAACGCGCTAGAACATCGGCCCACATCGTTCGGGTCCTCCTGGCTGAAGTATCAGGGGATTTTACCTAAGACCTTGAAAGGGATGGCCCTTACGGCGGGTCACCTTTTCCAAACGCCGAAAAGGTAACCCAAAAGGCTTTACCCTGACGTACGGCACTTCGCCTAGGCTCAGTGTTCCCTCGCTACGGTGTCCATCCGGGGGCATCGCCTACGGTTTGCTTCGCTGCACCTCCTCTCGATGAATGCGGCTTCGCCGCACGGCGCTTCGCGCCTACCCCCCGGATGAACACCTTCGCTCGGCCTGCCGATGGGCCTGGAGATCAACAGCAACGTCAAAAGCCAGAGCCTGAGCCTGAGCCAGAGCAGGTCAAAAGATCGTCCGATCGCGGCCCGAGCCTTCGGCAGCTCCTACAGGTGGGTTGATTACATCTGTTAGATATTGGTCGGCTGGCAGGCCGCCTTCGCGAGCAGGCTCGCTCCCACAATGGGATCAAGTACACCCGCCAGAGCCTGGTCGGCTGTCAGGCCGCCATCGCTGGCAAGCCAGCTCCCACAAAACAGCGAAAGCCAGATCAAAAGATCGCAGCCTGCGGCAGCTCCTACAGAGGAGACAAGTACAACCCGCACGCGGCGAAGTCCGCCCCACTCAACACAATGAGCGCAAGCTCGAGTACCGCTTTTGATCTTAGAGCGCCCGTCGGCAGGCTGAGTGGAGGGATTGATCCGGGGGTGGGAGCGCAGCGACCGTTTGGCGCAGCCAAACACATCGAGAGGAGGTGCAGCGAAGCAAACCGGAGGCGATGCGCCCGGATCAATTCCGTAACGAAGGAACCCGAGCCTAAGCGAGGGCCGTACGTCAGGGCAAAGCCTTTTTGGTTACTTTTGAGGCGTTTGTCAAAAGGGGGGTGTCAGAAATTTTGTGTTCGGGCATAACATGAGTAAGAGGTGCATGTATGCCAACCAAAAAGAAACCCCTGCGTGACCTACCAAAAATCCCCAAGGAGCTGCTCGAAGAGTTCGGTGAGGGGCTGATTACCGCAGAGGCTATTGAAGACGCTTCTGCGGCCTTCAAGAAGGCCTTGATTGAGCGAGCATTGAGTGCCGAGCTCGGTCACCACCTGGGGTATCCGCCGGGCGCGCAGCGCCCAGAGGATGAAACCAACCAGCGCAATGGCAAAACGGGCAAGACGATTTTGACGGGGGATGGCCCGCTGCGGCTGGAGATTCCCCGTGATCGGGATGGCAGTTTTGCCCCCATTCTGATCCCCAAGCATGAGCGGCGTTACACCGGTTTTGATGACAAGATCATCGCCATGTATGCCCGAGGCATGACCGTTCGAGAAATCCGCGCTTTCCTCTCTGAGCAATACGGGACGGACGTTTCCCATGACTTCATCAGCTCAGTCACGCACGAGGTGATGGAGGAAATTGGTGCGTGGCAACAGCGACCGCTTGAGCCGATGTACCCAGTCATTTTCTTCGATGCGCTGCGGGTCAAGATCCGAGAAGAAGGCCTTGTCCGCAACAAGGCGATTTACTTGGCGCTGGGTGTTTTACCCGATGGAACGCGCGATATTCTTGGTATCTGGATCGAAAACACCGAGGGTGCGAAGTTCTGGATGAAGGTCTTCAACGACCTCAAGACCCGCGGCGTAGAGGACGTGCTGATCGCCGTGACTGACGGTCTCAAAGGCATGCCAGAGGCGCTAAGCGCAGTATTTCCGGCAACAACGCTGCAAACATGCATCGTCCACTTGATCCGCAACAGCCTCGATTACGCGGCGTGGGACAAGCGCCGTGAGCTGGCCAAGGCGCTAAAACCGATCTATCAAGCCATCAACGCAGAAGCGGCTGAGGAAGCACTGGATGCCTTTGAAAATGGCCCTTGGGGTAAGCAATACCCAACGGTGGTGGCGGCCTGGAGACGAGCCTGGGATCGAGTGATTCCATTTTTTGTCTTCCCGCCTGCCATTCGAAAAGTGATCTATACGACCAACGCTATCGAAAGCATCAACGCTCAGCTACGCAAGATCATCAAGACCCGGGGCCACTTCCCGACGGATGACGCAGCGACCAAGCTGATCTGGCTTGGGCTGCGTAACATCACGGCAAACTGGGGCTCGGCGGCTCATGACTGGAAGAGTGCGATGAACCAATTTGCGATTCTGTACGGAGATCGATTTATCAGGCCGACCTGGTAAAACCCGGCCTGCCTGACGGCAGGCCATTACCGGCCCGCACACAAAAAATCTGACACTCTCGTCAAAAGTGACCCGCCGTCAGGGCGGAACCCTAATCATCAACACCCGCAGCAACGGATACACACCCAAAACCAAATCACACAGCAGGAAAATGAATCCTGAAAGCAGCCCCCCCCATCGGCGAATCCCCCAACATCAACTTCGCGTTATAACTCTCAATAATGTCCTTCACCACAGCCAACCCGATCCCCTGCCCCGGATGCTGGCGATCCAAACGCTCCCCACGCTCAAGAATCCGCGCCCGCTGATCCGGCGGCACCCCCGGTCCATCATCCTCAACACACAACTCAACCCCGGCCAGACTCTCACGCACGCTGATCCGCACCTCGCCAAGGCACAGCCGATAAGCGTTCTCCAGCAAGTTCCCCATCATCTCCAGCAACGCGCCCTGCTCGATCGGCACATAACAGTGCTCGGGCAAATCAAACGCCACCTGCACACGCTTGTCGCGATAGACCTTGTCCAGCGTATCGCAGAGACTTTTCAGCACCGGTTGCAACCGCACCTGATGCCGCACCAGCCCGCTTTTACGCAAACTCGCCCGCTGCAACTGATAGCTGATCTGCTGACTCATACGCTCGATCTGACTTTGCAGCACCCACGCCTGATCAACATCCTTGGGCCGCTGCGCCATGTCCTCACTGACACCCTGCAACACCGCCAACGGCGTTTTCAGACTGTGGGCCAAATCATCCAGAGAATCGCGATAACGACTGCGCTGCTGACGCTCACTGAGCAGCAAACGGTTCAACGACCCCGTCAGACGCAACAGTTCACGCGGATGTTGCTCAGTAAGACTTTCACGCGTGCCACCCTCGATTTCATCCAGCTCCTGACTGAGTTGGCGCAAGGCTTTCAACCCCCACGTCAGGCCAATCCACAACAGCGCCAGCAGCACCAACAAAGCGGCGCCGAAGCCCAGATAGAGATTCTCGCGCAGACCTTCCAGCGTGCTTTCGTACTCGCGCACCGGTTGCAGGGCGACGATGCTGAACGCCGCGCTTTTGCCTCCAAGCAGTTTCACCTCAACGTCGTAAACGAAGAATTCCTGTCCGTTGGCCTCGCGAATTCGCGCGAACTCGTTACCGAGGCCGTCGTAACGCGGTTTGTAGTTGATCTGCTCTTCCTGAGTGGCTTTCGAACGCCACACCAGATGCCCTTCGCGGTCGTAGATGTAACCCAGCAGACGGAAGTCGGTGAGGTTGAAACGCTCATCCGGCAACTGCGAGGGCATGACCAGTTTGCCGTTTTCAATGCGCGCGGCAGAGATCAGCGTGGTGACGTCCGAGGCCAGGCGCTGCTCAATCGAATCCTGTAGCGCCAGGCTGAACGCGCCTTGCATCGCCGGAAGCAAGGCGAGCATGAACAACACCGCCAACGTGGTGGCGGCGAGCATCAACCGGACGCGAAGAGAACGAATCAAGTGCAGCGCTCATTGAACAGGTAGCCGAGGCCGCGCACGGTGTCGATCGGTTTGAACCCGGCCGGGCCTTCGAGTTTGCGGCGCAAGCGGCCGACCAGCACTTCGATCACGTTCGGATCGCGCTCGTCGTCGTCCGGATAGAGTTGCTCCATCAAACGATCCTTGGGCACCACTTGCTGGTGATGGCGCATCAGGTATTCGAGGATGCGGTACTCGTACGCAGTCAGCGCCAGCGGTTGCTCGTCGAGGCTCGCTTGCTTGCGATTGAGATCAAGCAACAGCGGGCCGGCGACGATGGTCGACTGGGTGAAGCCGCTGGAGCGGCGCAGCAAGGCATTCAGGCGCGCGTCGAGCTCTTCGAACTGGAACGGCTTGACCACGTAGTCGTCGGCACCCGCAGCCAGGCCTTCGACCTTGTCCTGCCAGTTGCCGCGCGCGGTGAGGATCAGGATCGGGAAGGTCTTGCCGCCCGAGCGCAACTGGCGGATCAGGTCGAGACCACCCATGCCCGGCAGACCGAGGTCGATCACTGCCAGGTCAAAGTTGAACTGTCCGGTCTGGTATAACGCCTCTTCGGCATTGGCCACGGATTCGACCACGTGACCACTTTCCCTCAGACGGGTTTGCAGGTGATGGCGCAACAGCGCTTCATCTTCGACGACCAATAGTTTCATGACGCTCTCCCGGGCGAATCAAAATCTCCAAAAACACACCTGTGGGTGCGAGCCTGCTCGCGAAATCGGTGGATCAGTCAATAAAGATGTCGACTGACACATCGCCTTCGCGAGCAGGCTCGCTCCCACATTTAGCCTGGCGGCAACACTTTAGAAAAAGTAGTTGGCCGACAGGTAAGTCTGCGCGCTACTTGTCAGGTCCAGCGAGCCTTGCTTGCTGCCACCGCGTTCGCTCATCTCGGTGCTGGCATTGCTGCGCAGGTAACGGTAACCGAGTTCCACCGAAGTGTTTTGCGAAACTTGCTGCATCACACCGAACTGGCCGCCGACGGCGTAACCGATGTCACTGTCGCGGCTATAGCCTGGCGACTCCTGGGTCAACTTGGTCAAACCCGCCGTTGCACCGCCGAACAATTTGGTGGTGCTGCCCACCGGGTAGAACAGATCGTAGCTGCCCAGCAGGTTTTCCTGGCGCAGTTTAATGCCATTGTGCGAACCGGACACGTTGTCGTAGGTGGCGTAGTAGCGACCTTGCGAGTTTTGCTGACCAAGGCGTACGCCGTAAGTGTTGTTGCCGTCGATCGCGCCGGTGGCGTTAGGGTGATCGAGGTTGTTGTTCAGCGCATGGGACTTGTCGATTTTGTCGCTGGTCTGGCCGAAGGTCAGGCCGGCGAAGTTCGAAGTGGTGTCGGCCTGGGCGGCGATACTGGCGCTCATAACGGTCATTGCCAGCAGCAGTTTGTTTAAACGAGTCATGGTATTTCCTCTTGCACAGTGCTGTTTGGGTATGGCGCAAGGTTACTGACCCGCCCCTGTACCGCCCCTGAACGCTCTCTGAACCTGACCTGAACCAAATCGACTAGGCTGTGCTGACCACTTTTCGATATGGAGACCGACCATGCGCCTGTTCCTCGCCCTCACCTTGCTGGCTGTCAGCAGCCTCACCCAAGCGGCGATCAAGACCGAAGAAATCCCCTACCAGAGCGCCGACGGCACGAAGTTGATTGGCTACTACGCCTACGATGACGCGATCAAAGGCAAACGCCCGGGCGTTGTCGTGGTGCATGAGTGGTGGGGCCTGAACGATTACGCCAAGCGCCGCGCGCGGGATCTGGCCGAACTCGGCTACAGCGCACTGGCGATTGATATGTACGGCGAAGGCAAGAACACCGAGCACCCGAAAGATGCAATGGCGTTCATGCAGGCGGCGACCCAGGACGCCGCCGCATCCAGCAAGCGTTTCGAGGCCGGGCTGAATCTGCTGAAGAAACAGCCGCAGACCGACGTGAATAAACTCGCGGCCATCGGTTACTGCTTCGGCGGTGCCGTAGTGCTGAATGCCGCGCGACAGGGTGAGCCATTGGCAGGGGTCGTGAGTTTCCACGGCGCACTGGCGACCAAGACACCGGCGACACCTGGCAGTGTGAAGGCAAAGATTCTGGTGGAGCATGGCGCGCTGGACAGCATGGTCACACCGGACAACGTCACCGCGTTCAAGTCGGAAATGGACAAGGCCGGTGCAGACTATAAGTTCGTCAGCCTGGATGGCGCCAAGCATGGCTTCACCAATCCGGATGCCGATCGTCTGAGCCATGGCGAGCACGGTGGCCCGGATATCGGCTACAACAAGGCTGCAGATGAAAAATCCTGGGCGGATATGAAAGCGTTCTTCCAGAAGATATTTGGTTGAGTCTGTAGAAACCGCGGCGCGGCCTTCGCGAGCAGGCTCGCTCCCACATAGGATCTTCTGTGCGACATTGATCCAGTGTGGGAGCGAGCCTGCTCGCGAAAGCCGCACCGCTGATCTCGACCTTGTCTCGACTAACCGGCAAAATGTCCGCCATGAATCTCACCCCCGCCTTCCCCGCCTGCTGCACCCCGCTCGATGCCCACTGGCCGTTGCCCATGGTGTTGCCCGACACCGTGCTGCTCAGCACTCATTTCGACCCGTCGCAACTGCTCGGCGATGACTTCCAGCGCAGCGCCATTGAGCCGCCACCAAGCATTCAGCGCTCGGTGGCCAAACGGCAGGCGGAATTTCTCGCCGGGCGAATTTGCGCTCGTGCAGCGTTGCACCAATTGGAAGGCAGCGGTTTGGTTCCTGAGATTGGTGAGGACCGCGCTCCGGTGTGGCCGACGCACATCTGCGGTTCGATCACCCACAGCACCGGCCGCGCGGCGGCGATTGTCGCCAACAAGCAGCATTGGCGAGGCTTGGGCATGGACCTGGAAAACCTGCTCAACACAGAACGCGCTGAACGCCTGGCCGGGGAAATCCTGACGCCAACAGAAATGCAGCGCATGGCGGCGGGATCGCGAGACCAAATGGCGTTGTGGGTGACGCTGACGTTTTCGGTGAAAGAGAGTTTGTTCAAGGCGCTCTACCCGATCGTGCAGAAGCGCTTTTACTTCGAGCATGCCGAAGTGCTGGAGTGGGCTGACGACGGTAATGTGCGCTTGCGCCTGTTGACGGATCTGTCGAGTGAGTGGTGCAGCGGCACTGAACTGGATGCGCAGTTCGGGGTGCAGGATGGGCAGTTGTTGAGTCTGGTCAGCATCAAGGCCTGAAGATCTTCGGCGCCTGTGCAGCCCTCTTCGCGAGCAGGCTCGCTCCCACATTTGGCATGCATTTCACCTGTGGGAGCGAGCCTGCTCGCGAAAGCTAGCGTCCAGCCACTACGGGGTTCAGCGGCGCTCCTGATTCCTCGGCCAACTCAAACTGAAACAGGCCCCACCCAGACTCTTGCTCTTGCCAATGATCGCCCGGCCGTCATGCCAATGGATGATCCGCCGCACAATCGACAGCCCCAGCCCATGCCCGCCCGAGGCCCGGGTGCGGCTATCATCCAGGCGCAGGAACGGGGTAAAAATCCGCTCCCACGCTACTTCCGGCACACCGGGCCCGTCGTCCTCGACGTCCACCCGGCAGCGCAACTGCCCGACCTGATAACTCACCGTGACCTTCGAATGCGCATGGCGCGTGGCGTTGCTCACCAGATTCTGCAACGCCCGGTGCAGATAGCGCGGCTCGGCCTCGACCCAGGCGTCGTCATTATCGGCAGCCGACAAGCACAAGCCGCGCTGCACCGTGACCTCGGCGCGCAACGGCGCCAACTCCTCGATCACTTGATTGACCAACGCATCAAGGTCGATGCGCTGGAACGTCAGCGCCGGCGAACCTTGCTCCAGTCGTGCATAGGTGAGCATTTCATCGACCAGCTTATCGAGATCCTCGATGTCGTGATCCATGCCTTCACGGTACCTCTCCAGCGCTTGCGGCGTAGTCGCCGAGCCGATCATCTCCAGACCGAAACGCAGGCGCGCCACCGGCGTGCGCAGCTCATGGGACACCGCGCGCACCAGTTCCCGCTGGATCGCCAGCAATTGCTGCAAGTGCTCGGCCATGCCGTTGAATGCCGAAGCCAGCCGCCCGACCGAGTCGGCACCACGCGCCGGCACGCGGGTTTCCAGGCTGCCCTTGGCGATGCGCGTGGCCGCCGCTTCGAGACCGCGCAAGCGGCGCTCCAGTTGGCGCACCAGCAAATAAACGATGAGACCGATCAGGCTCAGGCCCAGCGCGGCGATCAACACCAGCCACTCCGGCGGATACGGGTTCATCTGATACAGCGGGCCGATTTCCAGCACCCACGGCGTGCCGACCATGCCGGCAAACACCCGGATCGAATCACCGCCCTTGCCCAGCGCCATCACCGTGTCGCCCTCGGCCACGCGACGGCTCTGGTCTTCGTCCATGTCGGCGTCGTTCACTGTGACCAGACGCAGATCGAAACCGAAGCCCTTCTCTTCCTTTATCTGCGCCAACCGCTTGGGCTGATCGGCCACAGGCACGCGCACCAGTTCATCGGCCAGCAGATAAATAGTCGCCCGCGCCAGTTGCTCGCTGATCTGCTGTACCTCTCCGACCAGCACTAGCTGTTCTTTGTCACTGACCAGTCGATAGACCTTTGCAGCGTGCGGGCCGGTCTGTTCCACCAACGCCGAACCGCGCAGCACACGGGTGCGCTGGGTCAGGTCGAGGCCGGTCTCGGCAAACGTCTTCAGCGCCAGCGGTATCCCGAGCAAACGCTCCCACACGAGCAGCGCCCGGTGGCGCTCGGTTTGATTCATCGGTTGCAGGTTGTCGGCCATCAGCGAGAACGTGCCATGGGCCAGGCGCTCGCGGTATTGCTCGCTGCGCACCTGATTGAGCAGGTTCAGCGCCAGGACGCCGAGCACCGCCACCAGAATCAACGCTGCACACATGCCGCCATAGATGCGCAGGAAGATCGAGTTCACAGCGCCAGGTCTGCGCAGGCTTCAGGGACAAATAAATAGCCTTTGCTGCGGATGGTTTTGATCAGTCGCGGGTGATCGGGGTCGTCGCCGATTTTCGGGCGGATGCGTGAGATGCGCACATCGATCGAACGGTCCTGGCCGTCGTAGCCGATGCCGCGCAGCGCCGTGAAGATCTCTTCACGGGACAGGATCCGCCCGGCGTTGGACACCAGCAGCCAGAGCAAGTCAAATTCGGCACTGGTCAGCTCGATGCCGTTGTCGCTCAGCCACGCCTCGCGCAAGGCGTTGTCGACCACCAGCGGGCCGAATTGCAGGCGACGGCTTTTCTCCGCGCTCGGCTCCGGTGTATCACTGCGTCGCAGTAACGCCTGGATTCGCGCCAGCAACAGGCGCGGGCGCACCGGTTTACACACGTAATCATCGGCGCCGAGGTCGAGGCCATGGATCTGGTCTGCGTCATCGGTACGCGCGGTGAGCATCAGGATTGGCCCGTCATAACGGTCACGCACCTTGCGGCAGATGCTCAAGCCGTCTTCGCCGGGGAGCATCAGATCCAGAATGACCAGATCCGGTTGCTCGCTGATGATCCGCGCCGCCGCCAGCGCACCGTTGCCTTCGATTTCGACGCGCAGTCCATTGGCTTGCAGGTAGTCGCGAGTGAGTTCGGCCAGACGCTGATCGTCCTCGACTATCAATACCTGAAAGGCTTGTTGCTCCACCGGTGACCTCTGCTTTCTATTGTTATTAATAAGAAGGAACGTCTGACTCAACACAATTCCCTGTGGGAGCGGGCTTGCTCGCGAAGGCGTCGTGTTAGCCAACCTCTTAGTCATCTGACATACCGCATTCGCGAGCAAGCCCGCTCCCACAGTTTTCAATCCTCCCGTGTTTTTGTCATGTTTCTGGAGGATAAAATCGCGCTCACATGGCCTGATTGTATAAACGGCGTACCGCCAGAACACAAGTCGGTAAATGCGTTCGGACAAGGCGGTTTTTTGTGATAGGGTTCGCGCCCTTAAAAATCCGCTGAAGCGTTTTTCCGGGTGAAAAAACAGTGACAAACGGTCTAGCTCAGTGGGTTCGTGGCCTACACGCGTTTTCCTGCTTTCTTACACAATTTACGCACAGGTTTATCCACAGGCTGTCCGTTGCATTCCCCCCCTGAAACGCATTATCTTGTAGCACGGCGAAAACAGAGACCCTACATATGGGGTTTTCGACTAAAAAGCCCAACCACATTTCAGACCTGAAACTCAAGCGCTTTATGGCAAGTTTCCAGTTGAACGAAACAAGTTTTTCGAAGCCCAAACCGCGCTTGCGGATGGCACCGTTTTTTTAGCTGCAAAAGGCAAAGAACGGTATGGGTGTTGCAGTCATTACTGTCACCCGGGAAGGAATCCGGTTCGAGCGCAGGCTCGTAACCAAAACTTCGGCAGGGATGCGGCGATGTAGCCTTTTTCCTACTGCTCCGAAGTTGTTAGGCCGACGCTCGTCGGTTGTAGTGCTTCGGGACAGAACGGTGAGCACCATGATGGTGCCCAAACAAACATAGAGAATGTGGAGAAAATCCCCCATGCAAACCGACACAACTCGCGAGAACCCGCAGGGCACCTTGCCGCAGGCCGCTGATTCGAATTCGGATCTGGCAGCTACCGCGCCTGGTCAACTGCGCGTGATCAAGCGCAATGGCACTGTCGTTCCTTACACCGATGACAAGATCACCGTCGCTATCACCAAAGCGTTTCTCGCAGTTGAGGGCGGCACCGCTGCCGCCTCGTCGCGAATCCACGACACTGTTGCCCGCCTGACCGAACAAGTCACCGCGACCTTCAAACGTCGCATGCCTTCGGGCGGCACTATCCACATCGAAGAAATCCAGGACCAGGTCGAACTGGCCCTGATGCGTGCCGGCGAGCAGAAAGTCGCTCGCGACTACGTGATCTACCGTGACGGTCGTTCGAAAGAACGCGCTGCCCACGCTCCGGCCGAAGAAGCGGTCAACGCGCATCCGTCGATCCGCATCACCCGTGCCGACGGCACTTTCGCGCCGCTGGACATGGGCCGCCTGAACACCATCGTCACCGAAGCCTGCGAAGGCCTGGAAGAAGTAGACGGTGACCTGATTCAGCGCGAAACCCTGAAAAACCTGTACGACGGCGTGGCCCTGACCGACGTCAACACCGCCCTGGTGATGACCGCCCGTACCCTGGTTGAGCGTGAGCCGAACTACTCGTTCGTGACCGCCCGCCTGCTGATGGACACCCTGCGTGCCGAAGGCCTGAACTTCCTTGAAGTCGCCGAAAGCGCCACCCATCACGAAATGGCCGACCTGTACGCCAAGGCCCTGCCGGCCTACATCGCCAAAGGTATCGAGTTCGAACTGCTGAACCCTGTGCTGGCCACCTTCGACCTGGAAAAACTGGGCAAGGCGATCAACCACGAGCGCGATCAGCAGTTCACCTACCTGGGCCTGCAAACCCTGTACGACCGTTACTTCATCCACAAGGATGGCGTGCGTTTCGAACTGCCGCAGATCTTCTTCATGCGCGTGGCCATGGGCCTGGCGATCGAAGAGAAGCAGAAAGAAGACCGTGCGATCGAGTTCTACAACCTGTTGTCGTCCTTCGACTACATGGCTTCGACGCCGACCCTGTTCAACGCCGGCACCCTGCGTCCACAGCTGTCGAGCTGCTACCTGACCACCGTTCCGGATGACCTGTCGGGCATCTACCACGCGATCCACGACAACGCCATGTTGTCGAAATTCGCCGGCGGCCTGGGCAACGACTGGACGCCTGTTCGTGCTCTGGGTTCGTACATCAAAGGCACCAACGGCAAGTCGCAAGGCGTGGTTCCGTTCCTCAAAGTAGTCAACGATACCGCCGTTGCCGTTAACCAGGGTGGCAAGCGCAAAGGCGCTGTGTGTGCCTACCTGGAAACCTGGCACATGGACATCGAAGAGTTCATCGAACTGCGCAAGAATACTGGTGATGATCGTCGTCGTACCCACGACATGAACACTGCCAACTGGATCCCTGACCTGTTCATGAAGCGTGTCTTCGATGACGGCAAGTGGACCCTGTTCTCGCCATCCGAAGTACCGGACCTGCACGACCTGACCGGTAAAGCCTTCGAAGAGCGTTACGAGTACTACGAAGCACTGTCCGAGTACCCGGGCAAGATCAAGCTGTTCAAGACCATCCAGGCCAAAGACCTGTGGCGCAAAATGCTGTCCATGCTGTTCGAAACCGGCCACCCATGGCTGACGTTCAAAGACCCGTGCAACCTGCGTAGCCCGCAGCAGCACGTCGGCGTGGTTCACAGCTCGAACCTGTGCACCGAGATCACCTTGAACACCAACAAGGACGAGATCGCCGTTTGCAACCTGGGCTCGATCAACCTGCCGAACCACATCGTCGACGGCAAGCTGGACACCGCCAAGCTGCAACGCACCGTGAACACTGCCGTGCGCATGCTCGACAACGTGATCGACATCAACTACTACTCGGTGCCGCAAGCGAAGAACTCCAACTTCCGTCACCGTCCGGTAGGTCTGGGCATCATGGGCTTCCAGGACGCTTTGTACCTGCAGCACATCGCCTACGGTTCCGACGCTGCCGTCGAGTTCGCCGACAAGTCGATGGAAGCGGTCAGCTACTTCGCGATCCAGGCGTCCTGCGACCTGGCCGACGAGCGCGGCGCGTACGAGACGTTCAACGGTTCGCTGTGGTCCAAAGGCATCCTGCCGCTGGATTCGCAACAGATCCTGATCGAACAGCGTGGCCAGAAGTACATCGACGTTGACCTGAACGAAACCCTGGACTGGGCACCGGTTCGCGCCCGTGTTCAGAAAGGCATTCGTAACTCCAACATCATGGCCATCGCACCGACCGCGACCATCGCCAACATCACTGGCGTATCGCAGTCGATCGAACCGACCTACCAGAACCTGTATGTGAAATCGAACCTGTCGGGCGAATTCACCGTGATCAACCCGTACCTGGTTCGCGACCTCAAGGCTCGCGGTCTGTGGGACTCGGTCATGATCAACGACCTGAAGTACTACGACGGTTCGGTTCAGCAGATCGAGCGCATCCCGCAAGAACTCAAAGAGCTCTACGCGACCGCCTTCGAAGTGGACACCAAGTGGATCGTTGACGCCGCCAGCCGTCGTCAGAAGTGGATCGACCAGGCCCAGTCGCTGAACCTGTACATCGCCGGCGCCTCGGGCAAGAAGCTCGACGTGACCTACCGCATGGCCTGGTACCGTGGCCTGAAAACCACCTACTACCTCCGTGCCCTGGCCGCGACCAGCACCGAGAAGTCGACCATCAACACCGGCAAGCTGAACGCTGTTTCCAGCGGCGGCAACCACGGCGACGATTCGGTTCTGGCAGCACCTGCCGGTCCTGCTCCAGTGCCAAAGGCTTGCGCGATTGACGAGCCGGATTGCGAAGCTTGCCAATAAGCTGAGCCCGTTCAGGTGCCGAAAGACACCTGAATGAAAAAAGCCCCTGACAGACCTCTGGTTTGTCGGGGGCTTTTTTTTGGTTCTTCACGGAATCCCGGGAAACACAGAAACAAGAACGCCGATTTGCTTGATGATGTTCGTGCGAGCAAACACATCTAACAAACCGGCGTTCTTATGCGCGATATTAATACTTTCCTTCCTTTTTGGGAGGGCTTTTCTGTCGTCACGATCAAGCCTGATGGTGATGCCCTCCAGATCGATCTTACACCCCACGCCACCCGATTCCCTTCCTGTGGTGGGTGCCAAAAACCCTGTTCAACCACGCATGAGTATTGCCAGCGAGTCATTCGTGATTTACCCATTCTCGGTCGCGCAGTACGCCTGAGCGTTTTGCTCCGACGCGTTGGTTGCCGCGACTGTGGCAAACGCATGGAGGCCGTCAGTTGGCTGGATCGCTATGCCCGTATGACACGGCGTCTGGCAGAGGCGGTCATTCAAGCCTGTGAACGCCTTCCCACGTTGCACGTAGCGCAGATGTTTGGGCTGCATTGGGAGACCGTTCGGGTGCTGGAGCGTCGAGCCTTGCAAGCAGCATTGAGCGTTTTGCCAAAGGCGCAACCGCGACGTTTGGTGATGGACGAGTTCGCATTGTTCAAAGGTCATCGTTATGCCAGCGTTGTTCTGGATGCGGATACGCGACGGGTGCTGTGGATCGGCGAAGGCCGCAGCCGGGCGGCGGTCAGGCCATTTTTCGAAGAGCTGGGGCCAGAGGGGTGCGCCCGAATCGAAGCGGTGGCAATGGACATGAACACCGCTTTTGATCTGGAGGTTCGTCAGCACTGCCCAAAAGCGCGAGTGGTCTACGATCTTTTCCATGTGGTGGCCAAATATGGCCGAGAGGTGATTGATCGGGTTCGCGTCGACGAAGCCAATCGACTGCGTCACGACAAGCCGGCCCGAAAGGTCATCAAGCAAGCGCGTTGGCTGCTCCTGCGCAACCCGCAGAACCTGAAAACACCGGAGCAACAGGTCCGCTTGGAGGATTTGCTGGCGGCCAACCAAGCGTTGATGACGGTCTACTTGATGAACGCTGAACTCAAAACGCTCTGGACGCCAAGTACCGCCTGGGGCTGGAGATCAGCCTGGAAGCAATGGCTGCGCCACGCTGATGAAAGCGCGATACCGGCTCTGATCCTGTTCGCCAAACGGCTAAAGGGTTACTGGCGGGGAATCGTCAGCCGGGTTCGCTGGCCGATGCACACGGGGCAGTTGGAAGGCATAAACAATCGAATAAAGGTTATCAAACGGATGGCGTACGGTTACCGGGATAGCGAATTCTTTTTCATGAAAATCAAGAGCGTCTTTCCCGGTAATCCGTGAAGAACCTTTTTTGCATCAATGTTGAGCCAGATAGATGTCGGTTGGCTGACAGGCCGCCATTGCTGATCTTTTGATTTTGTTTTTTTGGGTTTGGGGGCATATCCGTTGCTGCGGTGATGGCTGATTAGGGTTCCGCCATTACGGCGGGTCACCTTTTCCAAACGCCGAAAAGGTAACCCAAAAGGCTTTACCCTGACGTACGGCACTTCGCCTAGGCTCAGTGTTCCCTCGCTACGGTGTCCATCCGGGGGCATCGCCTACGGTTTGCTTCGCTGCACCTCCTCTCGATGAATGCGGCTTCGCCGCACGGCGCTACGCGCCTACCCCCCGGATGAACACCTTCGCTCGGCCTGCCGATGGGCCTGAAGAGCAAGATCAAAAGCCAAAGCCAAAGCCAAAGCCAAAGCCAAAGCAGATCAAAAGATCGTCCGATCGCGGCCCGAGCCTTCGGCAGCTCCTACAGGTGGGTTGATTACATCTGTTAGATATTGGTCGGCTGGCAGGCCGCCTTCGCGAGCAGGCTCGCTCCCACAATGGGATCGAGTACACCCGCCAGAAACTGGTCGGCTGGCAGGCCGCCTTCGCGAGCAGGCTCGCTCCCACAATGGGATCGAGTACACCCGCCAGAAACTGGTCGGCTGGCAGGCCGCCTTCGCGAGCAGGCTCGCTCCCACAATGGGATCGAGTACACCCGCCAGAGCCTGGTCGGCTGGCAGGCCGCCATCGCTGGCAAGCCAGCTCCCACAAGAAAATGAGTACACCCCGTACGCGGCGCATGCCGCCCCACTCAACACAATGAGCGCAAGCTCGAGTACCGCTCTTGATCTTGATCTTGATCTCGGAGCCCGTCGGCAGGCTGAGTGGAGGGATTGATCCGGGGGTGGGAGCGCAGCGACCGTTTGGCGCAGCCAAACACATCGAGAGGAGGTGCAGCGAAGCAAACCGGAGGCGATGCGCCCGGATCAATTCCGTAACGAAGGAACCCGAGCCTAAGCGAGGGCCGTACGTCAGGGTAAAGCCCTTTTGGTTGCTTTTGAGGCGTTTGTCAAAAGTGACCCGCCGTCAGGGCGGAACCCTAAGCCGCCCTCACCGCAGCAACGGATATTCACCCAACCAACCAGAGCATGGTCGGCCCAAAGGTCGCCAAGAACAGCGCCCACAAAAAAGCCCCTCAAAAAGAGGGGCTCCCTGTACAGCCAAAACCCAGAATCAGGTCATCTGAATGATGGTCTGCATAATGGTGCTCTGAGTCGAAATAGTCTTCGCGTTCGCCTGATAGTTGCTCTGACCCTTGATCAGATCAACCAGCTCGTTGGTCAGGTTAACGTTGGACTCTTCCAGCGAGTTGGACACTACCTCACCCAACGTACCGGTCTTCGGCGCATCGTAGCCCGGAATACCCGACGCGAAAGTCTCTTTCCAACCGGTACCACCAACAGCCTGCAGGCCTTGTTCGTTGGTGAAACTCGCCAGTGCAACCTGGCCGATGGCCTTGCTCTGGTTGTTGCTGAAGTTGGCGAACAAAGTACCAGTGCCGTCGATGGTCAGGTTAGTGATCTGGCCAGTGGCGTAACCATCCTGAGTCGGAATCGTACGCGAGGTGTCAGCGTTGTACTGAGTGGTCTTGGCCATCGAAATGGTTACGCCATTCGGATTGGCAGCCGCGCCGTTAGGCGTAAAGACACCGTTGGTCACGGTGCCGGGCACCCAGCCAGTCATCTTCAGGTCGCTGCTGATGATCGGGGTCGGCGTGCTTGGCGTGCTGACCTGAGTCAACTTGCCAGCAGAGTCGAACGTCAGCGTCGAAGCAACCGGAGGGGTCGTGAGTGGGTTACTACCGGTTGCGTCCGGATTGCGCCCATCCACCAGGGTGTAAACCTTCCATGTGTTTTCGCCAGTCTTCACAACATACTGATCCATGTCGTGCTTGTTACCCTGCGAGTCATAGATCGGAGTGCTGAACGACTTGGTGTAGGTCTCAAGCTTGCTCGGATCGAACTTGACGGCGTTGGTGCCAGTATCGACGATCACCGGTGCCGACGAGTTCAGGTTGATGCTCGAACCCACTGCCGAAGTCGACTTCGGTGCCAGGTTCGAAGTGTCGATCTTCAAGTCAGTCAACACGCCGTTGATGATTTTGCCGTTAGCATCCACACCGTAACCTTGCAGACGCGAGGTGTAGTTGGTGTTGGTGATGTAACCAGCGTTGTCGACCTTGAACGTACCGGCACGGGTGTAGGAAATCGAACCGTTGTTGCTCATGGTGAAGAAGCCGGAGCCGTTGATGCCCATGTCCAACACGTTGCCGGTGTTGTTGATGTCACCTTGGTTGAACTGCTGGGAAACGTTGGCCAGGCGCACACCGTTACCGATGACCTTGCTGCCGCTGCCCAGGCGAGTCGACGAATAAACATCTTCGAATTCTGCGCGGGACGATTTGAAACCGGCGGTCGCGACGTTGGCGATGTTGTTGCCGGTTACGTCCAGTTGCTTGTTGGCTGCATAGAGACCGCTAAGGCCGATATTGAAAGACATATTCCACTCCTTTGTGCCGGTTAGTCGGCTCTATATACCAATGGTTTGTACTTTGGACAGGGCAACGGAGCCCTTGCCGGCCAGGTTGAGCATCAGCTCGCCACCGGACTGGCTCATGGTCACGCTGTTGACGGTGGCCGGCAGGTAGGTCGCCAGATCCGTCGCCGTGCCGTTGATCGCAGCACTGGCCTTGAAGGTGTAAGTGCCGACCGGCACCACGGTGCCCGACGAGTCCTTGCCGTCCCACGTAAAGCTGGCAGCGCCGGCTGCGCGACTCCCCAGATCAATGGTGCGTACGGTTTTGCCGCTGCTGTCGGTAATCGTCACCGTGCCACCGGCGATGGACGATGGGACCGTCGCCGTGCCGGTCAGACCTTTGCTCGGATCGTCGAGTTGGGCGGTGTTGGTCTGCACAATCACGTTGCGACCCACCAGCGACGACGCCTGCAACGCCTGCGAGGAGTTGTAGTTGCCAGCCAGCGAGCTGACCGTGGTGTTGAGCGTGGTAATGCCTTCCAGACTGCTGAATTGCGCCAACTGCGCAACGAAGGCGCTGTTGTCCTGCGGGTCGAGCGGGTTCTGGTTTTTCAGCTGGGTAACCAGCAGTTGCAGAAACGCATCCTTGCCCAGCGCTTTGCCGCCGGTGGTGCTATTGGTCGCTGCTGCAATGCCATCCGTGGTGGTGCTGCTCGTCTTCCTCGACGAGTTCGCCAAGATGTCTTTCAGGCTGAGGCCGCTGGTGGTATCGGTAACGCTCATGGCAGTCGCCCCTTATTACTGACCCAGGGTCAGTACCTTCTGCATCATGGTTTTGGCGGTGTTCATCATTTCGGCGTTGGTCTGGAACGAACGGCTCGCGGAAATCATGTCAGCCATTTCTTCCACCACGTTGACGTTCGGGTAGTAGACGTAGCCTTTGGCGTCAGCGGCCGGATGGTTCGGCTCGTAACGCGCTTCGAGATTGCTCTGGTCTTCGACTACGCCGAGTACCTGCACGCCTTGACCGGCGGCGTCCTGGCTCTGGAACAGCGAGTTGCTGCCGCTGTTCTGGCCGCCCTGGAACATGGTGGCGAACACCGGGTGACGGGCGCGATAGGTCTGGTCGATGCTCGACGAGACGGTTTCGGCGTTGGCGATGTTCGAAGCCACGGTGTTCAGACGCGTAGTTTGTGCGCTCATGCCGCTGCCGGCAATGTTGAAAACGCTGGACAGGGACATGGATTACTCTCCGCGCAGGGCTGATACCAGCCCTTTGAATTTGCTGTTGAGCAGCGTGAAGCTGGCCTGGAAACCGACCGCGTTTTCCGCGTAATTCGATTGCTCAAGCTGCGCGTCCACGGTGTTCTGGTCGATCGACGGTTGCATCGGCGTGCGATACATCAGCGACTCATCACCATTGCCCAGACCTTCAGCCTCGATGTGACGGCTGTTGGTCATGTTCAGGGCGAACGTACCGCCGCTCTTGGTTTTCTCGGTCTGCGCCTCAAGCACTTTGGAGAAATCCAGATCCCGAGCCTTGTAGTTCGGGGTGTCGGCGTTGGCGATGTTGTTGGCCAGGACTTCGGCACGCTGAGCGCGGAAGCCGAGGGCTTTTTCGTGAATGCCGAGCGCTTTATCGAAGCTGATGCTCATGTCGGGAACCTTCGGGTGACCGGTTTTTCGTAACTGAGCTTTAGCAAGCGGCGTGCCAATGTGAGAAGTGCCCGTAATCAGGGGCTTTGCGCGGAGTCGGCAAGGCGGCAATGCCAGAAAAGCGGCAACCGGTTTCCGCCGGATGCCGCTTTTCTGCCGCTTGACTGCCTCTCTCACGACCACCACCGCTCCCACAATGGGATTTGAGGTGTGTGGTGGATATATTTCAGGCATAAAAAAACGGCAGGCCTTTGCGGACCTGCCGTTTTTTGTGTCGCCGATGCAATCACTTCGCCTGGTAAATAATCCCCGGGCTGCACTGAACCATCTGGTAATGATCCGGCAAGCCGTTCAACGCTTCGGAAGCGCCAAGGAACAGATAGCCGCCCGGCTTCAACGTACTGTGAATGCGCAACAGGATGTCTTTCTTCACTTCAGCAGAGAAGTAGATCAACACGTTGCGGCAAAACACGATGTCGAACTTGCCAAGCGCTGCATAGCTATCGAGCAAGTTGAACGAGCGAAATTCTACCCGATTCTTGATCGGCGCCTTGATCACCCAGCGGCCCGGCCCTTTCGGGTCGAAATAGCGCTGCAAACGATCGGGGGACAGACCGCGCCCGATCGCCAGGCTGTCGTACTCGCCGGTCTTGCAATTGGTCAGCATGAGGCCGGACAAGTCCGTGGCAACAATCTGCACCCCCATCTTCAACTGGCCAAGATTGCTGCGCTCGAACTCGTCGATCGACATCGACAACGAATACGGTTCCTGACCCGACGAGCAGGCTGCGGACCAGATCCGCAGACGCTGGTTGGGACTGGCCTTGATGGCTTCGGGCAGCACCTTGTTCTTCAAGACTTCAAACGGATAGGTGTCACGAAACCACAGGGTTTCGTTGGTCGTCATGGCATCGACCACCTGCTCGCGCAAACCGCTGCGCGGCTGGGTCTGGATGCGCTGAACCAGCTCACCCAGAGACTTGATGCCTTGCTGCTCCATCAGTTTGTTGAGACGGCTCGAGACCAGGTACTGCTTGTTTTCACCGAGCAAAATGCCACAGGCTTTTTCCAGGAAGACCCGGAACTGTTCGAAATCCAAATTACCCGTAGACAATGATGCCGCCTCTTAAATCGTGTTGACCGCCAAGAGCAAAACGCTCTCAGCTGATATCTGCTGCTTTGATCCGGTCGACTACCCGGGATGCCAGGTCATCAGGGCGGAATTTGGCCAGGAAGTCATCGGCACCGACTTTCTTGACCATCGCCTGATTGAATACCCCCGACAACGAAGTATGCAGGATGATATGAAGCTTTTGCATGCGAGGATCACCGCGAATCTCCGCCGTCAGTGTGTACCCGTCCATCTCCGGCATCTCGATGTCGGAGATCATCATCAGGAACTCTTCTTCCGGCTTCTTGCCCTCGTCGACCAGCTTGCGCAGATAATCCAGCGCCTGCTTGCCATCGTTCAACGCCACTACCTCGACGCCGATCGTCTGCAGGCACCGCGTGACCTGCTTGCGCGCCACCGACGAGTCATCGACCGTCAGCACCCGCAGCGACAACGCCTTGGTCTGAGTCTCGACATCGACCACACCCACCGAAATCGCTTCCGGCGTCGGTGCAACTTCCGCCAGCACTTTCTCGACGTCGATGATTTCGACTAACTGATTGTCCACCCGAGTCACAGCGGTCAGGTAATGATCGCGCCCCGTGCCCTTGGGTGGTGGATGAATCTCTTCCCAGTTCATGTTGACGATGCGCTCCACCGAGCGAACCAGGAAACCCTGGGTCTTGGTGTTGTACTCCGTGATGATCACGAACGGACTGTTCTTGTCTTTCAACGCTCCGGAGCCGGTCGCCATTGCCAGATCAAGGATCGGAATGGTCGCCCCCCGAATATTTGCTACCCCGCACACGACAGGACTGGATTTGGGCATCAACGTCAGCGACGGGCATTGCAGCACTTCCCGAACCTTGAACACGTTGATCCCGTAGAGCTGCTGACCGTCGAGACGGAACAACAACAGCTCCAGGCGATTCTGCCCTACCAGTTGCGTGCGCTGGTTTACCGAATCCATTACACCAGCCATGCCCAGACTCCTACACCAACGCCAAGTGTTGTTGCGACGCACATTTATTGCTAAACGGCACGGCGCTTGCTTTTTAACCCGTATGAACGCTCAAACGACATTTTTCCGACACCTGACATCCCGCACCCGCAAACGTGTTTGCGCGATGTTGGCCGTTTGCCTCTTTTTCGCTGGCAGCCCTGCCGGTGCTGATACGGTTACCTTGCCTGACATGCTTATCGGCGTCACTCAGGGCTTTCTTGAATTCACCGTAGAAGACTATTTGGCTTCCAGTCAAACGCAAGGCCGTTACGAAATCGAGGTCAAGCAGCTCGACCCCCGCATGCGCATGCCCATGTGCGACAAGGAATTGACAGCGTCTTTGGAGAGTCCGGCACGTCCGTTGGGGCGGGTAACCGTCAAGGTTCGCTGTGAGGGCGCCTCGCCCTGGACAGTGTTCGTACCCGCTCAAGTCCGCCTGTTTCGCGAGATTGTCACCACGACCCGCCCCCTCAAACGCGCCGGCATTATCGAGCCGCAAGACGTGACCTTGCGCGAACGCGATGTCAGCGTGATCAATCAAGGTTTTCTGACCTCGGTAGACGAAGCGATCGGGCAGAAATTAACCCGACCAACGGTCGCCGATCAGGTCATTACCCTGGTCCATCTCGAACAGGCGGAAGTCGTGCGCAAGGGTGATCAAGTGGTCATCATCGCCCGCAGCGGCACACTCGCCGTACGCATGCCCGGCGAAGCGCTGGCCAATGGTGGTCTGAAAGAACAGATCAGGGTAAAAAACCTCAACTCCAATCGAGTCATCAAGGCGCAGGTCATCGCGCCAGGCCAAGTGGAAGTGGCCATGTAAAAGCCTCGTGAGAAAACTGGCGCGGACCCCGTCGCTTCCCTAAACTGTGCCGCAGCAGGACACGCGCTGGCGCATGCAGGCTCATTGGTAAAATGTGCCTAAAGTTTTCCAGGGGATGGCCGAAAACATGGCAAGCTTCCAAATTCCCAGAGGTTTTTATCATGGTCATCGATTTCAGCCGTTTGAACAGCTCCTCGTCACTTACGGGCAGTACACGTACCAGCAACGCCAAGGAAACCGCTGAAACCGGTACCTCCGCGCCGCTGAATACCCAGGCCGAACCGGCCAGTACCGCAAAAAGCGGGGAATCGGTACACCTCAGCAATGAGGCTCAACAGTTGCAGAAGGTCACTGACAAGCTGCGCGATCAGCCTGCCGTCGACAAAGCCCGTGTGGCCGAGTTGAAAGCCGCGATTGCCGATGGCAGCTATAAAGTCGACAGCAACCGTGTAGCCAGCAAACTGCTCAACTTCGAAGCCCAGCGCTAGGCCTTCGCCTGCGCCAGGCTTTTGGACGCTTAAAACCCAAGGCCAGCCATGCACGACACTAATTTATTGCAACTGATCAACGACGACTTTGCTCCAGCTCAACAATTGCTGGAGTTGTTGCAAACCGAATCCATCGCTTTGCACGGTCGTGACATGCCACTGCTGGAAGAAATTCTGGCGCGCAAACAGGCGTTGATCATTCTGCTTGAACAGCATGGCCGCAAACGCAGCGAAATCCTCGCCAGCCTCGGTCTGTCGACGGATCGTCAAGGTCTCGAACAACTGGCCAGCCAGTCGAGCATTGGCGAGCAGTTGATGACGCAAGGCGACGCACTGACCGATCTCATCGCTCAATGCCAGGCTGCCAACGCCAAAAATGGCCAGTCGATCCAGATTCAGCAGGCCTCCACGGCCAATCAGCTGAAAATCCTCACCGGGGGCGAACCGCCAGCGCTGTATGACGCCAGAGGCACTTTTGCCAAGCCCGCCAAGCCGCGTACATTCAGCCAGGCATAAGCCGTTGATGCGCCAGCCCTATCAACTCGCGAAACATGCTGGCAAAATGATGGCCAGTCGTCATATTTTGTCTGGAGAGTGATAAACCGTGTCCAACACCCTAAGCGCGGATGATGCTCCGCAGCCCCCAAAGGTGCTCACCACGCCACTGGAAATCTCCAGCAATCTGCGCCAGCTGCAAGAAAGCCACGACCCACTGATCATCACGTTTCATGAACGCAGCCAGCGCTTTCAGAGCTACCTGATCAAAGTCGACCGCGACAGCGCTTCGATCGCCTTGGACGAAATGATCCCGCGCGACGGCGAGCGCTTCCTGCTCGCCGGCGAGCCGTTCAAGGTCGAAGGTTTCCACGAAGGTGTGCGCATTGCCTGGGAATGCACCGGCACGCTGAACATCGAAGAGTCCGACGGCGACCGCTTTTACACTGGCGAGCTGCCAACCGAGGTGGTTTACCACCAGCGCCGCAACGCCTTCCGCGCCGCATTGAAGCTCACCGACCTGGTCAGCGTCGAACTGGGCGGCGAAAAGCTCAAGGCGCCGATCAACGGCAAGCTGCTGGATATTTCCGCCACCGGTTGCAAGCTGCGCTTTGAAGGTGACATCACCGAACGCCTGCAACTGGGTCAGGTCTACGATCGCATGATCGCCCCGCCGCTGTTCGGCAATCAGCCGGTCTCCGTTGAGCTTCGGTATCTGCACTTCGAAGAAAAACTCAACATCACCTTTGCCGGCCTGCGTTTCCACAACATCAGTGGTCAGGCGGCTCGCAACGTTGAGCGCTTCGTTTACCAATTGCAGCGTGAAGCGCGGCGATTCGACAAAGACGACCTGTGATTCGAACACGCAAATAAAAAGGGCAGTCCTTGGCGGGACTGCCCTTTTTTATGTTCGACGGATTCTCAAGGCCTGGCGCCACTGATGTCCGGAGTGGGTTTTTCGCTGTCGTCGTCCGGGCTTGCTACTGGCTCAGGCTCAGGCTCTTTGTCTGTCTCGGTCTCAGGTTCCGGCGCGACTGTATTCTGCATCTGCTCCTGCACCACTTGCTCATCCACACGGGGGTCGAGGGCTGCTACCAGCGGTGAGCTGGACATGCTGTCCGGCATCGCCACGTGATGCAACGGCGCATCGTCGACCTGGTGCAGGTTGGTCACGGCTTTCGGGCGTATCCGCCACACCAGTACCAGGGCAAAGAAACTGAAGAACGCGTACAGGCTCTGGCTACCGAAGAACTTCATCAACACACCCGCTGCCAGCGGACCGATACTGGCACCGACCCCGTAAGTCACCAGCAGCATCGCCGTCAGCGATACCCGGCGATCGCCTTCGACGTGGTCGTTGGAAAACGCCACCGCCAGTGGATACAGACAGAACTGCACCAGCGAACAGAGGAAGCCGACCACAAACAGCACCTCCAGCGGCACCTGCGGCAGGATCGCCAGCGGCAATGCCGCCACCGCCAGAAACCCGGCAAAACAACGAATCAGCAGCGCGCGGTCATAACGGTCCGACAACCAGCCCAACGGCCACTGCACCAGCAGTCCGGCAAAAATGCAGCTACCCATGAACAGACCGACCTGTTCGGTCGACAGCCCTTGCTGCGAAGCATACAACGGCGCCAGACCGTAGAACGAGCCAATGATCAAACCCGCCCCGAGCACCGTACTCAAGGACTGCGGCACGCGTTTGATGAAGAAGCGGGGTTCCATCGGCGCAGGATGCAATGGCGCCGGGTGAATCCGCCGTGTCAGCGTCACCGGTACCAGACACAGCGCAAAGCACAGGGCGACCAGCATCAGCAGTTCAAGACCGAGCCCCGGATGCATGACCAGAATCAGTTGCCCCAACACCAGCCCCAGATACGACGCGATCATGTAGCCGCTGAACACCAGACCGCGCTGATTGGCGTCGGCCTGCTCATTGAGCCAGCTCTCGATCACCATGTACTGGCACATCATGCCCAGACCGACGATCGTCCGCAGCACCAGCCACGCCGGCAACCAGTCCACCAGACCATGGCCAAGCACCGCCGCCCCGACAATCCCGGCACACGCCGAATAAGCACGGATATGCCCGACCCGGGCGATCAACCGGTGGCCGATTTTGCCGCCCAGCACCAGGCCGAAATAGTTGGCCGCCATCAACGCACCGACCCACAGGCCGTCGACATCGTCAGCAGCCAGGCGCAACGCCAGATAAGTAGACAAAAGGCCTGAGCCGATCAACATCATCAGCGAGGCGAAATACAGGGCTCGAAAGGATTTCCAGATTTGGCGCATCGGCGTTCCGAGCGGCTCCTTGCAGTAAATATCGGGCTACCAAAACGATAGCCCGATGGCGGCGGTACGTCAGGCCTGGGCTGTTAGAACACGTCGTTCCCAGGGAGTGATTTCATCAAAGAAGCTGGTCAACTCCATGGTCTTCGAAGCGATGTAGCCTTCGATGAACTCCTGTCCGAACAGTTCCCTCGCCAATTGGCTACGTTTCAGACGCTCGAGTGCGGCATGCAAGGTACACGGCAGCGCAAGATTGTCCGGTACTTCGAACTCACCCTGAATCGCTGCGCTCGGCTCAAGCTCATGCTCGATGCCATGCAAACCGGCGGCCAGACTGGCGGCGATCGCCAGATACGGATTGGCATCGGCACCCGGCAAACGGTTTTCGACCCGACGGGCGACCGGCGCACTGGCCGGAATGCGCAGCCCGGCGGAACGGTTATCGTGCGACCAACAGGCATTGTTCGGCGAAGCATAGGGATGGCACAGGCGCTGATAGGAGTTCACATTCGGTGCAAACAACGCCGTGAAATCGGCCATGCCGGCCTGCTGCCCACCGATGAAGTGACGGAACATCGCAGTCGGCTCGCCGTTGGCATCGCTAAAGACGTTCTTGCCGGTAGCGATGTCGACGAGACTCTGGTGAATGTGCATCGAACTGCCCGGCGTATGCGCCAGCGGTTTGGCCATGCACACCACGGTCAGGCCATGCTTGAGCGCGACTTCTTTGAGCAGATGCTTGAACAGGAATGTCTGATCGGCCAGCAACAGCGGATCACCGTGCAACAGGTTGATCTCGAACTGACTGACGCCCATTTCATGCATGAAGGTATCGCGCGGCAGACCGAGGGCGGCCATGCATTTATAGACTTCGCTGAAGAACGGCCGCAGACCGTTGTTGGAACTGACGCTGAACGCTGACAAGCCATCCTCGCGGCGCCCATCAATGCCGACTGGCGGGCGGAACGGTTGCGTCGGATCGGTATTCGGGGCGAAGACGAAGAATTCCAGCTCGGTCGCCACCACCGGCGCCAGGCCGCGCGCCGCGTAACGGGCGATGACTTTCTTCAGTTGGCCACGGGTCGACAGGTTGGAGCTTTCGCCGGTCAGTTCGTCGGCATCGCAAATCGCCAGGGCACGGGCTTCGTCACTCCATGGCAACGGATGAATCTGGTCTGGGTCGGCAATCAGCGCGAGGTCACCGTCATCGCCGCCGTAAAAACGCGCTGGTGGATAACCGCCCATGATGCATTGCAGCAGCACACCCCGTGCCAGCTGCAAACGCCGTCCTTCGAGGAAGCCTTCGGCGGTCATTACCTTGCCACGCGGTACGCCATTCAAATCCGGCGTGACACATTCAATCTCATCAATGCCCGTCAATCGCTGTGCGAGTGAACCTTGGCCATCGGTTGTCATGACGCAATCCTTGTTGTTGTGCGAGCCGCGAACGGCGACCCGTACAAAATAGGCTCCGGCCGTTCGGAATATCAAGCAGCGTCAAACAAAAAGCCTTGCATCACGGCAGGTAGAGACTGAACACCCCGCCGCCCAACGGGCCGCCGTTGCGAATTTCCGTGCGTCCTTCAACGCCATTACGTTGATGCAACGCGGCGATGCGAGCCGCGAAATACAACCCAAGCCCGGTGCTGCCGCTGCTGTGATTGATGCCCTGCACGTAATCGTTCTGACGCTCAAGCATCTCGGCCGGATAACCATCGCCGTCATCGTTGATGCTCACCACCAGTTGCCCGGCCTCGTCGCTGACAGTAATCAGCAGCGACTCGCGGGCATAACGAATGGCATTGTTGATGCAGTTGCCCAGCACCGAAGCGACCAGCTCACGGTCGAAGAACCCCAACGGACTCAGCGGATCGACTTCATACGTGGCGATGATCCCGCGACTGGCAAACACCTCTTGATGCGCCGCCAGTTGCGCCTCGATGAAATCATCCAGTTCGTGATATGCCGGCTGCAACGGCATCTGATTGACACCGAGCTTATACAGCCCGAGCAGTTGCACCAGCATGCCGTTGAGGTGAGCGAATTCGAAGTCGATCACGCCCTGCTCCGTGCCGCTGCGCTGCGCTTGGGGCAAACGCGCCAGCCATTGGCTATGGGCCTGCATGAGCATGGCCAGCGAGTTCTTCATATCGTGAACGGTGGAGGCGATCACCGTGGAAAAATCCAGAGCCTGCTTGTCTTGGTTCATTCGCCAAACGCCTTGCTTTTCAGCTTCTGATAACGCGAGTAACGCGCGTCAGTGTCGGGCATCAGACCGACCATTTTCAGGCAGGCCCGACATTCTTCCAGCTCCGCCGACGGCACACTGGTGTCGGTGCCGTGCAGCAGCGACTGGGCCATGTTCAGCGCGATACTGATGTTCTTCGGTTGCATTTTCAGCGCCTTGCGGAAGACTTCGCGGGCCTCCACCAGGTTACCGGTCTTGTACACGCGCACGCCCTGACGGTTGAGGTCGGCGGCGGCGTTGCTGGAACTGAGAATAGTCGGGTCATCGGTGAGCTTGGCGATGTCTTTCATCACCGCCGGATCGTCGCCGTAGATCTCCGCGCAGCTCTTGAGCATGGAGGTGCCCGCCTCGGCCTGACCGAGCATCTGCAACTGCTTGGCGACGAGCAGCGCGGCTTCCGGGCTCATGAACTGTTCCATGCCGTCGAGGCGCATTATGGCCTGCTCGGTGAGCTTGTCGGCGGTTTCGGCGTCGTTGAGCAGCAGACTGGTGGCCTTCATCAAACGCGCGCGAATCTGCAAACCGGGGTCGGTCGGGTTCTCTTTGGCCACGGCGCTCAGCGTTGTGTTGATCTCCAGTCGCGTGCGCGTGTCGAGACCGCGCTCACTGCCTTTGCTGATCAGCGCATGGGCCAGGCCGAGGTTGCTTTCCGGATCCTTGAAACGCGACTGCGCGCCCTGCGATACGGCCTGACGGTAAGCCCGCGAGGCCGTATCGAAATCTTCGTTGGTCATCGCCAGTTTGCCGAGCAACGCCTGTCGACGCACCGCCAGCGGCGACAGCCGAATCGCCTCTTCCAGCACCCGCTGCGCGCCTTTGGTATCGCCCTCGGAAACCAGCACGTCGGCCATCCCGTCATATAGCGCTGGCATCATCGGGAACACTTTCAAGGCTTTTTCGTAGACGCCTTTGGCCTGAGCCACTTGCCCGCGCTTGAACAGCAACTTGCCCAACCCGGCAAACGCCCACGGCAACGGCCGGTCAGCAATGATGCTGTCGTAGAGACGCTCCAGTGCTTCGTTCTGATTCAAGTCGCGCAAGGCATCAGCACGGTAGCGCAGGCACAGCGGCGAATAACGGATGTCCTGTTTGCACAGAGCGATGCACGCGTTGAGCACCTCGACCGGTTTGCCACGGTCGAGGGCTTGCAGAATAGGTTTGAGCAACGTCTTGCGCTGCTCCAGACGCTCCAGCCGCTGGGCCAGGCCAGAACGGTTGAACGGTTTGGTCAGGTACGCATCCGGCTCGTGCTCCAAAGCACTGAGCACCATCGCCTGACTGGTCTCGGCCGTGACCATGACAAACACGGCTTCGTGGCTGATGAGTTTTTCCAGCATCAGGTCTTCGAGTACCTGCTGGCCGTTCTTCTTGCCGTCGCCGAGATGGAAATCCTGCAGGATGAAATCGTAGGACTTCTGCGCACACATCTTCAGCGCCTGCTCACCGGTGTCGGCGGTGTCCACGTCCTTGACCCCCAACTCGCGCAACATCGAGCGCACGGAGCTGCGGAAATCCGAGAAATCATCGACGATCAGAAAACTCTTTTGGTGATACGACAGCATCGAAGATTTCCAGGCAATTGAATTAAAAGTACCGAGGGCTTTTACAGGCGCGAAGATGATAACTGCAGGCAAAATGCTATCAAGTGATTTCATTCGCGGCCGATGAGATTGCAAGAGCCGATCGGGTTATCGGCCACAAGTGACGTTCCCTGAAGCAAGCACTTCAAGATTCCTTGCGCAGCGATTACTCTGCGCGCCTTCTACTCTACCGATACAGGGTTTACCTCGTGTACAGCAAAGGACGCTGCATCGTGTCCGCCTGTGCTCTTCTGATTATCCAGGAGGCGACGGCGGCTGGAATGGACTGCACAAAAGCGGCGAACACCGTTGAAAAGACTATTTGTGCCAATAAAATCGTGTACGAACTGGATACACAGATGGGAACGGTTTATCGGGAATTGATGAAGGCTTCCAGTGATGGCCAAGCTGAACTCAAGAGCACTCAACGGCTTTGGCTAAAAGCACGCAACGACTGCGTTGAAGATACTTGCCTGGAGCAAAGCTATCGCGAGCGTTTGCAGTTGTTGCAAGCGCAGTGGAAGGAGGCTGTTGTCTTCAAACCGAGCGACCTCGATAAACAGGTTCTGGACGATCTGCAAAAACGCATCCGGGCGGCCAGCGAAAACGATCCGGAGTTTGCCCTGGAGCGAACACTCGACTCCTTGGCGATCAAAACCCGTCAGACTTCATTTTCCTCCGAGCCTGATGACGATCAATACTCGGAGAAGACTCACGTTCCCAAAGCAGTCCCAAAGGGTGTCAGTCGGCATGAATGGAGCGCCTTGCTCGCCTCGAACCTGAACGCCCATACCGAGCTTGGTCAAATCACGTTTACGTTGTTTGATCTGGACGGCGACGGACAGCGCGACCTCATCGTTCAGACCTATATAGGTGGCACCGGCCTATTCACGTTATTCGAAACCTATCGCCGTGACGGCGATCGATTTACCCGCAGAACGGCTGCTCTTGATAAGGAGTCAGGCGTTGGCAGTTCGCTGTACTCCACTAACGATCGTGGTGCCAACCAGTCGGTGAACTGGATAACCGTGCGCGGCAAGGTCTACGCCGCCTACCGAGACAGTGGATATGGTGTCGATCAGGTGTACCTGCTCAGCCCCCTGCAAATGAACCGCGAAGTGCCCATCGTCACCGTTCACTACCGCTATCAACTGCGCATCCCCCGCACCCAGCACCACAACGGCAACAACATCACTTACAAGCTCAAGCCTGAACTGCAACAGGCACTCACTCAAGGCTTGGCCACGATGGATGAAGAACTATCTGGTACGAGACAAGAGAGACAACCGATCTGCCCCATTCCTCAGTCTGCCAAGGATAGCGAGGAGGAGTATTACGGCTACGGTGCTGGGTATTACGCAGTCGAGTCCGTTGCCGACTTCCCGGTAATCATTGGTACTGAGTGTTTTATTGCGCGATTGAACAATTGGTTCGGCACTTAGAGCCATCCCTTTCAAGGTCTTTTAGTTTTGGCAGCCTTGATTACTCTGTCCGTTGAAACATGCGCATGCACCGCCGTGCCTTGGACCCATGTCTTGGGCTTAGGCACTTTGGGGCCACGGGGGCTTTTCGCAACTTGTTTGGGTTGGATGTTGCTGGCCAGCTCTAGTAAGCGCTGGGCCAGTTTTTCCAGAGGAATGACGGGAAGATATTCCGAAGGCAGCGCAATCTGCATTCCCTCATAACCACTCCTGACCTGAACCGCCAAGTGATAGATCGAGGCTTCCCAGCCGTCAGGCTGGGTATCCCGGTGAGCTTGCTCGACGCTTCGTTTGAGGACGGCCAGGACGTTGTAGGCCAACACCGCAGTGGCGAACCCGAGTAAGGCAGCCTTTGGGCTGCCAAGAGTTTCGATTTCACTTTCCAGGATCGCTTCCAGTCGCTGGAACATGCCTTCAATGCTCCAGCGACGGCGATAGAGTTGCGCGATCTGCTGTGCGCTGACGCTTTGGGGTAGATTGCTCCAGAACATCAAGCTGCTGTCACCCGAGTCTGTTGGCGAATGAAGCGTCAGTTCGACACGCCGACATTGGTAACCGCCTCTGACCTGGATGATCTGCTCACGCACAGTGCCTGTTTCCACAGGCACGGGTTCTTGCCACTCACCCTCTTGAATCAGGCGTGGATGTTTGGCTTGCTGACGAATGACAAAGGATGTCTGGACCTGCTCACAAGCCTCCATGACCGGGAGCGTGCAATAGAGTCGATCAGCCAGCCACACTTGGCCTGGCTCGGCATTGGCCAGTAGAGGCAGCACGCAAACACGCTCGCTTGCGTAGGCATCCTCACACGCCTGAAGGTCGATGACCTGATCGAGATCGGGGTCGTAAACAACCACCGAAAAGCCAGGACGAGCGGCGCCTCGCTCATGGCGTAGAGCGCCCAGACGTTTCTCAGTGGAAGCCAAATGATTGCCGTCCACCACTCGAAGCTGCCAGCCCGGCAACGTTTTGGTGCAGCCCAGCTCCTTGATGGTCGGAGTCAGACGTTGCGCACAACCTGTGACCAGAGCGCGTAACAGCGCAGGTTCAGTACGACTGATCTTGTCGTAGAGGGCAGCCAAACTGACAGGAAGATCTTCCAGTTGCCGCGCGGCGGCGTGCAGGGATGGCTTCAAGCCCAATGAAACAAGGGACATCAGCTTGATGATGGTCGAGAACAGTAGCTCACGAGAATACTGCCGTTGCCGATGCTCTTCGAAGACCTGATCAATCCACTCAGGCGCAATGGCCTGCTCCAGCGCCAATTTGGCCATGACACTGGCAGGTGCTTTTTTCTCGAAACGCGCTAGAACATCGGCCCACATCGTTCGGGTCCTCCTGGCTGAAGTATCAGGGGATTTTACCTAAGACCTTGAAAGGGATGGCACTTAGAGCGAGAAACATGGGCTGTTTGGGCAATTGAGCTTACGCAAGCCGGAATCAATAGAAGAGGAACGCAGCTACGAGGTGAATGGCCGCCGTCGCATCACGGAGATCAGTACCTCGATTGGTAAAGTCGGAGGCGGTGCCGCGGACGCAGAGTAGATCCAGCACTTGAGTCAGAAAGAGCCCCCCCAGGTCATCCTGTTCGGGGCTTTTTTGCAAACCGACAAAAGCGCTGAAGCCCGGGGCAGGTTGTTCAGGGATAAGAACTTTCCTTCGGGCAAAACAAAACCCCAACTGCTTTCGCAATTGGGGTTTCGGAATTTAATCTTGACGATGACCTACTCTCACATGGGGAAACCCCACACTACCATCGGCGATGCATCGTTTCACTGCTGAGTTCGGGATGGGATCAGGTGGTTCCAACGCTCTATGGTCGTCAAGAAATTCGGGTACTGAGTCGTGACCTGATGGCCTCGCTTCAGCAAATTGGGTATGTGACAGCTGTCGGTGTTTGTGAACATCGAACTTTCGGTTCGTTTCGTCTTCACACACCGCAATCTGGTCTCTTCGACGCAAATTGCTTGGGTGTTATATGGTCAAGCCTCACGGGCAATTAGTATTGGTTAGCTCAACGCCTCACAGCGCTTACACACCCAACCTATCAACGTCGTAGTCTTCGACGGCCCTTCAGGGAACTCAAGGTTCCAGTGAGATCTCATCTTGAGGCAAGTTTCCCGCTTAGATGCTTTCAGCGGTTATCTTTCCCGAACATAGCTACCCGGCAATGCCACTGGCGTGACAACCGGAACACCAGAGGTTCGTCCACTCCGGTCCTCTCGTACTAGGAGCAGCCCCTCTCAAATCTCAAACGTCCACGGCAGATAGGGACCGAACTGTCTCACGACGTTCTAAACCCAGCTCGCGTACCACTTTAAATGGCGAACAGCCATACCCTTGGGACCGGCTTCAGCCCCAGGATGTGATGAGCCGACATCGAGGTGCCAAACACCGCCGTCGATATGAACTCTTGGGCGGTATCAGCCTGTTATCCCCGGAGTACCTTTTATCCGTTGAGCGATGGCCCTTCCATACAGAACCACCGGATCACTAAGACCTACTTTCGTACCTGCTCGACGTGTCTGTCTCGCAGTCAAGCGCGCTTTTGCCTTTATACTCTACGACCGATTTCCGACCGGTCTGAGCGCACCTTCGTACTCCTCCGTTACTCTTTAGGAGGAGACCGCCCCAGTCAAACTACCCACCATACACTGTCCTCGATCCGGATAACGGACCTGAGTTAGAACCTCAAAGTTGCCAGGGTGGTATTTCAAGGATGGCTCCACGCGAACTGGCGTCCACGCTTCAAAGCCTCCCACCTATCCTACACAAGCAAATTCAAAGTCCAGTGCAAAGCTATAGTAAAGGTTCACGGGGTCTTTCCGTCTAGCCGCGGATACACTGCATCTTCACAGCGATTTCAATTTCACTGAGTCTCGGGTGGAGACAGCGCCGCCATCGTTACGCCATTCGTGCAGGTCGGAACTTACCCGACAAGGAATTTCGCTACCTTAGGACCGTTATAGTTACGGCCGCCGTTTACCGGGGCTTCGATCAAGAGCTTCGCGTTAGCTAACCCCATCAATTAACCTTCCGGCACCGGGCAGGCGTCACACCCTATACGTCCACTTTCGTGTTTGCAGAGTGCTGTGTTTTTAATAAACAGTCGCAGCGGCCTGGTATCTTCGACCGGCATGAGCTTACGGAGCAAGTCCTTCACCCTCACCGGCGCACCTTCTCCCGAAGTTACGGTGCCATTTTGCCTAGTTCCTTCACCCGAGTTCTCTCAAGCGCCTTGGTATTCTCTACCCAACCACCTGTGTCGGTTTGGGGTACGGTTCCTGGTTACCTGAAGCTTAGAAGCTTTTCTTGGAAGCATGGCATCAACCACTTCGTGTTCTAAAAGAACACTCGTCATCAGCTCTCGGCCTTAAGATCCCGGATTTACCTAAGATCTCAGCCTACCACCTTAAACTTGGACAACCAACGCCAAGCTGGCCTAGCCTTCTCCGTCCCTCCATCGCAATAACCAGAAGTACAGGAATATTAACCTGTTTTCCATCGACTACGCTTTTCAGCCTCGCCTTAGGGACCGACTAACCCTGCGTCGATTAACGTTGCGCAGGAAACCTTGGTCTTTCGGCGTGGGTGTTTTTCACACCCATTGTCGTTACTCATGTCAGCATTCGCACTTCTGATACCTCCAGCAAGCTTCTCAACTCACCTTCACAGGCTTACAGAACGCTCCTCTACCGCATCATCCGAAGATGATACCCGTAGCTTCGGTGTATGGTTTGAGCCCCGTTACATCTTCCGCGCAGGCCGACTCGACTAGTGAGCTATTACGCTTTCTTTAAAGGGTGGCTGCTTCTAAGCCAACCTCCTAGCTGTCTAAGCCTTCCCACATCGTTTCCCACTTAACCATAACTTTGGGACCTTAGCTGACGGTCTGGGTTGTTTCCCTTTTCACGACGGACGTTAGCACCCGCCGTGTGTCTCCCATGCTCGGCACTTGTAGGTATTCGGAGTTTGCATCGGTTTGGTAAGTCGGGATGACCCCCTAGCCGAAACAGTGCTCTACCCCCTACAGTGATACATGAGGCGCTACCTAAATAGCTTTCGAGGAGAACCAGCTATCTCCGAGCTTGATTAGCCTTTCACTCCGATCCACAGGTCATCCGCTAACTTTTCAACGGTAGTCGGTTCGGTCCTCCAGTTAGTGTTACCCAACCTTCAACCTGCCCATGGATAGATCGCCCGGTTTCGGGTCTATTCCCAGCGACTAGACGCCCTATTAAGACTCGCTTTCGCTACGCCTCCCCTATTCGGTTAAGCTCGCCACTGAAAATAAGTCGCTGACCCATTATACAAAAGGTACGCAGTCACCCAACAAAGTGGGCTCCCACTGCTTGTACGCATACGGTTTCAGGATCTATTTCACTCCCCTCTCCGGGGTTCTTTTCGCCTTTCCCTCACGGTACTAGTTCACTATCGGTCAGTCAGTAGTATTTAGCCTTGGAGGATGGTCCCCCCATATTCAGACAAAGTTTCTCGTGCTCCGTCCTACTCGATTTCATGACTAAGAGATTTTCGCGTACAGGGCTATCACCCACTATGGCCGCACTTTCCAGAGCGTTCCGCTAATCTCAAAGCCACTTAAGGGCTAGTCCCCGTTCGCTCGCCACTACTAAGGGAATCTCGGTTGATTTCTTTTCCTCAGGGTACTTAGATGTTTCAGTTCCCCTGGTTCGCCTCTTGCACCTATGTATTCAGTACAAGATAACCATCTTATGATGGCTGGGTTCCCCCATTCAGACATCTCCGGATCAAAGTCTGTTTGCCGACTCCCCGAAGCTTTTCGCAGGCTACCACGTCTTTCATCGCCTCTGACTGCCAAGGCATCCACCGTATGCGCTTCTTCACTTGACCATATAACCCCAAGCAATCTGGTTATACTGTGAAGACGACATTCGCCGAAAATTCGAATTTCTCAATTAAGAGAACTCACAAATTTTACCTTAGCCTGATCCGTTACCAGTGAAAGTAACGTTCAGTCTATCTTTCTATCACATACCCAAATTTTTAAAGAACGAACTAGTCAAAGACTAGAAATCAACATCCACCATCGAATCGATGGAATGCTCATTTCTAAGCTTTATACTTCAGAAGCAGTAGTGGTGGAGCCAAGCGGGATCGAACCGCTGACCTCCTGCGTGCAAGGCAGGCGCTCTCCCAGCTGAGCTATGGCCCCGTATTTCTACAGGCGTTTCCCACACAAAATTGGTGGGTCTGGGCAGATTCGAACTGCCGACCTCACCCTTATCAGGGGTGCGCTCTAACCAACTGAGCTACAGACCCAATTTCGAGCTACTAAGGCCGACCTCACCCTGCTCTTAACCACAAAGCATGGGGTACGCTCTAACCAACTCAGCTACAAACCGATACAGGCTGCTTCTTTCGTCTTCTTCAATGAATCAAGCAATTCGTGTGGGAGCTCATGCAGCAGCTGATGTCGTCGATTAAGGAGGTGATCCAGCCGCAGGTTCCCCTACGGCTACCTTGTTACGACTTCACCCCAGTCATGAATCACACCGTGGTAACCGTCCTCCCGAAGGTTAGACTAGCTACTTCTGGTGCAACCCACTCCCATGGTGTGACGGGCGGTGTGTACAAGGCCCGGGAACGTATTCACCGCGACATTCTGATTCGCGATTACTAGCGATTCCGACTTCACGCAGTCGAGTTGCAGACTGCGATCCGGACTACGATCGGTTTTATGGGATTAGCTCCACCTCGCGGCTTGGCAACCCTTTGTACCGACCATTGTAGCACGTGTGTAGCCCAGGCCGTAAGGGCCATGATGACTTGACGTCATCCCCACCTTCCTCCGGTTTGTCACCGGCAGTCTCCTTAGAGTGCCCACCATAACGTGCTGGTAACTAAGGACAAGGGTTGCGCTCGTTACGGGACTTAACCCAACATCTCACGACACGAGCTGACGACAGCCATGCAGCACCTGTCTCAATGTTCCCGAAGGCACCAATCCATCTCTGGAAAGTTCATTGGATGTCAAGGCCTGGTAAGGTTCTTCGCGTTGCTTCGAATTAAACCACATGCTCCACCGCTTGTGCGGGCCCCCGTCAATTCATTTGAGTTTTAACCTTGCGGCCGTACTCCCCAGGCGGTCAACTTAATGCGTTAGCTGCGCCACTAAGAGCTCAAGGCTCCCAACGGCTAGTTGACATCGTTTACGGCGTGGACTACCAGGGTATCTAATCCTGTTTGCTCCCCACGCTTTCGCACCTCAGTGTCAGTATCAGTCCAGGTGGTCGCCTTCGCCACTGGTGTTCCTTCCTATATCTACGCATTTCACCGCTACACAGGAAATTCCACCACCCTCTACCATACTCTAGCTTGTCAGTTTTGAATGCAGTTCCCAGGTTGAGCCCGGGGATTTCACATCCAACTTAACAAACCACCTACGCGCGCTTTACGCCCAGTAATTCCGATTAACGCTTGCACCCTCTGTATTACCGCGGCTGCTGGCACAGAGTTAGCCGGTGCTTATTCTGTCGGTAACGTCAAAACAGCAAAGTATTAATTTACTGCCCTTCCTCCCAACTTAAAGTGCTTTACAATCCGAAGACCTTCTTCACACACGCGGCATGGCTGGATCAGGCTTTCGCCCATTGTCCAATATTCCCCACTGCTGCCTCCCGTAGGAGTCTGGACCGTGTCTCAGTTCCAGTGTGACTGATCATCCTCTCAGACCAGTTACGGATCGTCGCCTTGGTGAGCCATTACCTCACCAACTAGCTAATCCGACCTAGGCTCATCTGATAGCGCAAGGCCCGAAGGTCCCCTGCTTTCTCCCGTAGGACGTATGCGGTATTAGCGTTCCTTTCGAAACGTTGTCCCCCACTACCAGGCAGATTCCTAGGCATTACTCACCCGTCCGCCGCTGAATCCAGGAGCAAGCTCCTTTCATCCGCTCGACTTGCATGTGTTAGGCCTGCCGCCAGCGTTCAATCTGAGCCATGATCAAACTCTTCAGTTCAAACATCTTTGGGTTTTTAAGAAACCCTAAACTTGGCTCAGCAATCGTTGGTTACATCTTTGATTTCTCGCGGAGTAACTTGTGATGCTGATAATCTTGTTGACTATCAGTCTGACTCCACAAGCACCCACACGAATTGCTTGATTCAGTTGTTAAAGAGCGGTTGGTTAAGATCTTTCGTCTCAACCGAGGCGCGCACTCTACAGCAGCCTCATTTGCTGTCAAGTGATTATTTTCAGAAGTTTTCGAAGAATTCTTCAACAACTTCAACCACTTGCGCTTCCGATCTCTCGTTAGCGGGAGGCGAATTCTACAGCGTTACACGCTGCTGTCAACACCTCTTTTTCTCCGCTTTCGACCGAGAAGATCGAACCGTTAAAAGAGCCAAACATTATCGCTCTTTCAACTCCTTCCAGGCTTCGATGAACTGAAGCAATCCGCTATCGAAAACCGTATAACTCATTGAATCTCAAGGAGTTTTCCGTTTCGACTGCGCCGGAAGTGGGGCGAATTATAGACGTCTGGAATCTGCCGTCAACCGTTAATTTCGCCTTTCTCCAAAAGACTTAAAATTCCCCTCTATATAAAGGAAGGCACAGCAGATCCGCGCCCGAGAACCACTCGAACCGCTCGCCGCTGATCACGAAGAGAACGATTGTCGACGAGTACCTGGTTGAGGTTCCCGGGATGACGGCAGATCGACTTGAGCAACTGCCCCCGCCCCGAGAAGCGCGCAAGCGTTCAGCATGCTGGCAAAGCCGATGGCTCGGCCCCTAACTCAAAGTCATCGATCTTTTGAAATCACACCACTCATGAGTACGACCGCAGCAGGGAGAACAGGAGCTCTTGCACACTCAACAAGAGTTCCAGCAGATCTACCATCTGCATCTTCATTGAGCGGTGAATACGAAAAAGCCCCCTGCAGATCATTCGAAGGGGGCTTTAATTATTTCTCAGCCGCCACGCTGCTATCACAGAGAAACGCAGTGGAGAGAAAATGGCCAGGAAGGCCTGAATCAGATGGTGTCCCAGGGCAGGTTCGAACTGCCAACCTTCCCCTTAGGAGGGGGATGCTCTATCCAATTGAGCTACTGAGACACACGATTGTCGCTTTTAGATGATGAGCGACGGACGGCGAGCATGTTAACGGTCAAGCCCTAATTTGTCATGTCATCCGTAGGACTTTTAAGTGTAGGCAGGCGCCTTGCAGTGCTGCGGGAAGAATTACCGTGCATTTTGCACTACCCCAAAAAGCTATCATTGCAGATTGCAACCAGGATAATTAGGAAAACCTTCTCAAATGCTTGTTTTTAAAGGACTTAGTAGCGGTTAGACTATTGGCACGACGGCTGCTTTGCCTGTTCTATAGAAAGAAGAACAATCGGAGCGCCACGCCATGAACACTACTCTTGTGCTTGCCAATGCGATCGCTTTGGCGATTTTGGTGGGTTTCCACTTCTCGCTCGAAAAGGGCGCGCCGATCGCTCAGCGTATGCCGCATTACTTGCAGGTGCAGAAAACACCGCAATTGGCGGTGTTGAGCAATCAGATCGTTGAGCTCCGAGTAGCGAGCTCGCCTGAGCAGACGCTGTCAGCGCACGCAAGCGATCGTCTTGTTTTTTGAAATATTTTCAGGAGTACAGCATGTCTAAATCAGCAGCAGGATTTCTGATCCTCGGCTTATTGAGTGGCGTCATGCATCTTTCGCTATTCGAGGAAACCGAAATATCGCTGCCTCTGATCGGATGCGGCTGTAGTGGTCTAATGAAACCGGACACCCATTTAGGCGAGAATGCTCGCCAGATAGAGGTGTCTGATGACCAAACAACGTCGTTCTTTTTCCGCTGAATTCAAACGCGAGGCCGCAGGCCTCGTGCTCGATCAAGGCTATAGCCATATCGAAGCCAGCCGCTCGCTTGGTGTGGTTGAGTCCGCGTTGCGCCGCTGGGTTAATCAGCTTCAGCAGGAGCGCACTGGCGTTACTCCGCAGAGTAAAGCGCTGACGCCAGAGCAACAGAAAATCCAGGAATTGGAAGCTCGAATCGCTCGACTTGAGCGGGAGAAATCCATTTTAAAAAAGGCTACCGCGCTCTTGATGTCGGAAGAGCACGAGCGCACGCGCTGATTGATCAACTGAGCCCCCAAGAGCCGGTTGATTGGCTTTGCGCAGTCTTTGACGTCACTCGTTCGTGTTACTACGCCCATCGTCTCAGGCGCCGAACTCCAGACGTTGAGCGGCTTCGGTTGCGCAGCCGGGTTAACGAACTGTTTACGCAAAGTCGAAGCGCCGCCGGTAGCCGCAGCATCGTGTCGATGATGCAGGAAGACGGCGAGCAAATTGGGCGGTTCAAGGTGCGAGGCCTGATGCGGGAACTGGAGTTGGTCAGTAAACAACCTGGATCACATGCCTACAAACAAGCGACGGTTGAGCGGCCTGACATTCCGAACATATTGAATCGAGAGTTTGATGTGCCGGCGCCGAATCAGGTCTGGTGTGGCGACATCACCTACATCTGGGCTCAAGGGAAATGGCATTACCTGGCTGTCGTTATGGATCTTTACGCGCGCCGAGTGGTGGGCTGGGCGCTGTCGAACAAGCCGGATGCGGATCTGGTCATCAAGGCGTTGGACATGGCTTACGAACAGCGTGGCAGGCCTCAAGGGCTTCTGTTTCACTCGGATCAGGGCTCGCAATATGGCAGTCGCCAGTTTCGCCAACGGCTCTGGCGTTACCGCATGCGCCAAAGCATGAGCCGTCGTGGAAACTGCTGGGATAACGCGCCGATGGAGCGTGTGTTTCGCAGCTTGAAAACTGAATGGATACCGACCGTGGGCTACATGACAGCTCAAGAAGCGCACCGCGACATCAGTCATTACCTGATGCATCGGTACAACTGGATTAGACCGCACCAATTCAACAACGGACTGGCCCCAGCTCAGGCCGAGAAAAAACTTAACGTCGTGTCCGGGATTAGTTGACCACTACAGGCGTATTTGCGGTGCTGTTCGTATTAGCACTGATTGCCGGACGTAAAATCAAGTTCGACCCAGTATTGCGTTAACCCTTACCCAATCGAGCAGCTGACTGACGGCGTCAGGCAAGTCGCCGGAGTTGTCGATAAGACACACAGGTCTGTCACTTGACCTCCTTTCCTTGAACAGAGCGTTGCGGGCAAGCCTCGCATCGATCTGCTCAATCGTTTCTCGACCACGCTTGAGCAGTCTCTCTCGCAACACCTCATCCTTGACTGTCAATAAAACGGGTAACAGTGACGGGTAGCGTGTTTGCGCTTGCCGCAGATTGGCGCGAGAGCCGTTCACCAATACATGTCGCCCCGCTTTCAACCACTGATCCATTTCTACTGGAATCCCATAGGACAAACCATTGGCATGCCATACCAGAGAGAAGCCACCTTCGCGAAGACGGCGCTCGAACTCCTCCTGCGTCACGCCGATCGCATCTTCACCCATCGATTCCGCCGAACGCGTAATCACCCGACGCATCACTTCGCAGCTCAACAAACGCAAAGGCTCACGCGCGGCTTCGATCAGGCTGTCCTTGCCTGAACCCGAGGGGCCCATCAGATAAATAAGCCTGCCACCCATCTTGAAAACGCCCTCCGACATGCCTCAGCACTAGTAAATCGGCAAATTGCCACTATTCTGTACAGGTAAGGAACAAGGATCTAAATCCGCATAGAATGCACGCCCTGATGTCTTCGGACATCATTTGATGAGCGCTTGGAAGCGGACAGTGACGCGAGACTAGGCAAAGTTTTCAAACCAGTCCGCATTTCTGATAATTGGTGCTGGCATTACGCCTTTATCCGGCTCAATATTTGTCACAGAATTGACGCCAATGATCTGGCAATTTTGAGGCATGATGCGCGCCTCTCAACAATTCACGTTGAACCATTTGGTGCGGATGCTTGTCCTAAAACACATCCTGCGGCCAATCCCGAGAACCGCTCCCCTGAAC
The DNA here is from genome assembly GCF_002813455.1 of Pseudomonas baetica. Lineage (NCBI taxonomy): Bacteria > Pseudomonadati > Pseudomonadota > Gammaproteobacteria > Pseudomonadales > Pseudomonadaceae > Pseudomonas > Pseudomonas baetica. The sequence goes on along the minus strand of NZ_PHHE01000001.1, from coordinate 5,330,250 downwards.
TAACCGGTTAAATATATGCGCCCATTGAAACAGGCAATTTATTCCAGCCGTACGGCTGACAAGTTCGTCGTACGTCTGCCAGACGGAATGCGTGAACGCATTGCCGAGGTGGCTCGCAATCATCATCGCAGCATGAACTCCGAAATCATTGCGCGCCTTGAGCAGAGTCTTATTCAGGAAGGCGCACTGGGCGAAGAGCTGAGCATGCGCCTAGACAGCCCCGAGCTTTCGTTGCATGAGCGCGAGTTGCTGCAACGATTCCGTCAACTCTCTCACCGCCAGCAAAACGCTTTGGTGTCGCTGATCGCCCACGACGCCGAAATGGCCGCAGACGCGTCCTGAGCCGAACCAAATATCTCAAGCCAGCGTGAATGCTGGCTTTTCTTTGCCCAGCGTTTGGGCTGGCAGATATACCGGACATAAAAAAGCCCGCCAATGAGCGCGGGCTTTCTATTACAACAAATCAGAGCAGGAAGATCGTGGCCAACCCGAGGAAGATGAAAAAGCCACCACTGTCGGTCATGGCAGTAATCATCACACTGGCCCCCATCGCCGGATCACGACCCAACTTGGCCAGAGTCATAGGGATTAACACCCCCATCAGCGCCGCCAGAAGCAAGTTGAGTGTCATCGCTGCGGTCATCACCACACCCAGCGACCAACTGCCATAAAGCAGATAGGCGACCACACCGATTACCCCGCCCCAGACCAAGCCATTGATCAAGCCCACGGCCAGTTCCTTGCGCATCAGTCGCGATGTGTTGCCGGTACTGACCTGATCGAGTGCCATCGCACGAACGATCATGGTGATCGTCTGATTGCCGGAGTTACCGCCAATACCCGCTACGATAGGCATCAATGCCGCCAGCGCTACCAACTTTTCGATCGACCCCTCAAACAGACCGATCACACGCGAGGCGACAAACGCAGTGACCAAGTTCACCGCCAGCCATGCCCAACGGTTGCGCAAGGATTTCCAGACCGAAGCAAAGATGTCTTCCTCTTCACGAAGACCTGCCATATTGAGGACTTCGCTTTCGCTTTCCTCACGAATCAGGTCGACCATTTCATCGATGGTCAGACGGCCGATCAGCTTGCCGTTTTTGTCGACCACCGGGGCAGAGATCAAGTCGTAACGCTCGAACGCCTGAGCAGCGTCATAAGCATCTTCATCCGGATGAAAACTCACCGGATCGCTGGCCATTACTTCAGCAACCTGTTTCTCCGGATCGTTCACCAGCAAACGCTTGATCGGCAGCACACCCTTGAGCACGCCGTCGTAATCGACCACAAACAGTTTGTCGGTATGACCGGGCAACTCTTTGAGACGCCGCAGGTAACGCAAAACCACTTCAAGACTGACATCCTCACGAATGGTCACCATCTCGAAGTCCATCAGCGCACCGACCTGCTCCTCGTCATAAGACAAGGCCGAGCGCACTCGCTCGCGTTGTTGCTGGTCCAGCGTCTCCATTAACTCATGGACGACATCTCGCGGCAGCTCGGAGGCCAGATCAGCGAGTTCGTCGGCATCCATGTCCTTGGCAGCAGCCAGGAGCTCGTGATCGTCCATGTCGGCGATCAGTGTTTCACGGACGGAATCGGATACTTCGAGAAGAATGTCGCCGTCGCGATCAGCCTTGACCAACTGCCAGAGCGTCAGACGGTCGTCCAGTGGCAAGGCTTCGAGAATGTAGGCTACGTCGGCGGAGTGCAGATCATCGAGCTTGCGTTGCAGCTCGACGAGATTTTGCCGGTGAACCAGGTTTTCGACCCGGTCGTGATGAGCGCCTTCCTGGCGATGAGTCAGGTCTTCGACGACCCGTTGACGCTGCAGCAGCTCGACGACTTGAGCCAGGCGATCCTGCAGGCTTTCCTGTGTTTTCTTTACTTCGATTTCAGACATAGGCGAACTCCACTCCCAGCAGCGGGGCACGCCGGAAGATTCAATCAGTCAATTCATGATTGGTGAAACGGGGTACTGAGTAACTACTGGGTAAGTCCATGGAGGTATTCCATAAGCCCCGGCGGGGCTGACGGGCGCAATGATACACCGCCTGACGGTTTTAAACGTTAAAAAATCGTGGCCGAAACAAGCGCTTGCGAAACAAACTGAGCGCCGTCCTGATCCATGCAGATGCGACGACTCATCCTGAAAAGAAAACACACCGACAATGAAAAATGCAGCGACTACCCTTGAGCATAGATCGTCATGGAGGACGTCGAATGCCATCGAAAACAACTCGTTTTGTACTCACCAGCCTGCTCTGCCTACCGCCCGCCGGGGCAGCGACCAGCCTTCACCGATGTGAAGCGCCCGACGGCAGCGTCACTTTCACCAGCATGAGTTGTGCGAGCGGTGAACAACGCTCAGTTCAGGAAGTACACCCCTACTCGCCCGGATCGGTCGTAGCGATCATGCCGGAGCACGACCACGAAGAAAAATCCGGTATGAAAGCCCGCGGTCGAGAACCGGGTATTGTTGGGCGCGCGCAAGACAAGTGCGCAAATCTGATAGATGCCAGACAGCGACGCGAAGCGATCATCAATCGACGCATCATTGCCGGCATGAACCAGCAGGACGTCGAAAGCGCGCTCGGCAAACCGGACAAGGTCAATATTCGGACTTCGACGACGAGCTATCGGTACGACCTCAAACGAGGCCGAAGTGCTCAAGTCGATTTCGATGAGAAGGGATGCGTGAAAGGGAAAGCCAAATCGCAGAAAGCAAAAAGCCCGCGTTAAACGCGGGCTTTTCGGTATATGGTGCACTCGACAGGATTCGAACCTGTGACCGCTCGGTTCGTAGCCGAGTACTCTATCCAGCTGAGCTACGAGTGCATTTTGTGTTTTTAAACCAGACCACAACTGATTGAAGCCAAGTCACCTGCATTGCTGCAAACAACTCTTAAATGGTGCACTCGACAGGATTCGAACCTGTGACCGCTCGGTTCGTAGCCGAGTACTCTATCCAGCTGAGCTACGAGTGCATTTGTGTTTTTAGACCAGATCACATCTGGTTGGAGCCAAGTCATTTACATCGCTGTAACTGACTCTTAAATGGTGCACTCGACAGGATTCGAACCTGTGACCGCTCGGTTCGTAGCCGAGTACTCTATCCAGCTGAGCTACGAGTGCATTTGTTGCGCCGCATTATAGCCCGTCTAATCTCTATTCCAACCACTTTTTCTAATAATTTCAACAACTTACAGAAAAAGCCAGATTACGACGTACTAAGCAAATAATGGCGGAGAACGGGGGATTCGAACCCCCGACACCCTTTTGAGGTGTACTCCCTTAGCAGGGGAGCGCCTTCGGCCACTCGGCCAGCTCTCCGCAACACGGGGCGTATCTTAACCAACCTTTTCCCCGTTTGCAAACATAAAAATCGATAAAAATTAATGGCTTGGTTCTTCGTCCTTCTCTTTCTTTATACGCAGGTAAATTTCCTCACGGTGCACGGCAACCTCTTTCGGAGCGTTCACACCGATGCGCACTTGATTTCCTTTAACGCCGAGCACGGTCACGGTGATTTCTCCATCACCGATAATCAGGCTTTCTGCGCACCGACGAGTCAGAATCAGCATACCTTTCTCCTCACGCATTTCATTTCAGGGACAACAGTCTGCAAAAAAAAGGCACCCGACCTACAACCGGAGCGATCGTAGCCCTACATGCCTGAGTATTGACCAGCACGAGCAAAAGAACAGTTCAGGGCTCGCGCCATTCAAAAATAAAGGGCGCGGTCCGACCGCGCCCTTCAAGAAACGGAATTACTCGCCCTGACGGGCCGGAGCATCCAGTTCGAAAGCCGTGTGCAGAGCGCGCACGGCCAGTTCCAGGTATTTCTCTTCAATCACCACGGAAACCTTGATTTCCGACGTCGAGATCATCTGGATGTTGATGCTTTCTTTCGCCAGGGATTCGAACATGCGGCTGGCCACGCCTGCGTGGGAACGCATGCCGACGCCAACGATCGAGACCTTGGCAATCTTGGTGTCGCCAACCACTTCACGGGCACCGATCTCGCGAGCAGTGTTTTCCAGCACGGTCTGTGCGGCCTGGTAGTCGTTGCGGTGCACGGTGAAGGTGAAGTCGGTGGTGTTATCGTGCGCAACGTTCTGCACGATCATGTCGACTTCGATGTTCGCGGCACTGATCGGGCCGAGAATCTTGAACGCCACACCCGGGGTGTCTGGCACGCCACGGATGGTCAGCTTGGCTTCATCGCGATTGAAAGCGATGCCGGAAATGATCGGCTGTTCCATGGTTTCCTCTTCATCAATAGTAATGAGGGTGCCCGGACCCTCCTTGAAGCTGTGCAGTACGCGCAGCGGAACGTTGTACTTGCCGGCGAATTCCACCGCACGGATCTGCAGCACCTTGGAACCGAGGCTGGCCATTTCCAGCATCTCTTCGAAGGTGATCTTGTCCAGACGCTGAGCGACCGGCACGACACGCGGGTCGGTGGTGTAGACACCATCGACGTCGGTGTAGATCTGGCATTCGTCAGCCTTCAGCGCAGCAGCGAGTGCCACACCGGTAGTGTCGGAACCGCCACGACCCAGCGTAGTGATGTTGCCGTGCTCGTCGACGCCCTGGAAACCGGCGACTACGACAACGCGGCCCGCCTTCAGATCACCACGAATCTTCTGGTCATCAATCTGCAAGATACGCGCTTTATTGTGCGCACTGTCCGTCAGAATCCGCACCTGATTACCGGTGTACGACACCGCCGGCACACCGCGCTTGATCAGCGCCATGGCCAACAGGGCAATCGTCACCTGCTCACCGGTGGAAACGATCACGTCCAGTTCACGCGGAACCGGTTGCACGTCACCACTGATTTGCTTGGCCAGATCGATCAGACGGTTGGTTTCGCCGCTCATTGCAGACAACACGACCACCAGGTCATCGCCGGCATCGCGGAATTTCTTAACCTTGTCGGCGACCTGCTCGATTCTCTCGACAGTGCCGACCGAGGTGCCTCCAAATTTCTGTACGATCAAAGCCATTTCAAAGCCGCCTCTGCCCATGAAGGGCGCCCAAATAATCAACTCAAACAGCCGCCGGGCCCGCCACTAGACTGCGCGCCCGACGGACCGTCTTATAAAGCTTGCTCGACGAATGGAACGGTCAGCGCCAGTGCTCCATCCAGCGCGCCGGCGTCGATACCGCCGCCCTGCGCCATGTCCGGACGACCACCGCCCTTCCCGCCCACTGCCGCAGCAGCCTGTTTCATCAAATCACCGGCTTTGAGTTGGCCAGTCAGGTCTTTGGTTACGCCCGCAACCAGAACGACCTTTTCCTCATGGACACTGCCGAGCAGGATCACTGCGCGGCCGAGTTTGTTTTTCAGCTGATCGACCAGCGCCAGCAGCGCCTTGGCGTCCTGACCATCCAGACGTGCGGCCAAAACCTTCACGCCTTTGACGTCCAGTGCCGCGCTCGACAGATCGTCGCCCGCAGCGCTGGCCGCCTTGGCTTGCAACTGCTCGAGTTGCTTCTCCAGTTGGCGATTGCGCTCCAGCACAGCCGACAGCTTGTCGATCAGGTTGTCGCGGCTGCCCTTGACCAGGCTGGTCGCTTCCTTGAGTTGTTCTTCTGCGGCGTTCAAGTAGGCCAGTGCCGCGGCACCGGTGACTGCCTCGATACGACGCACGCCCGATGCCACACCGCCTTCGCTGATGATTTTCAGCAGGCCGATGTCGCCGGTACGGTTGGCGTGGATGCCACCGCACAGCTCGACGGAGAAATCGCCGCCCATGCTCAGCACACGCACGTTGTCGCCGTACTTCTCGCCGAACAGCGCCATCGCGCCTTTCTGCTTGGCGGTTTCGATGTCGGTTTCTTCGGTTTCAACAGCGGAGTTCTTGCGAATCTCGGCGTTGACGATGTCTTCCAGCGCTTTGATCTGCTCAGGCTTGATCGCTTCAAAGTGGCTGAAGTCGAAACGCAGACGCTGGCTATCCACCAACGAACCTTTCTGCTGAACGTGCTCGCCCAGCACCTGGCGCAATGCAGCGTGCAGCAAGTGGGTGGCCGAATGGTTCAACGAAGTCGCGTGACGCACCTCGGCATCGACGTGGGTTTCCACGGGCGCGCCGATGGTCAGGCTGCCGGAATCCAGCACACCGTGGTGCAGGAAGGCGCCGCCGGTCTTGGTGGTGTCACGAACGTCGAAACGCGCGTTGCTCGCCTGCAGATAACCGCAATCACCGATCTGGCCGCCGGATTCAGCGTAGAACGGCGTCTGGTTCAGAACGATCACCGCCTCTTCGCCTTCATTCAAGACGTCGACCGACTGGCCTTCTTTATAGATAGCGACAATTTTCGCCGAACCGCTGGTGTCTTTGTAGCCGGTGAACTCGGTGGCCACATCAACCTTGACCAGCGTGTTGTAGTCCAGACCGAACGAGCTGGCCGAGCGCGCACGAACACGCTGGGCTTCCATTTCACGCTCAAAACCGGCTTCGTCGACAGTCAGGCTGCGCTCGCGGGCGATGTCCGCGGTCAGGTCCATCGGAAAACCGTAGGTGTCGTAGAGTTTGAACACCACGTCGCCTGGCACCACGGTGCCTTTGAGTTCAGCCAGATCCTGCTCGAGAATCTTCAGGCCGTGCTCCAGAGTCTTGGAGAACTGCTCTTCTTCGGCTTTGAGTACGCGCTCGATGTTGCTCTGCTGCTTTTTAAGTTCCGGGAACGCTTCGCCCATCTCGGCGACCAGCGCCGCGACGATCTTGTAGAAGAAGCTGCCGGTGGCGCCGAGCTTGTTGCCGTGACGGCAGGCGCGACGAATAATCCGGCGCAGTACGTAGCCACGACCTTCGTTGGATGGCAGCACGCCGTCGGCGATCAGGAAGCCGCACGAACGAATGTGGTCGGACACCACTTTCAGCGAAGACTGATCGCCGTTTTCGCAACCGATGGCTTCAGCCGAGGCCTTCAGCAGGTTCTTGAACAGGTCAATATCGTAGTTGGAATTGACGTGCTGCATCACCGCACTGATCCGCTCCAGGCCCATGCCGGTATCCACCGACGGCGCTGGCAACGGATGCAACACGCCATCGGCGGTGCGGTTGAACTGCATGAATACGTTGTTCCAGATCTCGATGTAACGGTCGCCGTCTTCTTCCGGCGAGCCCGGTGGGCCGCCCCAGATGTGGTCGCCGTGATCGTAGAAAATCTCGGTGCACGGGCCGCACGGGCCGGTATCGCCCATGGTCCAGAAGTTGTCGGAGGCGTACGGCGCGCCTTTGTTGTCGCCGATGCGGATCATGCGCTCGACCGGCACACCGATCTCTTTGGTCCAGATGTCATACGCTTCGTCGTCGGAGGCGTAAACGGTGACCCAGAGTTTTTCCTTCGGCAGTTTCAGAACGCCGGTCAGGAAGGTCCAGGCGAAGGTGATCGCGTCGTGCTTGAAATAGTCACCGAAGCTGAAGTTACCGAGCATTTCGAAGAATGTGTGGTGACGAGCGGTATAACCGACGTTTTCCAGGTCACTGTTCTTGCCACCGGCACGCACGCATTTCTGGCTGCTGGTTGCGCGGGTGTACGCACGTTTTTCCTGGCCCAGGAAGCAGTCCTTGAACTGGTTCATCCCCGCGTTAGTGAACAGCAGGGTTGGATCGTTGCCCGGAATCAAAGAGCTGGAGGCTACACGGGTGTGGCCTTGCTCTTCGAAGAAGCGAAGGAAGGCTTCACGGATTTCTGCGCTTTTCATTAGGTTCTTCCACGGAGGCTGCGGCCAAAGGCCTGTGCGAAACGTCAACAGACGAAGCGACGGCAAAGGGCCGCATTATATCGGCCCTGCGCGCGGGGTACAGCGTGTTTATACGATAGAAACGGTCAATTGGACGGCTAACGCTGTCACTTGCGCGAAAACTCGACAAATGTCGCGATCACTTGCTCGATTTGCGAGCGATTGACGTCCATGTGCGTGACCATGCGCAGACGCGCGGCGGCGCTCAATTTGATTCCGCGCTCGGCGGCAAATGCCTTGATCGCCTCGGCTTTGTCGCCCATTTGCACGTAAACCATGTTGGTCTGCACCGGCTCGACGCTAAAGCCTGCACCACGCAGGCCTTCGGCAAGAAATTGCGCATTGGCGTGGTCATCCGCCAGACGCTCGACGTTGTGATCCAGCGCGTACAGCCCCGCCGCTGCCAGCAATCCGGCCTGACGCATACCGCCGCCAACCATTTTGCGCAGACGACGCGCTTTGCCGATCAACTCGACCGAACCGCACAACACCGAGCCGACCGGCGCGCCAAGGCCTTTGGACAGGCACACCGACACCGAATCGAAATGCTGAGTGATTTGCCGGGCATCAACGCCCAGCTTGACCGCCGCGTTGTACAAGCGCGCGCCGTCCAGGTGCAGTTGCAGACCGTTGTCCTGAGTGAACTTGCGTGCCCGGGCCAGATACTCCAGCGTCAGCACCTTGCCTTGCATGGTGTTTTCCAGCGCCAGCAGTCGGGTGCGGGCAAAGTGGAAGTCATCCGGCTTGATCGCGGCGGCCACTTGATCCAGATCCAGCGAGCCGTCGGCCTGCACTTCCAGCGGCTGCGGCTGAATTGAACCCAGCACTGCCGCACCACCGCCCTCGTACTTATAGGTGTGCGCCTGTTGGCCGACGATGTACTCGTCACCGCGCTCGCAATGCGCCATCAGCCCGAGCAGGTTGCTCATGGTGCCGGTCGGCACAAACAGCGCAGCGGCGAAACCCAGCCGTTTTGCCAGTTCGGCTTCCAGACGATTGACCGTCGGATCTTCGCCGTACACGTCGTCACCGGTGGCGGCGCTGCTCATCGCGTCGAGCATGGCGGGAGTCGGTTGAGTGACGGTGTCGCTGCGAAGATCGATAACGCTCATGAACCTGGCCTCAAGTCAGCAGGGGAAATCCCTTTATGAAGGTGAATTACTGCGGTCATCGCGCCGATTAATCAACCCTTGAGCGCGAAAAGGTCAGGTTACTTCTTGAGAACACGCCATCCATGTGGGAGCGAGCCTGCTCGCGAAAGCAGTCTTTCAGTGACACATCTACTGACTGACACACTGCTTTCGCGAGCAGGCTCGCTCCCACCGGTTCTGTGCAGGGCCCGAAAATATGTGTTAAAAACGCTGCGCCGCCGACAAAAGGGCGGCGAAAACGTTCTCAGGGCGGGGTGCAATTCCCCACCGGCGGTAATTGCGCGCAATGCGCATAGCCCGCGAGCGCTTGGCGACGGACACGGCTTTGGGCGGTGCACGGCGGCAAGGTCAGCAGACCCGGTGTGATCCCGGGGCCGACGGTCATAGTCCGGATGAAGAGAGAACGGGATTAACGCCAAAGGGCCGTCCGTGCGCTTCTGCGCTCGCGCGTACCCTTGAATCCCTTTCGATTCATAACGCCCTGTTTTTCACACAAACAGGAGTCAGAACATGCAACCCACCGCTATCGATAGCAAAAGCAAACACCCTCACGGCGAGCGCGTTGCGTTCATCCAGGCCTGCTGGCACAAGGAAATCGTCGACCAAAGCCGCAAAGGCTTCCTCGCCGAAATGCTCGTTCAGGGTTATCAGGAATCGGACATCGACTTCTTCGAAGTCGGCGGCGCCTTTGAAATGCCCCTGCACGCCAAGCTGCTGGCCAAGACCGGTCGTTACGCCGGCATCGTCGCGGCAGCCCTGGTCGTGGACGGCGGCATCTACCGTCATGAGTTCGTCGCTCAGTCGGTGGTCAGCGGCCTGATGCAGGTGCAGCTGGAAACGGAAGTGCCGGTGTTCTCGGTATCCCTGACCCCGCATCACTTCCATGCCGGTGAAGAGCATCAGAAGTTCTTCTTTGAGCACTTTGTGCACAAGGGTCAGGAAGCGGCACGGACTTGCGCGGATACGCTGCAGAAGGTTCGTGCGCTGCGTCGTACAGAGCCGCGTGCTGTCGCCGTGTAACGTCGAGTGAGTTTTTAACCTCACTCAAGTCAAATGTGGGAGCGAGCCTGCTCGCGAAGAGGGATAGCCAGCCGACGACAAGTTGACTGGTAGACCGCTTTCGCGAGCAGGCTCGCTCCCACATTGGTTTTGTGCCGATTCAGATGTCGCTATCAGGCGAGGTTTTCGTCGCCGGTCGGGACAATCAGGATGCCCGCCCGCAAGCCGTTCTTGACCTTGGGATTGGGGAAGATGATGCGCGCGCCCTCTTCCTCGATGACCCAACGGGTATTGGCCAGATCTTCGGCCAGCACATAACCCACATCCAATTCAGAAAAGTTCTCGATGTCCGCCGGCAGGTTCAGGCGGAACGCATCGCTGTGCTTGATGATTTCCCGCGCCACACTGAACAGTTGCAAACCATCCAGCCCTTGCTCTGCCCGCTCCGGCTCGGTGCCTTCGATGATCTGCTTGAGACGGGTTTCCAGCAGCGAAACGTTGACTCCATCGTTCTGCCCGAATGGCCGCGCCTTGCCCAATTCCAGCGTGAAAGACTCGGCATCGAGCTTGTCGTAGGTATACGAGCTGAACACGATCGACGGTTTGTTCTGCAACAGCACCGCCTCCATGCCCGCAGCGCGCAGACGTGCCAGCTCCTGACGGGAATGCTGGCGACCTTCCTTCCACGGATACAGGGCGAATTGCTCGATCTTCGAGCCGCGAATGGCGGTGTGCAGGTCGTAATGCAACCGCTGGCGATCCGGCAGGCTGAAGAAGCTCGCCGCCAGCCGTTCCAGCTCACAGGCACGCAGCGCTTCTCTGCCGCTGCTTTGTTCGTGACGGCCGTTGAACAGCCGATTGACGTCCTGCTCGATGAAGCGCTCGCCTTTGCGAATCGCCTCGGGATTGCCGAACAGGAACAGAATGCGTGCGCGCGGCTTCAGGTCGCCGCGAGCGATGTCATGCAGCAGCCGATCAAGCAACTCGATCGGCGCTGTTTCGTTGCCATGGATACCCGCCGACAGCAGCAGGTCCAGGCCATTGTCGCGCGCTTGCGGTGGCCGGACTTCCAGCGCACCTTCGCTCAGCCAGCGCATGCGCACGCCTTCGACAGTCAGTTGAGTCTTCTCCGCCGGTTCACGGCCGGCGAGGGTCAGTTCAAGCAGTTTGCCGAGGGCGAGCATAGAGCGGTTTCCTTAGTGATCGTGGTTGCAATCCGGACCGTGCACGTGGTCTTCGTCGTCGCCGACGTCAGCCGGTTCCATTTCCAGTTGCAGACTTACCAGATTAGTCGCCAATGGGCGCAGCAGCAGGTTGGCGTACTCGGCGTCACCTTCTTCGACGTCCACACCGATCAGCAGTTGGCCGCGGCCGTCCTGCTGGATCCACAGCTCTTTGCCTTGCCACATGACCGCGACGCGGGTGCACGAGGTTTGCAGTTGCGTGCCGTCGGTGTCTTCAAGGATCAGCTGCAGGGAATCGCTCATGTTTTTACTCTCTTGGGGAGACAAGCCGCGCGCCGCGTTCAGGCGGCGTGCCGGCCATCAATTGATCTGGAATGGATAAACCGCGCCCAGTTTAAGGATTTGCGTCAGTTCATCCAGTGCCGTCCGGCATTCAAGCAGCAATTGCGGGTCCGCCAGATCGGTTTCGCTCAGGCGGTCGCGGTAGTGCTTTTCGACCCATGCGGTCAATGAACCGTACAACGGGGCCGTCATGATAACGCCTGGGTTGACCGCCGCCAGTTCAATTTCGTTGAGCGCGACGCGCAGTCGCAGGCAGGCCGGGCCACCGCCGTTCTGCATGCTCTGCTTCAGATCGAAGACTTTCACTTCGCGGATCAGCCCGCCGGAGCTGGTCAGGCTTTGCAGGTAGGCCCACACGCGCTCGTTAGCCTGGCACTCTTGCGGCACGATCAACAGCATCGAACCGTCAGGACGCGACAGCAACTGGCTGTTGAACAGGTACGAACGCACGGCGTCATCCACGGTGACCGCCGAACGTGGCACGCAGATCGACTGGAAGTTACCGCCAACCTTGGCGAGCTTGCCTTGCAGTTCGGCCAGCATCTGTTCGGTGTCGAGGAACGCGTCTTCGTGGTAGAACAGCGCCTCGCCGTTGCCCACAGCAATCACGTCGTTATGGAACACGCCCTGATCGATTACGTTCGGGTTTTGCTGCGCGTAAACCACGCCTTCCTCACGCAGACCGTGCAGACGGGCAACCGCTTGCGAGGCTTCGAGGGTCTGACGCGCCGGGTATTTTTGCGGTGCCGGGAAACGGTTGTCGAAGGCACTGCGACCGAACACGAAGAACTCGACACCGGCCTCGCCGTACTCGCGGCAGAAACGCGTGTGGTTCGCTGCGCCTTCATCACCAAACTGCGCCACCGCCGGCAATGCGGCGTGATGGGCGAAGTGTTGCTGATTGGCGAACATCGCGCCGAGTACACGGCTGGTGGTCGGGTGCTCGATGCTGCGGTGATATTTGCAGTTGAGGTTGGCGGCGGTGAAATGCACGCGACCGTCTGCGGTGTCGGCACTCGGGCTGACCGTGGCGGCGTTGGCTACCCACATGCTCGACGCCGAGCAACTGGCGACCAGCAGCGGCATGGCTTCTTTGGCGGCGCGTTCGATCACTTGAGCGTCGGTGCCGCTGAAACCCAAACGGCGCAGAGCGGCCACGTCCGGACGCTCCTGTGGCGCCAGCACGCCTTGCTGAAAGCCCATTTCCATCAGCGCTTTCATTTTTGCCAGGCCTTGCAGCGCCGCTTCCTTCGGATTCGACGATTGCTGGCTGTTGCTCTGGGACGCAACGTTGCCGTAGGACAGACCGCCGTAGTTATGGGTCGGCCCCACTAGACCGTCAAAATTGACTTCATAGGATTTCATCAGCGAGGCTCCACGAGAATCTGTTGTTATAGGCTTCAGTAACTAACTGTTCAGTGCGACCGAGGCGCGGCCTTCGCGAGCAGGCTCGCTCCCACAGGGAAATGCATTCCAATGTGGGAGCGAGCCTGCTCGCGAATGGGCATCACGCCATCTTCACGCCGGGTGTCAGGGTGGCAGGCAACACCAGACTCGGCGTTTCCAGCGAGGCCACCGGGTACGCGCAGTAATCCGCCGCGTAGTAAGCGCTGGCGCGATGGTTGCCCGAGGCACCGACACCGCCAAACGGCGCGCTGCTCGCGGCACCGGTCAGCTGCTTGTTCCAGTTGACGATACCGGCGCGGCTTTCCAGCCAGAACTGTTGATAGCGATCTTCGGAATCGGACAGCAGACCGGCGGCCAAACCGTAAGCGGTGTCGTTGGCCTCGCTGATCGCAGCAGCGAAATCGGTATAGCGGATCACTTGCAGCAGCGGACCGAACAGTTCTTCATCCGGACGCTCGGCCACAGCCGTCACATCAACAATGCCCGGCGTCAGCAGCGCCGATTGCGCCTGCGGCTGAGTCATCGCCAGCAGCGACACCGCGCCGTTGGCCAGCAGATTTTCCTGAGCATCCATCAGCGCTTTCGCCGCGCCGAGGGAAATCACCGAGCCCATGAACGGCGCCGGTTGCTGATCGAATGCGCCGACTTCAATCGTCGCACTGACCTCAACCAGACGCTTGAGCAGGCTGTCGCCCCACGCGCCTTGCGGCACCAGCAGACGGCGGGCACAGGTGCAGCGCTGGCCGGCAGAAATGAACGCCGACTGAATGATCGTATAAACCGCTGCATCCAGATCCGCGACCTGATCGACCACCAGCGGGTTATTACCGCCCATTTCCAGCGCCAGAATCTTGTCCGGACGCCCGGCGAATTGCTGGTGCAGATGATTGCCGGTGCGGCTGGAGCCGGTGAAGAACAAACCGTCGATGCCCGGGTTCGCCGCCAGCGCGATGCCGGTTTCGCGCGCGCCCTGCAGCAGGTTCAGAACGCCGGCCGGCAGACCGGCTTCGATCCAACACTTGACCGTCAGCTCGGCGACTTTCGGGGTCAGCTCGCTGGGTTTGAACAACACGCTGTTACCGGCCAGCAGCGCCGGCACGATATGGCCGTTGGGCAAGTGACCGGGGAAGTTGTAGGGGCCGAATACCGCGACCACGCCGTGCGGCTTGTGGCGCAGTACAGCGGTGGCGTCGCCCAGCGGGCCGCTCTTCTCGCCGGTACGTTCACGGTAGCTCTGTACCGAGATCGCAATCTTGTTGACCATGCTGGTGACTTCGGTCGCGGCTTCCCACAACGGCTTGCCGGTTTCCTCACCGATGGTGCGGGCCAGTTCGTCGGCGTGGTTTTTCAGCGCAGCAGCGAACGCTTCGAGAACACTGATGCGCTCGTCCAGCGAACGACGTGCCCAGCCCGGAAAAGCCTGACGCGCAGCCTGCACGGCCGACTCGACCTGAGCGGCGGTGGCGCCCTCCCCCGACCACAGCACTTGCTGGGTCACCGGGTTCAGCGACTGAAAAGCTTCGCCCTGACCGGCCAGCCATTCACCTGCGATGTATAGCGAATTCATTATTTCGACTCCCGAGCAGCGGACAACGCCACGGCGCGCACTTGATCGCCCGCGTTGAGTTGAAGACGTTTGGCGGTCTGCGGATCGACCACCAGAGTGCCGGCGGCCAGACGGGCCGGCGCAGCGGTGATGCGGCAATCTTCGCGCTTGCGGTTATGGATGATGAACGGCGTAGCGTCATCGCCCGGTGTACCAATGGCCAGCACCAGCGCTTCGCTGTCACGCACTGCGCGGATCTTGCTGGTTTCGCATTCGATGGCCGGGCCGGCGTCGAAGATGTCGACGTAACCCTGATAGCTGAAACCTTCACTTTTGAGCATCGCCAGCGCCGGCTCGGTGTCGGGGTGAACCTGACCGATGACGTTGCGCGCATCGGGCGACAGGAAGCAGGTGTACAGCGGGAATTTCGGCATCAGTTCAGCGATGAAGGCCTTGTTGCCGACACCGGTCAGGTAATCGGCCTGGCTGAATTCCATCTTGAAGAAGTGGCGCCCCAGGCTTTCCCAGAACGGCGAACGGCCGGCTTCATCGGACACGCCGCGCATCTCGGCAATGATCTTGTTGCCGAACAGTTCCGGGAACTCGGCGATGAACAGCATCCGCGCCTTGGACAGCATGCGACCGTTGAGGCCAGTGCGGTAATCGGCGTGCAGGAACAGCGAGCACAGCTCGGAGTTGCCGGTCAGGTCGTTGGCGAGGAACAGCGTCGGAATCTCGCGATAGATGTTCAGCTCTTGCGAGGCGCTGACGGTCAGGCCGACACGGAAGTTGTACCACGGCTCACGCATGCCGACGGCGCCGGCAATGGCAGAAATCCCCACCACGCGACCGTCGTCGTCTTCGAGCACGAACAGGTAGTCCGCGTCGCCACGGCCGGCTTCGCCGCGAAAGGTCTTCTCGGCCCAGCCGACCCGGTGGGTCAGGCGTTCTTCGTTGGCCGGCAATGTGGTCAGGCCGGTGCCGGTGCTGCGGGCCAGGTCGATCAGCGCGGATAAATCGCTGCTGCGTACGGGACGAACAATCATGCTATCTCCTCAAACGGGCCGCCTTCGCCACCCGTGAAACTCGCTAAGGCGTTAAACCGCCACCAGGCGCACGCTGGCACCTTCACCGACGCCCAGGGCTTCGGCCGCTTCCATATCCAGCGTCACCGGTTTGCCCGGCGCGTAGTCCAACTCAAGCAACACGGCGCGGTAATCCTGCAACTGCGCGTTGGCCACCAGATACTGGCGCCCGGCACCTTTGACCGGCTCGCCGATCTTCACCGGCACCACACGGCTCTGGGCGATCGAACGGATCCCCGAAACACGTGCATGCAGGGTCGGGCCACCGTCGAAGATGTCGATGTAGTGATCGGTCTCGAAGCCTTCGCGCATCAGGATGTCGAAGGTGATCTGCGCACGCGGGTGCACCTGGCCCATCGCTTCTTGAGCGGAATCCGGCAGCAGCGGCACGTAGATCGGGTAATGCGGCATCAGCTCGGCGAGGAACGTGCGGCTCTTCAGGCCACACAGGCGCTCGGCCTCGGCATAGTTGAGGTCGAAGAAGTTGCGACCAATGGCGTCCCAGAATGGCGAGTCGCCGTTCTCGTCGCTGTAACCGACGATCTCGGTCACTACCGAATCAGCGAAACGCTCCGGGTGGCTGGCAACGAACAGCAGGCGACCACGGGAGTTGAGTTCCGACCAGGGCGAACCGACCAACTCACGCTGCACGTAGAAACTGGTCAGCAAGCTGTTGCCGGTCAGGTCGTGGCATTGCGAAAGCACGTGGATCTTGTTGTGGATCTTCAGCTCGCGGGAGGCGTGGACGAAGGTCTCATTACGGAAGCTATAGAACGGCTCCGAGTAACCGGCCGAAGCAACGATGGCCGAGCAGCCGACCAGTTTGCCGGTGGCGGTGTCTTCGAGGACGAAGAAGTAACTCTCTTCACCGTTGAAGCTCACTTCGGCGGCAAACGAGGCTTCGCTCGCGGCGATCTTGTCGCTCAGACGTTCCACGTCATCCGGCAAGGAAGTGACACCAATCGGGCTGTCCGCAGCCAGACGCTGTACCTCGCCCAGATCAGCCATTTGCGCGGGGCGCATCACCAGCATGGTGTCACTCCTTTCTCTTATAAAAATTTACTGAAAAAAACACCGGATACTGTGGGAGCGAGCCTGCTCGCGAAAGCGGTCTATCTGTCAGCAAAAATGTTGACTGACACGCCCTCTTCGCGAGCAGGCTCGCTCCCACAATGGAGTTCGCCCGGTATCAAAAATTTTGATCGACGCCCGAGAAGCTCAGGCGTCGAAGGGTCTATCAGGCTTGCGTCAGTTTTGCGGCAGCGCGCTCGAAGCGGTCGAGGCCAGCATCGATGTCGGCGTCTTCCACCACCAGGCTCGGGGCGAAACGGATCACGTCCGGGCCGGCTTGCAGGATCATCAGGCCTTCTTTTTCAGCGGCGTTGAAGATGTCCTTGGCCTTGCCTTTCCAGGCCTCGCTCAGCACGCAACCGATCAGCAGACCGAGGCCGCGCACCTGAGTGAACAGGCCGTACTTCTCGCCGATCTGCTGCAGACGGGTCTTGAACTTGTCGTGCTTGGCATTCACGCCATTCAACACTTCAGGGGTGTTGATCACGTCGATCACCGCTTCCGCGACAGCGCACGCCAGCGGGTTGCCGCCGTAGGTGGTGCCGTGGGTGCCGACGACCAGATGTTTGGCCAGCGCTTCGGTGGTCAGCATCGCCGCGATCGGGAAACCGCCGCCCAGGCTCTTGGCGCTGGTGAGGATGTCCGGGGTCACGCCGTAATGCTGGTAGGCGAACAGCTTGCCGCTGCGGCCCATGCCGGTCTGCACTTCGTCGAACACCAGCAGCGCGTTGTTCGCGTCGCACAGTTCGCGGGCACCTTGCAGGTAAGCCAGTTCGGCCGGCAGTACGCCGCCCTCGCCCTGGATCGGTTCCAGCACGACCGCGCAGGTCTTGTCGGAAACCGCGGCTTTCAGCGCCGCCAGGTCGTTATAAGGAACGTGGGTGATGCCCGTGATTTTCGGGCCGAAACCGTCGGAGTACTTCGACTGGCCACCGACATTAACGGTGAACAGGGTACGGCCGTGGAAGCTGTTCAGCGCGGCGATGATTTCGTACTTCTCGCTGCCGAAACGGTCGAACGCCACGCGACGGGCCAGCTTGAACGCGGCCTCGTTGGCTTCAGCGCCGGAGTTGCAGAAGAACACGCGCTCGGCGAACGTGGCGTCGATCAGCTTGTGCGCAAGGCGCAGGGCGGGCTCGTTGGTGAACACGTTGGAAACGTGCCACAGCTTGTTCGCTTGCTCGGTCAGCGCACCGACCAGCGCCGGGTGCGCGTGGCCCAATACGTTGACGGCGATGCCGCCAGCAAAGTCGATCAGCTCGCGGCCGGCCTGATCCCAGACGCGGGAACCGGCGCCACGCACCGGAATGAAAGCGGCAGGCGCGTAGTTGGGAACCATAACCTGGTCGAAATCGGCGCGTTGTACCGCAGCGTGCTCAACGGACATCGGAGTCTCCTGATGAGAAGCACCCGCCTGAAACTGGCGAGCTTGGTGAGGATTGTAAGGACAGTTTTCAGCCCGGCCTTGTCGCCAAGCGACAACTTCTTATAGCGCAAACCCCGGATTTTCCCGGGTTTACGGCAATGCGACATATAGGGTCGCAAAGGCGCAGTTTAAACCGGCGTGCCAGTTTACAGACAGCCTCGCAAGGGCCCTATAAATATGTACCGCACGACCCTGCGCAGCGTTTGTTTCCCTTGAACATCAAAACCCTCCGTTCAAGGACTTCTCCATTGCGACCCGACCCACAAGATCTGCCAATTGATGCCGAGCAGAGCTGGCAGCCCGCACACCACGACGAGCATTACGCGCCCCTGCAAGACTGCATGCCCGACTGGCTGACCCGCGCAGCCGCGGCCAGGCGCCAGGCGTTACGCCGCACCGCCCCAAGGCTCGACAGCAAGCTCAAGGCCCAGCCGGCCAGGCACCACGACACACTGAAGAAGCTCAATGCCCGCCACTGGATCGCGCAGAACCAGGTCGACCGGCAACTGGCAAAGCTGCAGGACGCCGCTACGTTCGCCGAGCCGTTGCTGCTCGAAGCACTGCGCGCGCAGTTCGGCATCACCGACCTGGACGTGCGCAAAACCTGTTTGCGCCTCTATACCTCGCTGTCATTGGGCGCTGCGCGCACCTGGACGGTGTCGCTGCTTGACGCCGCCCTGCACAACTTCGAAGAGCACGAAACACTTGAGGGGGCGTACGAACCCGCTTCGGCGTTCATCACCGAGCCGGATCAGGCTGGCCGATTCGAAACGCTGCCCTCGCTCGATAAAACCCTGGGGATCCCGGCATTCACCCGGCTGTGCCGGGAGCTGGACATCGGTCGCCTGTATCAACAGCACCTCAACGAGCAACTGGGTCTGAACGACCCGAAGGTGGCCGCTGCGCTACGGCGAAAAGTCGATGCCAGCCAACAAGCGGCATTCAAGGCAGCGCTGCAATACGCACGGATGAACAACGACATCCAGGAAGGCTTTGCGCGGACGATCGAAGGTTTGCTCGATGGGCTGCAAGGTTTGCGCTTCAATCGCTTGCCGGTCCTGTGTCACCAGTTGACGCTACTGGCCACGCCACTGAGCGCCATTCGGGTGTTTGCCGCAGATTTGCAACGAAGCCGCGAAACCACGCCCGTGGTGGTGTACATCCCGGACGACCCCGAACATCCGCTCAAGGAATATGCCTCATCCAGCGAATTTGCCACTGAACTCACCCGACAACTGCGCTCGCCCGACTACCAGCACTTTTTCAGCAGGTTCGTCGCGCATGAACAACGCGGTCACTTCTTCAGTGAACTGAACCGCTGCCTGAGCCAGTTGACGCTTCATTCACCCGCACCCGGCAGCGGACTGCCCGCGTGGCGAAGCGAGCCCATCGACAACCCCGACCTGCATCTCGAGGCGTCGGTGATCAGCGGTGATCTCTGGCAGCAGCTTTACCACAGCAATCTGGACAAGATTCTCAATGATGCGCGCGTCATTGCCGTGCCGACGGCGAGGGTCGATCAAAAAGCGCGCTGGGCGTTCTGGGACTCCGTGGTCGATATCGCCCAGACCCTGCTCAACATTGCGTCATTTGTCGCCATGCCGTTTGTGCCATTTCTTGGCGAATTGATGATGGCGTACATGGCGTTCCAAATACTCGACGAAACGTTTGAAGGCATCGTTGACTGGGCAGAGGGGCAAACCAGCGAAGCCTTTGAGCACTTGATGGCGATGACCGAAGCACTGCTGCAATTGGGCCTGTTTGTCGCCGGTGGCGCGGTGATTGCCAGTGAGTATCGCCGGGTACTGCCACGCGAAATCGTGCAGTTCATCGACCGCTTCAAATCCGTTCGCGGCGCCAAGGGCAAGAAAACCTACTGGAAGCCCGACCTCACGCCTTACAAACAGAAAATTTCGCTGCCCGAGAATTCCACCCCCAACGCACTGGGTCTGCACGAACATCAGGGCAAACAGGTGCTGCGCCTGGACGGCGATCACTTCGAGGTCAGCCAGGATCCGCACAGCCACAGCTATCGAATCGAACATCCCTCCCGCCCCGACGCTTACAAACCGGTGTTGCGCGACAATGGTCACGGCGCCTGGCACACCGAACTCGAACAACCGCTGAGCTGGGAAAAGGACACGCTGCTGCAACGTATCGGGCCTGTTGTCGACGCCATTGCGCCCGCACAGCGCGAACAGATTCTTCAAGTCAGCGGCTGCTCCGAAGATGCCTTGCGCAAAATGCATGTCAATCAAGAAGCACCGCCGCCACTGCTGGCCGACACCCTCAAACGCTTCAGGATTGATCAGGATCTGCAACGCTTCATCGACCAGATCGCCAGTGACGTACCTGAGCAATACCTGAGCGCTGATCCGGCCACACAATTGCAACTCCTCAGCGAAGCCGAGCGCTGGCCGAAAGACCAGGCGCTACGCCTGCTGGACAGCCAGGGACAGGTGCTCTGGCAATCCTCAGCGAGTGAATACAGTCGACTCATCGAGCTTCGTCAAAACCAGTTGGCGGACGGCGACGTACTCAAAACGTTGCTGCAACAGCTCACCGAAAACCAAATCGGCCAATTGTTAAACGAGGAGTTCGGCAAGCCGTTCAAGTCTCTTGATTGGCGTACGCGCAACCTGCGCGACACCCTGGCGCAGATCGCGCGAGCGCAACGCAGCGCACTGTTTGAATCGCGCTACCGGCTGCTCGAACAAAGCGCCGACGCTCAGGTGCAGACACTTGTGCAAAGCGATCCGCCATTACCCCTCAGCGTGGCGCAGGAAATGCTGCACAACGCCAGCGGACGCGAAGTGCTGCAGATCGCCCAGGGCCAATTGCCCGAACGGCTGGAGAAACTCACCCGACTCGTCAGGCAGGAGGTGTTGGTGACCCGTGCTTATGAAGGGCTGGCTCTGGCGTCGGTGGAACCGGCGCAAACCGACGTGCTGGCGCTGCACAGCCTGGAAACGCTGCCCGGCTGGTCCCACGAGGTTCGCATTGATGTGCGCCAAGGATCATTCGACGGCCCGGAACTGGACAGCATCGGTCACGCCAATGCGCCCATTCACAAAGTGCTGGTGCGACAGGACGGCGCTCGATACCAACCTTTCGACAGTCAGGGTCAGCCGCTGCACGGGACATCGGATCTGTACGACAGCGTGCTGCGAGCACTGCCCGACGCACAGCGTGATGCACTGAAGCTGAACATCGGCGAAGCAGAGAAACTCAAACGGCTGGTGCAGGAAAAACCACTGGCGCGAGATGCGCTTCGCATCGCCCTGAACATCCAGCCTGTCGAACCGCAGGTCGATGCCCTGCGCTTGTTGGGCCGGGCGGGCTACCCCCGGGTGACGCCCGAAGTGCTCTCGCTGAAGGAGCGAATCCGCCTGCTGTATCCAGCCCTGAGCGACAGGGAAATTGCGACCATGCTGCGCCACCTCGGATCGAATCCGCGCGCCGTGCTGTCACGACTGACTGACGAATACCTTCAACTGCAACATGAGCTGCAAATCTGGGCCAACAATCCGCCGGCCCTGCACCCGATCACCGGAGAAGCACTCGATGCCTGGCAAACCTCCGCGCAAATCAGCAATCGCCGAGCGCTAAGAACACAGATCATGCGCGCGTGGCGCAGGGAAACCGCCTTTCATGATGAAGAAGAAGGCCCTGCATCCGGCCACATCATCAATTTCTCCCAGCCGATACTGGGCGACCTGCCCGTCCTGTCCGGGGACTTCAGCCATATCAGTGCGGTGACTCTGGACGGCCACTCCGGGACAACCGGCGTCAATGCGTTTTTGCAGCAGTTCAGCGAACTGCGGCGCCTGGCCCTGATCGATTTCAAGCTGCCCGGCGTGCCAGAGGCACTCTCGCAAATGCCGGCACTCAATGACCTGATCTTGAGCGAATGCGAGCTGGTGCTCACCCCGGCCAGCCAAACAATCCTCTCATCGCTGCGCGCGCTGAGGTTTCTGGACTTGTCGAAAAACCCACAACTAAACTTGCCACCCGACATCGCAAGCATGCCGAAGCTGTACCTTCTGGAACTCAGCAACACCGGTATCAGCCACGTCCCCGAGGGCCTGCAAAATCACCCGCAGTTGAGCATTGGCGTGTTTGACGACAACAACATCAGCGAGCTGCCGGACTGGCTCTTCGAATTGTCTTCCGAGCGCAGCGACGGCATCAGCTTTGCCAACAATCCACACCTGAGCAACGCCGCTCGCGAGCAGATCAAAACGCACTACCAACGAACCGGGCAGTGTTTCGAAGTGCTGGTCGATCAGGCGGATATCGTTCAGACCCAAGAGCTGTATCCCAATCTGGACAAGGAAGAGGCGAGCGATTTTGTCTATCAATTGCCCGGCACCCTGATTGACGGTCGGGCGGAACTGCTACGGCGCAAGGCCGAGCTTGAACAGTTGCTGGTTGACCTGCGCGAGTGGTCGCAAAACACGCCGCTGACTCACCCCGTCAGTGGCGCCCCGCTCAGTGCAGCCGAGATCAGCGCCGAGCAGATGCGGCGTAACGAATTCCAGAGCACGCTGGAAGACTGCTGGCGGCAAATACCGAAAACCGATGCGCCTGAAGGTGAATACGGCTTCGCTTCACATACCGCAATCATGGGTGATCTGCCGGTGCTGACAGCGGACTTCAGCCACGTGCCCACGCTGTACCTGACCAGCCCGGAAAACTTCGTCACCCGCGTCGGTGGCTTTCTCGAGCGCTTTACCAAACTGCAAGAGCTGACGATTCGCGGTTACCGACTGGACGACATACCGCAGGCGGTTTTCGCCATGCCACAACTGAGTGCGCTGAACCTGCCTGAATGCGCAATCACGTTGACCGAAGCCAGCGCGGACGCCCTGGCCGGCATGGAACAACTGGAGATGCTCAGTCTTCGTGACAACCCGTTGGGCCGCACGCCCCAGGTAAGCGCCATGAGCAATCTGGCGCTGCTGGATCTGAGTTCAACCGGCATCACCGAGGTCCCGACCGGCTTATTGGCCATGGGCAACTGGACACTGATTGACCTGAGCAGTAACGCAATCAGCGAAATGCCCGTCGAACTCATGGAGGTCGATGCCAAGCACCTGATGAACTTTGGCAACAATCCGTTCAACGCGCAAAGCGTGGAACGCATCAACGCCTATTACCGGCGTACGGGCAATGATCTGGGTATTGGAGGCCAGGAGCGCCTGGTAAGGCGCTAGGCACAAACGCTCATGGGCGAGGTCGCTTGCTCATGACCATTGACCCTTCAACCGCGCTCGGTGGGTACCGACGACAATTCAAACGGGCTGCTACTGCGCCGCTGGTTGCGATCTTCCCGTGGCGTGGCACCGAAGAAGTTGCGGTAGGCGCTGGAGAAATGCGGCCCCGAGGAGAAGCCGCACGACAGGCCGATCTGGATGATCGACTTGCTCGTTTGCATCAACATCTGCCGGGCCTTGTTCAGGCGCAGTTCCAGGTAATACTGGCTTGGCACGCGGTTGAGGTATTGCTTGAAGATCCGCTCCAACTGCCGACGGGACACGCACACATGCTGGGCGATTTCGTCGGTGGTCAGCGGCTCTTCGATGTTGGCTTCCATCAGCAACACCGCCTGGGTGAGCTTGGGGTGACTGGAGCCGAGACGGTTCTGCAACGGAATACGCTGACGCTCACCGCCCTCGCGGATGCGCTCGACCACCAACTCTTCCGAGACCGCTCCGGCCAGTTCCGCACCATGGTCACGGGCCAGCACCGCCAGCAACAAGTCGAGTACCGACATGCCGCCACACGCGGTCAGGCGATCGCGATCCCAATCAAACAGATGGCTGGTGGCGATGACCTTCGGGAAACGCTCGGCGAAATCATCCTGCCAACGCCAGTGCACGGCAGCGCGATAACCGTCAAGCAAACCCAGTTGCGCCAACGGGTAGACACCGGCAGACAAGCCACCGATCACGCAACCGGCACGCACCAGTTGCTTGAGCGCGCTGCTCAGTGGCGAGGCCAACGCGGTGGGCGGCTCGTCGGCGAGCAGGAACAGTTTCTGGAAGTTTTCCAGCTTGCCGGCCCACGGCTCGCCGGGCAACTGCCAGGCACCTTCGACGGGCGGCTCGGCCTGCAAGAACGACAGTTCGTAAACCACGTCCGGGTGCACCCGCTGCGCAACGCGCAAGGCCTCCTCCGCCAGAGCCAAAGTCAGAGCTTTAGTGCTGGGCCAAATCAGGAAACCAATTCGATGGGCAGTCATGGGCGGGCGATCCGAAACGAACAACGGTGATGAAGGCAAGGGCCAATGCTAGCCCGAAATCGAAACTGTCGCAGATCCATTGTGGGAGCGGGCTTGCTCGCGAATGCGATAGATCAGACACCAATGATGTCGACTGATACACCACTTTCGCGAGCAAGCCCGCTCCCACAGGGGGTCGAGCAAGTCTTCAGGTCGCGAAGCATGACCTAATTTGGTGCGTAACGGCAGCGCTGTTTACTTGAGGCTACCCGACAGGAACTGTTGCAGGCGTTCCGATTGCGGATTAACCAGCACTTCGCGCGGGTTGCCGCTTTCCTCAACAACACCTTTGTGCAGGAACACCAACTGGTTCGACACTTCACGGGCAAAGCCCATTTCATGGGTCACGACGACCATGGTGCGACCTTCCTGAGCCAGCGCCTGCATCACCTTCAGCACGTCGCCGACCAGCTCCGGGTCAAGCGCCGAGGTCGGCTCGTCAAACAGCATCACTTCCGGTTCCATCGCCAGCGCACGGGCAATCGCCACACGCTGCTGCTCGCCACCGGACATATGCCCCGGGAACGCATCCTTACGATGGGCCACGCCGACCTTGTTCAGGTAATGCTCGGCTTTTTCGCGGGCTTCGGCCTTGGATACACCCAGTACATGGACCGGCGCTTCCATGATGTTTTCCAGCGCGGTCATGTGCGACCACAGGTTGAAATGCTGGAACACCATCGACAGGCGCGAGCGCATGCGTTGCAGCTGTTTCGGATCAGCGGCTTTCAGCGCGCCGTCCTTGTTCGCCACCAGTTTCAGCTCTTCGTTATTGAGCAGGATCTTGCCCGCGTGCGGCTGCTCGAGCAGGTTGATGCAGCGCAGGAAAGTACTTTTGCCGGAGCCACTGGAGCCGATGATGCTGATCACATCGCCGGCTGCCGCTTTCAGGGAAACACCCTTGAGCACTTCGTGACTGCCATAGCGTTTATGCAGGTCTTGGACTTCAAGTTTGTACATGCGGTCGGTTCTCACAAAAACAGTGGATCAGTCATTCAGCAAGTGGCCGTGACGCAGCGCGTCGCGCCCCGCCACTTTGGCCAGCCAGAAGCCTGCTTGGGCATAACGTAGTCGTTCAACGGCAAACAACACCCCGGACGTGGCGGCACAGACAATGCTCACCTTATCCGTCAAAGGATCAATGACTTCAAACAGCGCCTCACCCTCGTTAATCCATTCCCCCGGCTTGCGCAGGAACGTCACGACACCCGCGTGAGGCGGGAAGAGCATTTCCGTGCCCTCCAGTGGCATGCCTTCGCAAGCCTCGTGCTGCGCGGCAGGCCATTCACCACCGATCAAACCCTGTTCGGCGAGAAACGCCAGAATGCCTTCGGCACAGTTGATCGCCTGCTCACGTCCGGTGTCGGACTGGCCACCCAGCTCCAGAGTCGTCGCGCTGCAGGCCAAAGGAATCTGTGCTTGAGGAAACTGCCGTGCCAGGCGCAGCCACGGCAGCGAGCAGGCTTCATCAAAGGAACTGCCACCGGAATCTTCCGCCAGCAAAGCCACCTTCATGTCCAAATATTGCGCCAGCGAGCGCCACTGCGGCCATTGCTGAGGCAAGGCATACATGTGCATGACCGCTTCACAGTCGCAATGCAGATCAAGCACCACATCCGCCGTGCAGGCATGGCTGAGCAAGATGCGTTGCAAGCCTTGCAACTGGCTGCTGGCCGGCGGCAATGCCGCCAGATGATCGCTCATCGCCTGACGAATCAAGCGGATGTTGGCGTGCGGATCATCGCCCAGACGCCCTTCCAGCCCGGCGGCCAGCGGCGCGCTGAGCTCGACAAAATCACGATTGAAATTCTTGCCGCTACCGGCCTCGAACCGCCCCTGATGCGCGCCTTGCAGCAACTGCCCGAGGCCGATCGGGTTGGCCACAGGCACCAACTCGATCACCCCCTTGAGCAAGCCGTCGGCTTCAAGTTTGGCGAGGCGTTTTTTCAGCTCCCAGGCGGTGCGCATGCCCGGCAATTCGTCAGCGTGCAGGCTGGCCTGAATGTAGGCCTTGCGCTCGCCGCTGCCGAAGCGGAACACCGAAACCTGGCGCTCGCTGCCTAAATGGTTCCACGGCAATACATGATCGATGCGTTCCATATCAATGCTTCCTTGGGGCCAGATAGCTCAACCAGCGTCGCTCGGCCAGCTTGAACAGGCGCACCAGAATGAAAGTCAGACACAGGTAGAACACGCCGGCGGTGATGTAAGCCTCGAACGGCAGATAAAACTGCGCGTTGACGGTACGCGCCGCGCCGGTGATGTCGATCAGGGTGACGATGGACGCCAGACTGGTGGTCTGCAGCATCATGATCACTTCGTTGCTGTACTGCGGCAGCGCCCGGCGCAGGGCCGATGGCAGCAGGATGCGCTTGTACAGTTTGAAGCGCGACATGCCCATGGCCTTGGCCGCTTCGATCTCACCGTTCGGCGTGGCCTTGAGGCTGCCGGCGATGATTTCCGCGGTGTAGGCGCTGGTGTTGACCGCGAAGGCCAGGCACGCACAGAACGTGGCGCTGGACAACCATGGCCAGAGGAAGCTTTCCCGCACGGCTTCGAACTGGGCCAGACCGTAGTAGATCAGGAACAGCTGAACCAGCATCGGCGTGCCGCGAATCACGTAGGTGTACAGCCACGCGGCGCCGTTGACGATCGGGTTCTTCGAGACGCGCATCAGGCCCAGCGGCAGTGCCGCCAACAGACCGAAAAACAGCGACAGCGCGAGCAATTTGAGGGTGGTCAGCAGGCCGCCGAGGTACAGCGGCATGGCCTCCCAAATGACGTTGTAGTCGAAGATCATAGATCAGCCGCCCTTACGCCTACCGAGTAGCGCTTCTCAAGTTGACGCAGGATCAGCAACGACACGCTGGTAATCACCAGGTACATCGCCGCCACTGCGAGGAAGAAGGTAAAAGGCTCGCGAGTGGCGTCTGCCGCCTGCTTGGCCTTGAACATCATGTCTTGCAGACCGACCACGGAAATCAGCGCGGTGGCCTTGGTCAGTACCAGCCAGTTGTTGGTGAAGCCGGGAATCGCCAGACGAATCATCTGCGGCACCATCACCCGGAAGAACACCTGAAAACTGCTCATGCCGTACGCCATGCCCGCCTCGGCCTGACCTTTGGGGATCGCCATGAACGCGCCCCGGAAGGTTTCCGACAGGTACGCACCGAAGATGAAACCGAGGGTGCCGATACCGGCGGCCAGCGGGTTCAGGTCGATGTAGTCGTCATAGCCGAGCATCGGCGCCACGCGGTTGAGCAAGTCCTGACCGCCGTAGAAGATCAGCAGGATCAGCACCAGATCGGGAATCCCGCGGATCACCGTGGAATACAGATCGCCCAGCCAGGCCAGCCAGCGCACCGGCGACAGGCGCAGCGCAACACCGATCAGCCCGAGAACGATGGCCAGAGCCATGGACGACAAGGCGAGCTGAAGCGTCAGCCATGCGCCATCGAGGATGACAGCCCCGTAGCCTTTCAACATGATTCAGGTCCTCGAAAGTTGGGATGAAAAAATGGCGCAAACCGCAGAGATCCTGTTGCTTGCGCCATTTCGGACTTGTCGCAGAGACGTATTACTTGCCGTAGATATCGAAGGCGAAGTACTTGTCCTGGATTGCTTTGTATTTGCCGTTTTCACGGATAGCCGTGATAGCGGTGTTGATCTTGTCTTTCAGGGCGTCGCCCTTGCGCACTGCGATGCCTACGCCGTCGCCGAAGTATTTGACGTCGGTGAATGCCGGGCCAACGAAGGCGAAACCTTTGCCAGCGTCGGTTTTCAGGAAACCGTCATCCAGCAGGGTCGCGTCAGCCACGGTGCCGTCGAGGCGACCGGCGGCCACGTCGAGGTAGATCTCGTTCTGCGAACCGTATGGCTTGATCTCGGCACCCAGCGGGGCCAGGACTTCGCGGGCGAAGCGCTCGTGGATCGAACCACGTTGCACGCCGATGTTCTTGCCCTTGAGCTCAGCCAGACCTTCGCTGACCTGAGTACCGGCCTTCATGACCAGACGAGCCGGGGTGTTGTAGTACTTGTTGGTGAAGTCCACGGACTTCTTGCGATCTTCAGTGATCGACATGGACGACAGAATCGCGTCGATCTTGCGCACTTTCAGTGCCGGGATCAGACCGTCGAACTCTTGCTCGACCCACACACACTTGACCTGCATCTGCTCGCACAGCGCGTTGCCGATGTCATAGTCGAAACCAACGATGCTGCCATCCGGCGCTTTCGAGGCGAACGGAGGGTAAGCCGCTTCGATACCGATCTTCAGAGGTTTTTCATCAGCGAAGGAATTCAGCGACAGCACGGACAGTGCCAGGGCGCCAAGCAGCACAAGTTTCTTCATCTTGGGACTCCATCGGTAAAGGGCAAAAACGGCAGAGTGAGCAACAGCCCAATATGCGAATGGGTGAATCGGAAAATCGGTTGCTGCATCGGTGGGAAATTTCCCATTGAAACCGTCAGGGGTTTCAACGTCAGCCACGATGAGCCAGTGACCGGCATTCTAACGACAGGCCAGAAGCCGATATTTCTTCAATGCGACAACTAATTACAGATGCACAGAGAAAGCGACTTTAGCGCATTGACAGCCTTGCAAATTCATGCAAGAGCGAAAGATTGTGAACCGATCTATGCTGCAAATTGCGGGCCTATTATTCGCAAACCCTTCTAATCCGGCAAGCGCAGCGTTGTGTCTTATTTTTCACCCGGGGTTTTGAGGCTCTAAAACGGGGCGATGCGTTCCCCTTTGCCCCGATTTGGCGCGGGTGGTTACACATATGGTTACGGGAATGAGGGCGGGTAACAGCGGGAAATGTCTTACGGCGCAAATCGATAATTATTGGCTGGGTGGTTTCGGTTTCTGGCCGGGACTACACGGGGGTGTCAGAAATTTTGTGTTCGGGCATAACATGAGTAAGAGGTGCATGTATGCCAACCAAAAAGAAACCCCTGCGTGACCTACCAAAAATCCCCAAGGAGCTGCTCGAAGAGTTCGGTGAGGGGCTGATTACCGCAGAGGCTATTGAAGACGCTTCTGCGGCCTTCAAGAAGGCCTTGATTGAGCGAGCATTGAGTGCCGAGCTCGGTCACCACCTGGGGTATCCGCCGGGCGCGCAGCGCCCAGAGGATGAAACCAACCAGCGCAATGGCAAAACGGGCAAGACGATTTTGACGGGGGATGGCCCGCTGCGGCTGGAGATTCCCCGTGATCGGGATGGCAGTTTTGCCCCCATTCTGATCCCCAAGCATGAGCGGCGTTACACCGGTTTTGATGACAAGATCATCGCCATGTATGCCCGAGGCATGACCGTTCGAGAAATCCGCGCTTTCCTCTCTGAGCAATACGGGACGGACGTTTCCCATGACTTCATCAGCTCAGTCACGCACGAGGTGATGGAGGAAATTGGTGCGTGGCAACAGCGACCGCTTGAGCCGATGTACCCAGTCATTTTCTTCGATGCGCTGCGGGTCAAGATCCGAGAAGAAGGCCTTGTCCGCAACAAGGCGATTTACTTGGCGCTGGGTGTTTTACCCGATGGAACGCGCGATATTCTTGGTATCTGGATCGAAAACACCGAGGGTGCGAAGTTCTGGATGAAGGTCTTCAACGACCTCAAGACCCGCGGCGTAGAGGACGTGCTGATCGCCGTGACTGACGGTCTCAAAGGCATGCCAGAGGCGCTAAGCGCAGTATTTCCGGCAACAACGCTGCAAACATGCATCGTCCACTTGATCCGCAACAGCCTCGATTACGCGGCGTGGGACAAGCGCCGTGAGCTGGCCAAGGCGCTAAAACCGATCTATCAAGCCATCAACGCAGAAGCGGCTGAGGAAGCACTGGATGCCTTTGAAAATGGCCCTTGGGGTAAGCAATACCCAACGGTGGTGGCGGCCTGGAGACGAGCCTGGGATCGAGTGATTCCATTTTTTGTCTTCCCGCCTGCCATTCGAAAAGTGATCTATACGACCAACGCTATCGAAAGCATCAACGCTCAGCTACGCAAGATCATCAAGACCCGGGGCCACTTCCCGACGGATGACGCAGCGACCAAGCTGATCTGGCTTGGGCTGCGTAACATCACGGCAAACTGGGGCTCGGCGGCTCATGACTGGAAGAGTGCGATGAACCAATTTGCGATTCTGTACGGAGATCGATTTATCAGGCCGACCTGGTAAAACCCGGCCTGCCTGACGGCAGGCCATTACCGGCCCGCACACAAAAAATCTGACACTCTCGACTACACCAGCGCCTGACAAATTGCCTTCGCGAGCAAGCCCGCTCCCACCATTGGAATGTATTCCTACAGCTGGACTGCCATCTACCTGTGGGAGCGAGCCTGCTCGCGAAGAGGCCAGCCGAGCCACCACATAAACCGAACCACTACTCACAGACACCCCCACCCCAACGGCTGGAACTCATTCCAACTGTGGGAGCGGGCCTGCTCGCGAAGAGGCCAAACCAGCCACCCCATAAACCGAACCAATACTCACAGACGCCCCCACCCCAACGGCTGGAACTCATTCCAACTGTGGGAGCGGGCTTGCTCGCGAAGGGGCCAGCCCAGCCACCACATAAATCGAACCAATACTCACAGCCCCCCCACCCCAACGGCTGGAACTCATTCCAACTGTGGGAGCGGGCTTGCTCGCGAAGGGGCCAGCCCAGCCACCACATAAATCGAACCAATACTCACAGCCCCCCCCACCCCAACGGCTGGAACTCATTCCAACTGTGGGAGCGGGCTTGCTCGCGAAGGGGCCAGCCCAGCCACCCCAAAACCTCCAGACATAAAAAAGCCCCGCCCGGCAAACACCGGACGGGGCTTTTCAATGCATCAGACCGAATGCTTAAGCCACATTCATGGTCTTGTGCGTATCAATCAAATGCTGCACCACACCCGGATCCGCCAGAGTCGAAATATCGCCCAACCCGTCGTACTCAGCCGTAGCAATCTTGCGCAGAATGCGGCGCATGATCTTGCCCGAACGGGTCTTCGGCAGCCCCGGCGCCCACTGGATCACGTCCGGCGAAGCAATCGGCCCGATCTCTTTGCGCACCCAGTTCTTCAGCTCCAGACGCAGTTGCTCGCTCGCCTCCTCGCCATTCTTCAGCGTGACATAGACATAAATGCCCTGCCCCTTGATGTCATGCGGCACACCGACCACCGCCGCCTCAGCGACTTTCGGATGCGCAACCATCGCGCTTTCGATCTCGGCCGTACCCATGCGGTGGCCAGACACGTTGAGCACGTCATCCACACGCCCGGTGATCCAGTAGTAACCATCGGCATCACGCCGCGCACCGTCACCAGTGAAGTACATGCCACGGAAGGTCTTGAAGTAGGTATCAACAAAACGGTCATGGTCGCCATACAGCGTGCGCGCCTGACCTGGCCACGAATCGAGAATCACCAGATTGCCTTCAGCCTCGCCCTCAATAATGTTACCGAGGTTGTCGACCAGCGCCGGCACCACACCGAAGAATGGCCGTGCCGCCGAACCCGGCTTCAGCGCGTGAGCGCCCGGCAGCGGGCTCATCATGTTGCCGCCGGTTTCGGTCTGCCACCAGGTATCAACAATCGGGCAACGCGACTTGCCGACATTCTTGTAATACCAATCCCACGCTTCCGGGTTGATCGGCTCACCGACCGAACCGAGCAGACGCAGGCTGCTGCCATCCGCGCCTTCAACAGCGGCCTGACCCGAGGCCATCATCGCGCGGATCGCGGTCGGCGCGGTGTAGAGGATGTTGACCTTGTGCTTGTCGACGATCTTCGCCACCCGGGTGATGTCCGGATAGTTCGGCACGCCTTCGAACAGCAGCGTGGTCGCGCCATTGGCCAGCGGGCCGTAGACGATATAACTGTGGCCGGTGACCCAGCCAACGTCGGCGGTGCACCAGTAAACTTCGCCCGGACGGTAGTCGAACACACGCTCGTGGGTCATCGCCGCATACAACAGATAACCGCCAGTGGTGTGCTGCACGCCCTTCGGCTTGCCGGTGGAGCCGGAGGTATAAAGGATGAACAGCGCTTCTTCAGCGCCCATCTCTTTCGGCGCGCAGACGGTGCCCGCCACTTTCATCAGGTCTTCGTACCAGATGTCGCGATGCTGGTTCCACTTGATGTCACCACCGGTGCGCTTGCACACGATGACTTTCTGGATGCTGCTGGTTTCCGGATTGGTCAGCGCGTCGTCGACGTTGGCCTTGAGTGGAATCTTCTTGCCGGCACGAATGCCTTCGTCAGCGGTAATCACCACTTTCGATTTGCAGTCGATGATGCGACCGGCCAGGGCTTCCGGCGAGAAACCACCGAATACCACCGAGTGAATCGCGCCGATCCGGGTGCAGGCCAGCATGGCGACCACGGCTTCGGGAATCATCGGCATATAAATGGTCACCACGTCGCCGCGGTGTACGTCCTGACCACGCAGGGCGTTGGCGAGTTTGCACACTTGCTCGTGCAGTTCGCGGTAGGTGATGTTGCGGCTTTCGGAAGGATCGTCGCCTTCCCAGATGATCGCGACCTGATCGCCGCGCTCGGCCAGATGGCGGTCGAGGCAATTGTAGGAAACGTTCAAGGTGCCATCGGCAAACCACTTGATGTCGACGTGGTGATCGTCGAACGACGTCTGTTTCACCGTGGTGAAAGGCTTGATCCAGTCGAGACGCTTGGCCTGCTCGCGCCAGAAACCGTCAGGGTTGACGACCGACTGCTGGTACATGGCTTTGTAGGTCGCCTCGTCAGTCAGCGTGTTAGCCAGAACCTCGGGACGAACGGGATACAGAGAAGCCGCACTCATCTTTCCTACCTCGGTGTAATAGTTGTTTTTGTATGACCCCGTTGTAGCCGGAGCGGCCCCATAGAACCATTCGACGATGGTAGTAACAAGCCCCTACAAGTCGTGGCGTTACCGAGCCAAAACCCTCAACCCCACGCCCCACGGCCCTTGTAGGAGCTGCCGAAGGCTGCGATCTTTTGATCTTCCGGCGATTGTTACCAAATCTGCCAAAGGTGTTTATCAAAACCCGCTCTGTTTACCCCCACCCCACCTCCCTAAAATTCACCTCGCCGACAAGGCAAAGCGATTAACAACGATACAGCCCCCACGAAGGCCGTTAATCCAGCTCTCCAAGTAATGAAACAAAGCACTGAAGTTCCACACGCAACCCCAAAAAGGTTGCGTGACCCCACTCGACCTCAAAAAGGTAAATTTGAAATGAAAGCTTTATTGGTTCTGGCCCTCAGCAGTCTGTGCGCAACCGCCATGGCAGATGAGGTCCCGACTGATGTCGCACAGCAACAACCGGCCATCGAGGAATACACTTACTCGACTCACCTGGACATCGCCAACGTTGTATCGATGAGCGAAGTGCCAAACGTCTGCGAAGTGGTTCCGATGAAAATGGAATACGACGACTCGAAGGGCCAGCGTCACATCCTGCGTTACAGCGTCATGGGCAACGGCTGCACCAATTGATGCGTTCAGACTGCACCGAATTGGATCTCTCAGCGCAACATTGAGGGTCGATTCCAGCCCGACTTCGGTCGGGCTCAGTTGTGTCTGAAGCCGTCAAAAATGCTTGCAAAACACTAGATGTAGTGAAAAAGCCGATTTTTTGTTCATTTTTTGAGCAAATCCACAAATACGAAATTTCTGCGAAAAAAAATCTATCCCCGGCAAAGCCCTGTAAACCCACGCTCTCACTGAAAAACCACACTCCCCGACCGCTCCATGCGCGGATTCGCCTCAGCACAGCCCGTTTTTTTTCCCTATAATGCCGCCCTAATCGGGACAGCAATATTCCCTTACAGGGATGAACAGCCCATCTGAAGCCCCGCAGCAGCGTTCAACGCGAGCTGCGCCCGTCAGAGGCTCTCGGAACCCCGAACAAAATTCTGTTTTATTGCCTGCCTTAGCTGCTGCAAAAAACGATTCCTTAAGATCCAACGCGGTCTGTACGACCGTGTGAAAAACCAACCAATCAGGTTTCACACGGGGCGACAGGCCCTCACGCAGGAGACGACACGTCATGCTGAGCTGGGACGAATTCGACAAAGAAGACAGTGAAGTAGCAGCAGTGAAAGGCGCCAACGCCGGCCACGCTACTGAAGCCAACATGGACCGCCTCGACAACGCTGGCGGCGCCGCAGCGCTGGAAGCCCGCGCCGTCACCGCCGACGACTCGGCCGCCGTGGCCCGCGCCAAGGCTGCACTGAACTCCCTCGACGTCGCCGAAGGCCTCGCCGAACTCGAAGGCGCCTCCGCCCGTGTCGCGGTTGACGAAAAGCGCATGATCAACTGCCGCGCCGACCTCAACCAACTCGTACCCTTCAAGTACGACTGGGCCTGGCAGAAGTACCTGGACGGTTGCGCAAACCACTGGATGCCGCAAGAAGTCAACATGACCGCCGACATCGCCCTCTGGAAAAACCCGGAAGGCCTGACCGACGACGAGCGCCGCATCGTCATGCGCAACCTCGGCTTCTTCTCCACCGCCGACTCCCTGGTTGC
The DNA here is from genome assembly GCF_002813455.1 of Pseudomonas baetica. Classification (NCBI taxonomy): domain Bacteria; kingdom Pseudomonadati; phylum Pseudomonadota; class Gammaproteobacteria; order Pseudomonadales; family Pseudomonadaceae; genus Pseudomonas; species Pseudomonas baetica. The sequence continues at coordinate 5,295,467 of NZ_PHHE01000001.1, read as the reverse complement.
CAACAACCTGGTGCTGGCCGTGTACCGCCTGATCACCAACCCGGAATGCCGCCAGTACATCCTGCGCCAGGCCTTCGAAGAGGCGATCCACACCCACGCCTACCAGTACTGCATCGAATCGCTGGCCATGGATGAAGGCGAGATCTTCAACATGTACCACGAGATCCCATCGGTCGCGAAAAAAGCCACCTGGGGCCTGAAATACACCCGTTCGATCTCCGATCCGAAGTTCGAAACCGGCACCGTCGAAACCGACAAAGAGTTGCTGCGCAACCTGATCGCCTACTACTGCGTTCTGGAAGGCATCTTCTTCTACTGCGGCTTCACCCAGATCCTCTCCATGGGCCGCCGCAACAAAATGACCGGCGTCGCCGAGCAGTTCCAATACATCCTGCGCGACGAATCCATGCACCTGAACTTCGGCATCGACGTGATCAACCAGATCAAAATCGAAAACCCACACCTGTGGGATGCCGAAATGAAGGAAGAAGCGACCCAGATGATCCTGCAGGGTACGCAGCTGGAAATCGAATACGCCCGCGACACCATGCCTCGCGGGGTGTTGGGTATGAACGCGGCGATGATGGAGGACTACCTGAAGTTCATCGCTAACCGTCGTTTGTCGCAGATTGGTTTGAAAGAAGAGTACCCAGGGACGACTAACCCGTTCCCTTGGATGAGCGAGATTATGGACTTGAAGAAAGAGAAGAATTTCTTTGAGACTCGCGTGATCGAATACCAAACTGGTGGGGCGCTTAGCTGGGATTAATACTTCCACCCGCGAAAAAGGCCTCGATAGAGGCCTTTTTTATATGTTTAGCCAAAACAAAACTCACTTAAGACCACGACTCAACTGATCGATCAGATACTTATTTCTTAATTGGCGCGCTCTAGTGCTATTAACTGCCTCAGTCGCCGCCAACTTATAATCCTCAGGAAGAGTACGTTCGAAAGAATCGAGAATCAATTTTACCTTAGAGGGATCTAAAATATTGCCTTGCTCCTGAAGTGACACGACGGCAATAATCAGGGAAAAGAAATTAGCTTTATTCAACCAATACGACTTCCCTCTAAAACCAACTTTCAGGATAAAGTCAGCCGCTCTCTCTAAAGCATCGACGACTACATCTCGCTCCTTGAATGACGTAGCGTAATCATCTAGATGCTGGATCGCTTTCTCATTTCGATTTGAAAATCCACCAATCACTGCAGAAATGATATTCAAAACGTGCATCAAGTTTGTTTTTCGCGCTATTTCATGACTATTAAATACACCCTTCTCATTAACCAACTTAGAAAAATTTTTAATGTTTTTCGAATTGGCCCACAAATAGAACTCCTCTGGAACATTAGGATCCTCTCGAAAGTCATCCTCCTCTTTTCTGTCCAAAGAAATGTGATCAGAAAGAAACTTCGCCACTAACATAAAATCCGATGTAGAGTATTGCGAAGCTAATTTCTCAATAGACGTTAGTGAGTTCGAAGTGCGATTGATACGTTGAAATATCTCTTGAACTTTTGGATCATCATTCTCCAGATCAAGTTCAATTACCGCGATTTCATATTTCAGAAATTCAGACTTCTGTTTTTCAGGAAGATCGCTATATTTAGCGCCTTCAACTTCGAGCTTATCCGCAATAAAATTTACTATTGCATCGCTTCTCTGCTGCCCATCGACTATGCATGAAACTGTAGACATAGTCTCAACATCAACTTTACCTTTCGATATGAAAATTTGCGGAAATGGAAATCCCAGAAGAATAGTTTTTATAAAATCCTTTTTATGAACATCTCGCCAGACCAGGTTTCTTTGAAAATAAGCATCAGGGATCAAACGCCCCGCCTTAATATCATTCACCAAATTCAAAAGCGAAACTGATCGCACTCTATACTCAACCATCAGTAAACCCCACTTTTAACAACATTCGTTATAACAGATCTTTGCTTATTCTCAAAAAACGCTTCAGACATATATACAGCAGCATTTATAGAACTGAAAAGACCACTATACTTCGAAGACAAAACGCCAAAAAAATTATTAATTTCCGCCCGCTTTTCTCCATTAACCATCAAATCAGGTCGAAAAATCCCTTTTGATAAGTACTTCAAGTAAGACTCACAAGTAGAAGTAATCCCCACCATAGGAAACCTAGTTAAATCTGTGTAATTCTTTGAAACCTTACAAACATATTCCATATACTTTAAAAACAAGCGAACATCAATAATAGCGATGTCTAAATCCGAAATACCGGGTTCGAAATCACGCCCCTTATGAATGCTTTTACCTATTTTTGCCGATCCTGCAACGTGAACAGAGCTAATTGGAACATCAAAAAATTTAGATATCTCATTATAGACGGAATATTGATGCTCCTCATTTCCTATAAATGCATGAGTGGGAAATGTCAAAAAAATTTTTCGCGCAATTTCATTATAAGGAGTGTTCGCATCCTTACCTATCTTTATAGCCTTTAAGTAATCCATTAAAATCGCTCAAAGTTCAACATCATCAAAAAACAGGTAGAAAGTTAAGATCAGCTCTTACACCCCGACCCCATTTAAAACCTCAGAGACCACAGAAGCTATTTTATAAGCAAGCAGAGGAGGAACCGCGTTACCTACTTGGTGATACTGCTGGGACCGATTCCCCTGAAAAAAATAGTTATCTGGGAATGTTTGTAGACGGGCAGCTTCCCGAACACTCAAGCTTCGGCATTGAGCGGGATCGTAGTGGATAAAATAATGGCCATCTTTAGAGATATGACTGGTTATTGTCGTGGAGGGAAATTGGGCACACTGAACCCTGAAACGGTCACTAAACTTTCCAGACTCCCAATTTTTATGCGCCGGGGCCAGACCTGGTAAATTAAATTCCAAATGACCTTTTGGGGAGTAGCCATTAACCTTTGCAAAAGACGCTGCGTATATATACCGACGAAGATCAGAAGTCATATGACCACGCGCGTCATGGTTTAACCATCGCTCTAACGCATCATCATGAAACCAACCCCCTAACGGGCTACTGGCATCTGGATTATAATCGGGAAAACGCAACGCCCCCACGTTCAATTCACCGTTAATTAAAGTACTACGCACTACGCCTAATTCCAAAGACAAACTTTCATTTCTCTTTGCATCTACACTAGCTATGAGCTGATCCAACTCTCTTAAAACTACGCTTCGCCAGACATTATCACTATCAGATTGCTTCGTAAGCCGGCTTCTAATCTTCGGAAGATCTTTAATAACGTCACGAACGCTTAGGGGTTCAAAAAAGTTTTCAAGCTTCGTATAAGCTGGCACATCCTCATTACTATCAACAGCGATACCAAGTAGAATAACTCGATGCCTAGCTTGAGGAATACCGTATTTTTCCGCTCGTATTATATATTCGCGAGGATCAATCTCGTAACCGACACCCGCCCCTGCGGCGCTATCACTGACAAAAGAACAAATCCTATACTTCTTACCTGAACGAGAAACACCTAAAGCCTTATCGGGATCTGAGAGATCTTGCAGAATTTTCTGAAAAATACTCTCACCGTCAATTTTCGAAGAAAGTATACCTTTCACATTCTCCATAACGAAAACCGTAGGCTGACGTTCCTGAATTATTCTCAAATACTCTTTATACAAAAAATGGCGATGATCTCCCTCAGGAGTATAGTTTGCTTTACTCTTATTTCTTGATCTTCCCGCCAGAGAATATGCCTGACAAGGTGGACCACCTATAAGCACCCAAGGTCGACTCTCGTCTAGCTTAAAATCAAGAATATTATCAAGTTCGTCATCTCCCGCTTTGGTGCCTAACGTAATACACTTCGCTTCCTCTCCAGCCTTTTCCCACTCACCTTCGCTAGCAGAGGTCCATGGCTGTGGAGAGTAACCATTACAGAAGTCATAATAGTCCTTTAAAGCAGGTGATTTTTTATTTCTTAGAAGTCGATAAAATGCTCGTAGCCTAAGGGTCTCTCTTGCGACCGGATCCGCCTCCGCTGAAACAATAATATTGAAGCGTCGCCCTTCGTAAAAAGACGAAAAGCCTTCACCTAGGCCTCCCGGCCCCGCAAAAAGATCTACAATTTGAATTGGATTCGGGGACTTCATATTACCTTCAAAGATCTTACTACTCATAAACCAACTTAGGAGTTAATCATGGATATCGTTAGCACTGCGACTAGATCGAAATTTATGGCCAACATAAAAAATAAAAATACTTCGCCAGAAATCAAAGTAAGAAAATTTATATACTCGCACGGCTTTCGGTACAGACTCCATCAAGCAGGCATTCCTGGAAAACCCGATATCGTCATAAAGCGGTATCGTCTTTGCATATTTGTAAATGGGTGCTTCTGGCACCGACATCCACGATGCAGGTTAAGCTCAACACCTGCAACCAGAAAAGAATTCTGGTCAAAAAAATTCTTAGACAATATAACTCGAGATATCAAAAATAGAAACACTTTACTTAGAAATGGCTGGCGAGTGCTTGACATATGGGAATGTGGCACGAGAGACAAATCATTGAATTTAGAATGGCTAATTGCGGTGATACCTAATATGGAAATACATTACCAGTCCTGGCCATAACCTCACACTCACCCCACACTCACCCCATACGCATTTTAGAAACATAGAACAATGCACCCATAATGAATGCATCATTCTTTACCCATACTTGCTTACTCGCTTGAAAACCCGGGCGTGCCTATCCGACTAAAATACCCCCCGAAACGCTCAACTAATGACGGCACAAACATAGGTGATAATGACGCAAATCTTAATGGAACTAACTCGACTAAAGCCCTCTCTGAAGGCAACGCACAGATATCATCAAACTGAACCATCCAAGGCCCCTGCGGCACTGAAAAAACGTCGCGCATCGGCAACAAAAAATGTTGCTTTAAAGATCCATCATGCTGAATGAGCTTTTTAACTTTATCTCGAGAAGTATTTGAATTAGCAGCTATTAACACTCCCCACTTTCCCGATATATCTTCCAAGGCAGCCATGAGAATAGTTTTTACTTTTCCTTGATTCGCTAAATCGCATCGAGGAGAAACCACTATCCACTTCCGCCCCTCGAAATCAACCAAATCTCCAGTATCCAAACGCTCTTTCATAGGAGGAACGAAATATGTCTCTTCAGGATGAGTCGAATCTCCACCAGCAACCAAGAGCGCATCATGCACGTGTGCAATTACGTGCCTTGCTACTACTTCTGTTAGATCTTGGGATAAATCTGATGTCCAGTGCTGCCAGCGAGGCCAAATTGACTTATAGAAGATCTTCGCGGTTTCTCTATTATACGTCGCTTTAACCCCACGCAACTTTAAGAATACATCTTTGTTATTCGTCAGCCAATTAAAAACCTGATCAAAACCGTCCCCCTTATCCATAACTTCAACCTGAGGGCTACCATAGCTACCTACATCAGCATCTACACGCTGACCGGTATATACCGCGACCCCCATTGGCAATGCGCTTATCAGGTGACGTACAAATATGTTCCCGTCACTGTTATTTGCAGCAACACCGACCTCAGTCTGCAAGCGTAAATCAACCACTGCCGCATCAAACCGGTGGAGATCTAACAGTTCTTTAGCACCAGTAACTGTTTTAGAAGCTAGAAAATCAATAGAGAACCCTTTAGCTTCAGAGTCTGCATTATGCGAATCTATCGCATCTTGCCATTCCACCAGCTTTGAATCTTCATCTTCTACAATTAAAATTTTTAAAGTAATCACTGGTGAATTCATTATATAGAAGCTCTCTGCATTTCAATTACAAAAGTCGTTTGATCTGCTAGAGGATCAAATGCGACATCTCCTTTGCTTGCTCTCATTGCTTCCCTAGCGATAGCCAACCCAATACCCGACCCCTCTGTCTTGAGGGAGAATCCTGGATGAAATAAATTCCCATGAAAGCGATCTGCAATCAGAGGGCCGTTATTCGAAACAGCAATTCTCACATACTTCTTAGACATACTTACAGAAAAAGCCAGCTGCCTCGGATGCTCAGGACTAACACTTAACCAATGGATTGCATTATCTATAATATTTATCAGCGCTGCCATCAAGTCTGATTCAAAGCCGATTACATGAGGGTGTAGTTCTTCGTCCGGCATCTCGAGCGCGATTGATGCTTCAGCAATGCTGTCGCTAAAAAAACTAATACACCGATCCAATACAGAAGTTACTTTAAAAATCTGACTTCGACCTCTTCTCTTTCCTGATATCGGATCGAGAGCTTTGAACAACTTACTTAACTGTCCGGAAGAATGATGTATGGAATAAGCCTCTTTTCCAAAAACAGAGCGAAAATGATCACCAAACTTGGATTCTTCTCTCAGCCGAGGTGCGCCGTCAGACAATCGCTTAGATCGCGTGGCGATATCCGATAGAAAGCGTCTGCCGTCATGCAGTATCTGTGCAACAACAAGCCCAAGTGTTGATCTAGAGGAAAGCGCTTGCTGGTAAGTCTCTAGTTCTGCAATAGACGTTTTCAAAGCTAAGCTATCAGCTTTCATTGCCCGCTCTATTTTATTTCTGTACTGGGCAGGAAGAGTTGCGACAGCACGGGTAGTCGCACTCAAGTTAGCTTTGCTGCGAACTGACTCCGTATCAGTTGCGGACTTCCTACTTAAGCCAGCAGCCTGCCTAAAGTCTTGGCGCATTGCTTCAATATGAGTTAACAGCTCAGCTACGAGTCGCTTCAGTCGTAGAAATGCTCCATTGTGCTCCAACCCCTCCCGACTACTTCTCTCTACTAAGCCAGACTCTTTTTCATCCTTTATTTCGACCAATCCCCAGACTTGGTTCAAACCCAGCTTTTTAGAAGGATTTTGAACACGCATCCGTTCTAGCTCTAGCCAGTCCGATTCGGCATCGCCATATGGTCTGATGCGAAAACCGCCACGATATATACCAATCCCTATATTCTCATCTAATACTCGTTTTGCATCTAGGCGCCCAATCCCCCCCAGCCCTAGCTTTTCAAATAGTTCAACTACCGCCTCACTCTCGCGATCGTATATATTTAACCGCAACGAGACCGCACCACACTTAGATTCTTCGGAAGTTGGCTCCGTCGCTGAAATTTTTATTTCTTGCCGAACACCATCACCTCTCTGATTTATAAAGTATCCTGCGAACCCACCATCGCTATCAAATTGCCCCTCAACCATATAGTGGAATATTTTGTCAATCGCGAATGGCTTTATTTCTTGCGGATCAAACGATTCATCTTCGACGCCTTCCACTCCTTCTAGAGCTCCAGCAACAATAGTTTGCCCGTCAAATCCATGAACGTCTTTTTTAAATGAGCTTATATCCAGATATATCTTAAATTCATCTTCGCGAGCCTTTATTGGTGAAGCCAGGCGCCGCAACTCCCTCACAAGTAACTCAAGTTGCTTTTTTGTCCATAGATCCCGAAGCCCGGTGATTTCCAGAGTAACACCTGGACACTCATCCTTACTTCCAAGCCTAGTAGAAATATCAATATCAACTTGATCAAGATAAAGAGTCTTATCAAACAAGTCCCAATCAACAACTATTTCACTTACTTCTAATGAACCATTCGAGTCGATGCTTTTAGTTTTTAGATGTAGCTTCTTGCCCAATCGCGCCGTTGCAAATCGACCAACTCCTTTGGCACCTAGCATGGTTCGTTTTTTTTCGGGGCTTGACTTCCTAGTAACCTTGTCACTGGTGGCTGGTTCAAACCACTTATCTAGGAGATCAGCCGCACTCATACCGTGCCCAGCATCCACGACCGTAATCGATCCCTCGTCATCGTTTCCTTTGCCATCCTCCGGCGGAGCTATCTTGATATGCACGGAAGGAGAATCAGCGTCGAAAGCATTTTTCACCAATTCAATCAGAGCTGCTTCTGGGCCGCTTATTAATTGGTCTCCAATTGTTCGTACGATCCTTGCTCTGGGCCTTAGCTTTGCCATCTTCACTCCCTATGAACCGTTACATAAGCCATGCAACGTTTAGCCTCGCCGGCTAACCATCAGTTTGGTGTCGTCTGACAATGTACATCAAGTGCCATCATTGCAAAACGCCGAAGCAACAACAGTAATGGTCTAGTCAGGGACCGTATGCTTGACCCCCTTTTTTTCTAAGGCTAACCTCAGCTCCGAGCCTAAGAAACTCTACAAACCAGAGCGGTCCTCCGCACCCGACAGTCATGCGGCTTTTTTTCGTCTGCGGTTTCTCTACGCCTGCGAAAAATCCCGTTATGTCGGGAGTGGGCGAATACAAGACCCGAAAGGGGAATATGTCCGGCCCGTCTCTGGTGGGTTTCTTAACTCCCGACACCCTAACGAATGCCCTAAGAAAGCAGCCAGAGGTAAATGGAAATGCCTGACTATCCAACCTTCATGATGAAGGTGAATTGCTGTAGCCGCCGTTCGAATCCCGTGCTTCCAGGTCAGGAGGCATGTCATGTCTGAATGTAGTGGTCTAATGAAACCGGACACCCATTTAGGCGAGAATGCTCGCCAGATAGAGGTGTCTGATGACCAAACAACGTCGTTCTTTTTCCGCTGAATTCAAACGCGAGGCCGCAGGCCTCGTGCTCGATCAAGGCTATAGCCATATCGAAGCCAGCCGCTCGCTTGGTGTGGTTGAGTCCGCGTTGCGCCGCTGGGTTAATCAGCTTCAGCAGGAGCGCACTGGCGTTACTCCGCAGAGTAAAGCGCTGACGCCAGAGCAACAGAAAATCCAGGAATTGGAAGCTCGAATCGCTCGACTTGAGCGGGAGAAATCCATTTTAAAAAAGGCTACCGCGCTCTTGATGTCGGAAGAGCACGAGCGCACGCGCTGATTGATCAACTGAGCCCCCAAGAGCCGGTTGATTGGCTTTGCGCAGTCTTTGACGTCACTCGTTCGTGTTACTACGCCCATCGTCTCAGGCGCCGAACTCCAGACGTTGAGCGGCTTCGGTTGCGCAGCCGGGTTAACGAACTGTTTACGCAAAGTCGAAGCGCCGCCGGTAGCCGCAGCATCGTGTCGATGATGCAGGAAGACGGCGAGCAAATTGGGCGGTTCAAGGTGCGAGGCCTGATGCGGGAACTGGAGTTGGTCAGTAAACAACCTGGATCACATGCCTACAAACAAGCGACGGTTGAGCGGCCTGACATTCCGAACATATTGAATCGAGAGTTTGATGTGCCGGCGCCGAATCAGGTCTGGTGTGGCGACATCACCTACATCTGGGCTCAAGGGAAATGGCATTACCTGGCTGTCGTTATGGATCTTTACGCGCGCCGAGTGGTGGGCTGGGCGCTGTCGAACAAGCCGGATGCGGATCTGGTCATCAAGGCGTTGGACATGGCTTACGAACAGCGTGGCAGGCCTCAAGGGCTTCTGTTTCACTCGGATCAGGGCTCGCAATATGGCAGTCGCCAGTTTCGCCAACGGCTCTGGCGTTACCGCATGCGCCAAAGCATGAGCCGTCGTGGAAACTGCTGGGATAACGCGCCGATGGAGCGTGTGTTTCGCAGCTTGAAAACTGAATGGATACCGACCGTGGGCTACATGACAGCTCAAGAAGCGCACCGCGACATCAGTCATTACCTGATGCATCGGTACAACTGGATTAGACCGCACCAATTCAACAACGGACTGGCCCCAGCTCAGGCCGAGAAAAAACTTAACGTCGTGTCCGGGATTAGTTGACCACTACAGAACCACTTCTTCCGACTCGTTTCACCCGCAACAAAACCCACCTGCACGCCCTTTTGGTTGAGAACCAGGCGTGGTTCTGCGTCCAGGAGCTGGGCCGGTTGATGGGCAAACATCTTGATGAGCGCCAGTTGCGCAAACTCGACGCTGATCAGCGGCAGATGATGTGCGTGGAGATATTCGGCGAAACCGAAGAACAATGGATGGTGAGTGAGTCTGGCGTGTACGCCCTGCTGATCTATCACTACTGCCCTGAGTATCGACAGCTTCGTGAATGGCTGACGCATCAGGTTGTGCCTGCGCTGCGTGACGCTCGTGCGACGCGCTCGGTTGAGCGACCGACGTTGAGTGTTTTGAGCTGGCCGCAGATGTCGTTGAGCACGCTGCACTGGCAGGATGAGCCGTGGATTCGGTTGCGGGATATGCCTTGTTTGTTGGCGGATGATCCGTTCAATCGTCATGAGTCTTGGTGGCGTAAGGCTTCACGATTGCTGCGTAGATGCTGATGTTTTCAGAGTCCGCTGTTTGATTTTTAAGCAGCGGATTTTTTGTGGTAACGAGTTGATGATGTCGACCAGACAGGCGAAGCCTGCCGCTCCCCCAGAGACCTGCGCGGCCCCCAAAATCCAACAGCGACAATTCCTAACCTGATCCAAGACCCGTCCTACAGCCTCAATGCATCACCTTCGTTAACGTCGCCCGGCTTCTTTCCGGTGGACCGATAAATGAACGAAAGGATGATCAGTGGCTGGCAAAAAGGATATTCCCCGGGTCAGGAACCCACCTTCGGGCGACGGGCATCACGTCACCTACCGGTTCATGAACACTACCGAACTAGCCGAGCGCGAAGCCAGGCAGAACGCTTACGAGGCCATGCTCGCCCGGCAGGATGCGTTTGAGCGCAGCCGTCAGGTCGCTGTCAAAAAAGACGAGGCGGTCCGGGCTGGGTGCGTGTTCGCGAAGTCTTGCAAGCTGCCGGACGCGATCATTGATTACTCGAATCCCTCCGGGATGGTACCGACCGACAGCCTGAGGGATTACGGCGAATTCGCGTTGCTCGGTACCCGTGAGGCCGATGATACCGGGCTGCTGAACCTGCAAACCATCAGCGGCAGTACCGTTTCACTCGGCCTTGGGCGCCTTGCTCTTCGCAGCCCGACACTCGCCACACCAGCAATAGGTCTTGGAGCCGCCATTGGCGCTACCGGTGCCGCACTCATGACCGGCATGGTCGCTTTGCTCTGGACGCCCAGCCTGGGCGACAGTGCTCTCTACACCGAGGAACAATTGCGCGCCCTCAAGCAGGCCCGCACCCGTGTTCGCCTGCGCATCGAGCAACAAAGCGATGGCAATCTCAAAGGTTATGCCTTCTACACCGGCAAGAATCGCGACTGGGAAATGGTCGATGTTGTGAAGCTGGAAACCCGCGACAGCCAGTACGTCGCCAATCTGGGTGAAGGCGTCGAGCTGATCTGGACACCCGCCGTTGACGGCTCCGACATCCTCGGCATTCCTGCTCTGGAAGCCGCCCCGCAGGCCCCGCATATCTGGGTTTACCCGCCAACAAAAGCGGCGAACGACATCCTTGTGAATCCGGTTTATCCACCGGAGTACAAGGATTTCATTCTGGTGTTTCCGGAGAGTTCGGGGGTCAGGCCGGTTTATATTGTGGTGAGTGTTTCTGATCACAAATATCATCCGGCACCGCCCGGACTTGCAGCGTTCCCGGATGCGATCAAGGCAGATCGTAAGACTTCCGTTAAAGGAGGCGGCGGGCTTAGAAAGCGATGGAAAAACAGAAAAGGACTGATTTTTGAATGGGATTCACAACACGGTACTGTCGAGATGTATGACAAACGAGGTCGCCATCTCGGTGAGTATGACCCAGCAACTGGCGCGCAAACCAAACCAGCGGACGGCAAGAGGACAGTAGAACCATGATCTATCTAATCGAGGCATTTGATAAAGAAAGCGGTTTCCTGGCTTTTGAAGAGGAACTCCCAAGTGGATCAGATCAGGCGATAAAAACCATCATGGAATGGACGGTGGAACAACAAGGATGGGAGGGATACGATCTCTCGCACGAACAGCTTGGAGCCCTGGAAAAACTACTGGGGAAAGAAATCTATAACCCTGCTTATAAATTTCAGCTCAGCTGCAATGTGTAAACGATGGTTCTGACACCGGTGAGCAGAACAAACCGGCCTCTCCAAAGAGAAGGATAGAACCATGACTCACGTAATTTATGCGTTTGATCGATCCACCGAAGCTCTGATTTTCGAAGTGCCTATCTCGGCAGAGGCTATCGAGCAGCTGCGAGTCATCATGAAATGGAATGACGCAGAAGACGAACTCTACGGTCACGATCTTGATTTTCAGCAGCTAGCACAACTGGAAACGTTAACCGGAAGTTCCTTCTACGATCCTCAATACGATTACCAACTCGCTAGCTACGGAAACTAAAAATTTACTCGCCTGCACCGTCATGCGAGGTTGCTGTCGGGATCAACGATTGAGTTGATCCCACCAATCGCCAGCAGGCTGGCTCCCACAGGTTTTGCATCATCCTGAAAACAATCAGTGCAACGCGCCCCGCCTCCCGCTATTAATACCCCTCCCCCACTCAAGGATTCGAGCCCCGCCATGAAATTCGATCTCGCCTACTGCCTCAGCCTCGACGACAAGTTGTCGATCTATGACGTTCGCGATCTCAATTTCGATGAGACGGTGGCGTTCGACTCGGCGAAGGAACACTTCCAGTGCCCCAACGATGCGTGTCGTTCGGCGTTCGAGGCTTCCAACGAGTTGGGCACGTTCAACGCCAAGAACGTGAATTACGTGCGCACGCCGCACTTCAAGAATCTGCCCACGACGCAGCATGTGGCGGGTTGTCCGTATGTGAGTTTGAAGGCGTCGGCATCGGGTGTTGAGACGGCGGATGGCGAGGGGGATGACGGGCGGGAGGAACACTTCCCGTCAGAGTTATTGCTCACCCGGCGTGAGTATGTGCGCAAGCCTGCCGCGCCAGCGGTGGCGGCGGATGTGTTGCGCGATGATCCGGTGCGAGTGGCGGCGGTGAGTGATAAAGAGTCAGCGAGTCGTGAATCGGCGCCGGACAAGACCAGTGTGTTTGCGCATCCGGTGGAGTGTTTTGTGTCGAACTTCGCGGACAAGGAGTTGCTCAAGCGCATGCCGTTGAAGGTCGGCGAGCATTCGGCGCCGTACAGTTCGTTCTTCAAGAAGATTGAGTATCTGACGGACAACAAGGGGCTGATTTACTGGGGGCGGATCAAGAAGATTGAGGACTTTCACAGCGGTGCCAGTTTCCGTATCGATTTCGAGGACAAGGTCTGGTTCAAGAAGCCCGAGGACAGTAAGAAGAAGCCGTACCCGGTCAGCGTTTATCTGAACAAGAAGCTGATCGACAACTACCGCAAGCGCAAGGCGTTTCTGGAAGAGATCAAGCACGCGGTGGATAGCGACAAAGCGTTGTTCTGTTTCTTCTATGGCGTGACGCCGGAGTTGAAGCAGGTGCCCGGCAAGAAGAACCCCGAAAAGCCTTTCGAGGTCTTCAATGCCAATATCGAGAACCTGGATCACTTCATTATTCGTGAAGCGCCGGGGCTGGAGTGACGGTTAGCCCTGAGGCAGTTGCAGTTTGATGGCGCCGGGGTGTTGTTTGATCAGCGAGTACGGCAGGATCGACCAGTCGGGTGAATCGCAGGCGCGTTCTACGCGGGCGAAGTACGCTCCGATGTACAAACCTTTTTCGGTGAAGTGCCAGTTGGAATAGCTCCAGTTGTCTTCATTGGTGAAGTCGCAACTGTCTTCATCTCCGCCTGTCGGTTTCTTCATTTCATCCGGGTACAGCGCGGTGAGTTGTTTGATCAGCCACGGCTTGAAGATTTCGCGCTGATACTTTGAACGCGCCGCGTCTTCGGCCTCGGTCAAGGGCTGGTCACCGCCTCTGTAGCGATCAGCGTGAAGGATTGGCTGCCCCTCGCCCACCCAGAGCACATCTTCAAGCGACAGCGGGTGGCCGGTTTTTACATCGATGTTGAGCGGCGAATCGCCGAAGTCCGGGTGTGCGCCGCCGCAGTCATAGCTGGTGGAAATGTTCAGGCTGATCACACTGGGCGAGATAAACGTCGGGGTGACGTCCTGGAGGAACTCGGCATAGCCGCGACCTCGCAACTGGCAACCGTAGTAACTGATGGCCTCGTCCCACAAGCGCCCGAGTAGTTGCTGGTTAACCCGTTGAAGATCTTCTTTGGGCAGACCGGACTCGATGCTGAACATGGTCATCTTGGTATCAGGCTCTTCCCACCATTGCAGGGTGTAGCCCATGAAGTCCTGTTTTTTCCCGGGTTTGAGTTTCAGGCCCTGAAGGCGCAGGTATTCATAAGGCTCGCTCTTGGGCAACTTGGCGATGTAGGGCAGTGCATTCGCCGGCACTTCGGGAAGTGGCGTATCGGTGACCAGTACGGGCAGCTTTTTGCCTTTCGGGTTTTGCCATTCGCCCTTCCAACCGCCATCAATCTGTTGCAGTTTGAGGGTCGGTAACGGCCTGTCCGGATCCATACGATTGCTGCCCTCTGTGAGCACGAGGACGTCATTTTTCAGCGTGCCGTTGAGCTCCAGATCGCGGTGAAATTTTTCATAGAAGTAGCGACCGGTGACTTGCTCCGGATCACTGGTATCGACTTCGAACACGATTGGCATTTTGCCCAACGTACCGGTGAATACCAGCCGGTTATCTTCGGCGTGCGCGGTGGATAGCAGTGAGAACAGCGCAGCGGTGAATGGCGCCAGGCGCAGCAGTCCCTTGAGCATGGATCGATCCTTGAAAGAGGCGGAGGCGGCGCCGAAGTGAGATCGGCGCTGGTAAATTAAGGGGTTGGATTATGGCGGTGTTGCCTGTAGGAATCGAGACACTACTTCATCGCCATCGCCGTCAGAACGATGACCAACAACCCGATATACACCCACGCATGCACCCGATCCGGTATCCGCCCAATCCACGGCGTGGCCAATCGGATGCCCAGCAACGACCCAACCGTCAGCACTGAAAACGCCAGCAAATCCACATACCCGATAAACCACGCCCCCAGATCCGTCTCGCTAAACCCGGCCAGCGCCATGTACGTCAGGGTCCCGGCCAATGCCACCGGCACGCTCAACGGATTGGCCATGGATGTGGCCTGGGACATGCTCAGTCCACAGCGGCGCAACAGCGGCACGGTCATGACGCTTCCTCCTACACCAAGGAACGTGGCGATAGCGCCAATGCCTACACCGCCGGCAGATGTTTCCGTATTGCCGAGTCGGCGCGGGATGAGGTCTGCGGCGTGTGTGAGAAATCCGCGGCGCAGCAGACAATCGACGATGGTCACGCCGAGGTAGGCGATGAAGGCATAACGGATCACTTCGCCGCTGACCCACACGGCCGCTGTCGCGCCAATGATCGCGCCCACCGCAATGAACCCGCCCAACGGCCATAGGTAATGCCGAATGAGATTACCCGCGCGCCGATGTTTATCCGTGGCAATGAGTGCGTTGACGATCATCACGCAGGTCGAGGTGGCGACGGCGATGTGCATTGCCGATTGGCCAATAGGGTCGTCGGCGCCGTGGCTGGCGGTGAGCATCCGGTAGAGCAGCGGCACAACCACGAAGCCGCCACCGAAACCAAACAGCACGGCGGTGATGCCGGTCAGGCAGCCAAAGAGGGTCAGCAGGAGGTAGAACATGGCGCGTCTTCCGATGGTGGAGAACGGTCGACGATAGAGTGGCGCGACTTGGCCTGCTTCAGCAACTCAGCCAATAATGTTTGCATTTACGCCAATCGCTGGGTGCCGCTCGATGCGCAATGTTTCGATCAATCTGCTGGATGACACGCCGCGCCAAGTGGTGGCGATCGGCACCGACTATTCCCACGGCCATCTGCTGCCATTTCATACGCACCGACGGGCACAGTTGCTGTACGGCGCGACCGGCGTGATGCAGGTCCGTACTCATGACGGCAACTGGGTGGTGCCACCGCAACGGGCTGTATGGATTCCGCCGGGGGTGGCGCATGAGGTGTTGATGCTGGGCGTGAGCACCCGCAGTTTGTACATCGAGCCGGGAACAGTGGATTTGGGGCCGCGCTGCCAGGTGATCAGTGTCTCGCCGTTGATGCGCCACTTGTTGATGGACGCAGTGCAAGCGCCGCTGACCTATGACCTCGACGGACGGGACGGCGCGTTGATCGACCTGTTGCTGCATGAACTGGTACGCAGTGCCCCGTTGCCCCTGCACATTCCGTTGCCGACTGACGGAAAGCTCCTCGCGCTATGTCAGTACTTTCTGCATCAACCAAACGCCCATGACTCGCCACAGCACTGGGCCAAGCAGTTACACATAAGCTTGCGCACCTTCAACAGACTGTTTCGGCAGCAGACTGGTTTGAGGTTCAGCCAATGGCGCCAGCAGGCCTGCGTGGTGCTGGCGCTAGCACGGTTGGCAGCCGGTGAAGCGGTGACGAGGATCGCGCTGGATTTCGGTTACGAGAGCCCGGCGGCGTTCTCGACGATGTTCCGGCGCACCCTTGGTCAGCCACCGTCCGTCTGGTTGGAGGCGGCGAATTAGGGCAAATCAAAAAATGCGTTTGATCCCGGCCGAAAACAACTGTACAAAAACACAGTACATTTTCAATCAGCACTCTTGAGCCCGGAGCACACCATGGCCTCTCTTGCGATGAACCACATCCTCGAACGCATTGCCCTTTTCCAGTTCACCCCGACCCACTGCGTCCAGGCCCGAGCGATGCTGGGCTGGAGCGTGGAACAGCTATCACGGGAAGCAGAGGTTTCGGTGGAAGACATTCAGCGCTTTGAAGCGCAGCAAGAGGTGGCGGATGCGGCGCGTCTGGCGCTGGCGTATCGATTTGAGTCGCGGGGGTTGGTGTTCTTTCCGGGGTTTGCGCCGGGGCGGAGTGCGAGTTTGAACGGGGTGCCTGCGGAATCAGTGGGGCGTGGGGATTATGCGATGGCGGAATGAGCCGGTTCGCTCTCCCAGGAACGAACCGGATGCAAAACATCAGGCGTTTTGCACCACTCCCTCACTCTCCCCTTCAACCCCCATCCACCACGCATTCCCACGCTGCGGCTGAGCGATGTTGAACGCCTCCCCCATCTGCGGCGTGGTAATCGAAACACTGCGCTCCCAGGCCAGTGCGAGGATCCGATCAAACGGTTCATGCCAGGCATGCATCGCCAGATCAAAAGTGCCGTTGTGGATGGGAAACAGCCAGCGGCCCTTGAGGTCGAGGTGGGCTTGCAGGGTTTCTTCCGGTTGCATGTGCACGTGTGGCCATTCGACGTTGTAGGCGCCGGTTTCCATCAGGGTCAGGTCGAACGGGCCGAATTGTTCGCCGATGCGTTTGAAGCCGTCGAAGTAACCAGTGTCGCCACTGAAGAAGATGCGGGTGTCGCCGTCGATCATCACCCACGACGCCCACAGGGTGCTGTTGCTGTCGAACAGGCCGCGGCCGGAGAAGTGTTGCGACGGCGTGGCGATGAAGCGGATGCCGGCGACTTCGGTGCCTTGCCACCAGTCGAACTGGCGAACCTTGTTGGCGTCGATGCCCCATTTGATCAGGGTGTCGCCGACGCCCAACGGGGTCAGGAACAGATTGGTTTTCACCGCCAGCCGCAGCACGGCCTCGTAATCGAGGTGGTCGTAGTGGTTGTGGGACAGGATCACCGCTTCGATCGGTGGCAACTCGTCGAGGCTGATCGGCGGCTGGTGGAAGCGTTTCGGCCCGGCCCATTGCACCGGCGAAGCGCGCTTGGCGAAGACCGGGTCGGTGATCCAGAATTTGTCCTGCATCTTCAGCAGCAAGGTCGAGTGGCCAAGGCGATAGACGCTGTGGTTCGGCGCGGCCAGCAGGTCTTCGCGGGTCAGTGGCTGTACCGGGATCGGCGCAGCAGGTCGAGTATTACGCGGTTTGTGGAAGATCATGTTCCACATGATGCGCAGCATTTTGCGCACGCCTTCGCGTTGCACCGGCGCATGATTGCGAAACAGGCCTTGATCCTGTCGAGAGGCTTCAGGCGTGGAGGTGTTGTCCGCTGTAGATATTGGATTGGCCATGACTGAATGACTCCTGAAAAACCGCGCAATTCGCGTTTTTCCACGGTGGGACGATAAATGGCCAAGGCACGCACGCATTAGCCGGACTGTCTGTCTTTTAGGTTGCGAGGATTAACGCGACATTACACTATCCGGTGTAGTTTCTAGGTTGCATCAATCTTGATGACAAGTAAACTGCCAAGTGTAATTTCACCCTCTTCCTGCCGAAAGCGTACTTATGACAGTCCCACAGCGCCTCACCGACCGTAAACGCGAAGCCATCATTCAGGCGGCGATTGCCGAATTCCGCGCCAATGGTTTCGAGACCACCAGCATGGACAAGATCGCGGCCACCGCCGGCGTGTCGAAACGCACTGTGTACAACCATTTTCCCAGCAAAGAAGAGCTGTTCGCGGAAATTCTCAACCAGTTATGGGCGCGGATCAGCGCCGAGCAGTCGATCATTTATCGCCCTGATCAGCCGCTGCACGATCAGTTACGGCAGATGTTGTTGGCCAAACTGCAACTGATGGCCGATGACAACTTCCTCAGCCTGGCGCGTGTAGCGATTGCCGCGACCATCCACTCACCGGAGCGCGCGCAGAACATGGTGGCGCGCATGGGTGAGCGCGAAGAAGGCCTGACCGTGTGGATTCGCGCCGCTCAGGCGGACGGCCGATTGAAACCGCTAGACGCGGATTTCGCCGCACACCAGGTGCAGGGCCTGCTGAAGTCGTTCGGTTTCTGGCCGCAGATTTCCATGGGCCAGCCGCCGCTCGACACAGCGACGCAGCGCAACGTGGCCGAATCGGCGCTGGAGATGTTTCTGGCGCACTATCAGCTCTAAATCGCCCCTCTCCTGCGCGAGCCGCTGATTAAATGCCTTGGAAGGACACTGATGTGTAAAGCGTCGGGATGCCTACACGTTTTGCATTTGAACACTTTCATACAATTTCAGAACAGCAGTTTCTTGTACGGAACCAATAAGTCTGCATAAGATTCACCCGTCAGCCTGGATGCTGGCAATTTGCGGCCAATGCCACCCCCTCGGCTTGGTCTGCCCACGCGGAAACAGGGACAAAACCCAGTCTTTCCCTACTTCCAGGTACTGCGCCATGTTCTTTAATCGCCACAAATCTGCCCTCGACGACCTTCAGCAAACCCTCACTCAACAAAATGGCCTGCTCGATGCCATCAACCGCTCCATGGCGGTGATTGAATTCGATCTCGACGCCGTCGTGTTGAGCGCGAACGACAACTTCCTCAAGACCATGGGTTACCGCGCCGAACACGCGATCGGCCAGCCCCATCGTCTGTTCTGCACCCCTGAGTTTGGCCGCAGCGCTCAGTACACCGAGTTGTGGACACGCCTGAAAAACGGTGAGTTTCAATCCGGCACGTTCGAACGCGTCAATAGCCAAGGCCAGACGGTCTGGCTCGAAGCCAGTTATAACCCGATCAAGGATGCCTCCGGACGCGTGGTGAAAGTGGTCAAGTACGCCATGGACGTGACGGCCAAGGTGCAACAGGAAAGCGAGGCCAACGCCAAGTTAGAGGCGATCGACCGGGCGATGGCGGTGATTGAATTCAACCTCGACGGCAGCGTTATCACCGCCAACCAGAATTTTCTCACGCGCATGGGCTACACACTCGCCGAGCTCAAAGGTAAACATCACCGTTTGTTCTGCACCTCGGAACTGGTCAACAGCAGCGCGTATCAGGATTTCTGGCGGCGGTTGAATCATGGCGAGTTCTTCCAGGGCCAGTTCGAGCGCATCGACAAGCGCGGCCAGACCGTTTGGCTAGAGGCCAATTACAACCCGGTTTACGACGCCTCCGGGCGTTTGTGCAAAGTGGTGAAATTCGCTTCGGACGTCACCGCGCGGGTCGAACAACACGAGCAAGATGCGCGCAGTGCCAGCGCCGCTTATCACATCTCGGTCGAGACCCGGAAGGTCGCCGAACAAGGCACCCAGGTCATTCAACAAGCCGCTAGCGAGATGCGCGAAATTGCCGAGGACATTGCCCAATCCTCAACGCTGATCGCGCAACTGGGTGAACGCTCCGAGCAGATCACGGCCATCGTCAACACCATCCGCGGGATTGCCGACCAGACCAATTTGCTGGCGCTCAACGCTGCCATCGAAGCGGCGCGAGCCGGTGAACAGGGCCGAGGGTTTGCCGTGGTGGCCGATGAAGTGCGGCAACTGGCGGCGCGTACCAGCGGCTCGACGGCGGAGATTTCCAGCATGATCGGTTTGATCCAGAGTGAAACCCGCCAGGCCATCAAGAGCATGGACGACACCCGCGATCGCGCGGCTCAGGGCGTTGAACTGGCGGATCAGGCGGGTACGGTGATCTTGCAGATTCGTGATGGCGCCAGTGAAGCGGTGCAGGCAGTGAGCATGTTTGCCAATGAGCGGGCGCCGAATTGAGGGTTGTGCAGGGTCGATAGACCGAGTCGCGACCTTCGCGGGCAAGCCCGCTCCCACAGGGAATGAGTCACCACACATTTTGTGTACGACCGCTGAACCTGTGAGAGCGGGCTTGCCCGCGAAGGGGCCGGCCGCCACAACGCAGAGCTATAGTGACGACACGTCCCAAGTCCTGCCGAGTACACCATGAACACCGAGAAACCCGAGACATCCGCCGCCCCCGTCGATCACCTGCGCTTCCACCGCCCCCACGCCCACCTGAACACGACCTTCGGCAACGATACCTTCGCCTTGCGCGCCGAAGCGTTCGCGCGGTTCTTCGGCACGCCAACCTTTCTCGGCGCACAAACGCTGATCGTCGTGTTGAGGGTCTGTCTGAACGCGTTTGGCGTGACCACGTTCGACGTTTACCCGTTCATCCTGTTGAACCTCGCGTTCAGCCTGCAATCGGCCTACGCCGCGCCACTGATCCTGCTCGCACAAACCCGCCAGGCCGCGCGGGACAAGGCACAGGCCGACGCTGATGCGCAGCACCGCGAAGCGCTGGCACAGGCCAATACAGAACGTCAGGCTGAGGCGGCGCAGAACTCCGCGCAATTGTTAGCGTTGCTGGAACAAAACACCCGCCTCACCGAAATGACCAAAAGCCTGACCGAACGCATCGAAGGCCTGACCAGCGAACTACACGCCCACGTTTGCCAGAACCCACAGCGTTGATCAGGGTAAACGCAACGCCCGTCCGAGCTCATCGAACAACGTGACCACCGAGCGCAATGCCCGGCAATCCGGTCGGGTCAGCAACCACAGCGCGGTGTCGTAGCCGTGCAGCGGTTCGCTCAACGCCTGCAAGCCATCGCTGATCAAAAAGTCCGGCAACGCCGCGACACCGAGGCCGGCGCGCACCAGTTCGGTGACGCAGAGCATGCTGTTGCAGCGGTAACCCGGCGTGACCCCAGGCAATTGCTGACGGCGCCAGGCGATGGTCGGGTGATCGGGCAGGAAATCGTCCGGGGCGATCCAGGTCAGTGCCGCCAGATCCGTGGCATCCACAGTCTGCAGATAGCGCTCACTGGCGCAGACGCGGTAGGAAATCTTCGCCAGTTGCCGTCCGACCAGATGCTCCGGCGGTGTGCGCGTCAGGCGCATAGCGATGTCGGCATCACGTCGGCTGAGGTTGGCGAAATCGTTGGAGGTGCTTAATTCGATGGTCAGCGCCGGGTAGTTGGGCATGAACTGCGCCAGTGCCGGCAACAGTAAACCTTGTAACACCGAGTCGGTGCAGGTCAGGCGCACCGTGCCGCTGACCACTTCACCGCCCTGCTCCACGCCGATCCGCGCGGCGTCCAGTGCCTGCTCGGCGCGTTCGGCCTGTTCGGCGAGCGTCTGCGCGAGCGTCGTTGGCAGGTAACCGGCACGGCTTTTTTCGAACAGTTGCTGGCCGAGCGCAGCTTCGAGACGGCGAACAGCACGGAACACCGTCGAGACGTCGACCTTCAACAGTTGTGAGGCACGGGCCAGAGAGCCGCCGCGCACCAACGCGAGGATCAGGGCCAGATCCGGATAGTCGAGCCGATAGTGCGTCGATGCATTGATCACTTGGGCAAACGCCAATGTTGAGTGCGTGAGCGCCAATCTATAGTGAGCCCCATCAATCAACAAGCGCAGGGAACTCCCATGGAAAATCGCGCCACCCGCATCGCCCTGATCGGCGATTACGACCCGCAAGTCACTGCCCACCAGGCCATTCCTGTCGCGCTCGGTCTGGTGGCCGAACACCTCGGCCAGGCTGTGCCATTCGATTGGCTGGCCACGGATCAAATCCACACCGATACACCGCTGACAGGCTACGACGGCTTCTGGTGCGTGCCGGCCAGCCCCTATAAAAGTGAAGCCGGTGCGCTGCGGGCGATCCGTTTTGCCCGCGAACAACAGCGCCCTTTCCTCGGCACCTGCGGCGGTTTTCAGCATGCGGTGCTGGAATTTTCCCGCAATGTGCTGGGCTGGGCTGATGCCGAACATGGCGAAACTTCGCCCGAATCGGAAAAAGCAGTGCTCACGCCACTGACCTGCTCGCTGGTGGAAGCCGTGGACAGCATTCATCTGGTGCCTGGTTCGCTGATCGCCCAGGCGTACGAAACATCCGAGATTCGTGAAGGCTATCGCTGCCGCTACGGTGTGAATCCGCAGTTCGAACGGGCATTGCTGAGCCATCAGCTCCACGCCGTGGGTCATGATTCGGCGGGTGATTTGCGGGCGATCGAGTTGAACAACCATGTGTTTTTTGTCGCGACGCTGTTTCAGCCGGAACGTGCGGCACTCAAGGGTCAGGTCCCGCCGCTGGTGCGGGCGTTCGTTGAAGCATGCGCGGAGCAAACCCCATGACGCCGAACGAGCCTTGCTTCGCGGTGATTTTCACCTCGACCCGCACCGAGGGCGACAACGGTTATGCCGAGGCGTCCGAGCGCATGATGGAACTGGTTGTGGAGCAGCCGGGGTTTCTCGGAATTGACTCGATTCGCGGGGCGGATGGCGTCGGGATCACGATTTCCTACTGGGAGAGCGAGGCGGCGATTCTGGCGTGGCGGCAACATCCCGAGCACCGGGTGATTCAGGCGCGTGGGCGGTCGATCTGGTATTCGGCGTTTCAGACGCGGGTGTGCAAGGTTGAGCGCGAGTATCGGTTTGGGCAGTGAGTGCTGCTGCGCACTTTAGACCGGCTTCGCGAGCAAGCCCGCTCCCACAGGGGATTTGTGAACGGCACAGATCCAATGTGGGAGCGAGCCTGCTCGCGAAAGGGCCAGTCGCTTCAACACAAATCTTTCAGCCCCGCACCAGACTGCGCACAGCGACAATCTCCGGCACTTCGCGCTTGCTCATGTACACCCGCAACGGCTCGCTGATGTTGATACGGTCATCGATATTCTGATCCAGCAGCAACTGAATCAATTCGCGTTTAAGCGTCATGGTCGTTTCCGAAATCCGCGCCCAGACAAATTCACTGGTGGGAATAATGCCGTCATCCGCCACATCCATGCCGAACGAGTCCTCGCTGAAACGTACGATGTATTGTCCGGTCTTGCGGTTGAGGCCAACAAAGCCCTTGAGGTCGTCGGCGGCCTGGCAGATGAGCTGGGAAGTGATGCGCATGGTAAACCTCACGAAAAATCATCTATGGTTTACACGCAGGGCAAAAGTATCGGTGCGCCCTCTGCCGGGGCGTCGGCCGTGGGCAAGCGTACTGCAAACGGCGCCACAAAAGTGCAGGAAAAATCGCTTTTAATACGTTTATGTCGGTCTGGCGATAGCACGTAATCGATTCAGTTGTTAAAAGGTAGGTCTTTGAAAATGCCCTGCGAAAGGATCTCGAACATGCCCGCTACTTTCACCAAAAGCGCCCTCGTGCTGAGCCTGTTGCTCGGTCTCGGTCAGGCCAACGCCGCCAGCCACGCTGACGTCAACGCACTGGCCGCGGCGCATGGCATTCCGCATCCAGCGGTCATCGCTCACCGTGGCGCTTCCTTCGATGCCCCGGAATCCACCGCAGCGTCCTACAAACTGGCGCGCGATCTGGGCGCCGATTACCTGGAAATGGACCTGCAACGCAGCAAGGACGGCGTGCTGTTCGCCCTGCATGACAACAATCTGCAACGCACCACCGACGTTGCCAGCAAATTCCCTGACCGCAAGGACAGCCCGGCCACGGCGTTCACCATGGCCGAACTGAAAACCCTCGACGCCGGCAGCTGGTACAACAAGGCCTACCCGGATCGCGCGCGCCCGTCCTACGCCGGGCTGAAAATTCTGACCCTTGATGAAATCATCGACATCGCCCAGGCCAACCCGCAGCACAAGCCGGGCCTGTACATCGAGACCAAGGAGCCACAACTGTTTCCGGGGATCGAGAAAGACCTGAAAGACAAACTGCAGGATCGCGGCTGGCTGAGCCCTGCCGGCTCGAAACTGGCGAAAAGTGCGCTGGGCGTAGGTCAAGGCAAAGGCAAGGTGATCCTGCAGACCTTCGAGAAGAACAGCCTCGAACTGCTGCAAAAGGAAATGCCGCAAGTGCCGAAAATCCTCCTGCTGTGGGTCGGCGAAGGCAGCATCGAACCAAAATCGAAAGTGACCTTTGCCGAGTCCGGCGAGAAGGACAAGAACACTTTCTACGGCAAGCAAGCGCCGAAATCCGAAGCTGAATTCAAGCAGTGGGTCGACTACGCCAAGGCTCAGGGCGCCATTGGTACCGGTCCTTCGGCGAAGCTGACCAAGGGCGGCGATCAGAGCTATTCGGATCTGGTGCAGCCGTGGATGAACCAGTACACCCACGATCAGGGTTTGCTGGTACACGTGTATACCGTCGATGAGCCGGTGGACTTTGAGAAAGTCATGGCATCCGGCGTCGATGGCATTTTCACCAACCGCGCCAGCGAGCTGTTGAAGTTCTACAAGCGTCCGGCGAGTGCCAGTGTTGATCAGGTGTTGAAGAACAACGGCTTCTGATCGGTAAACCGGGTTGTCCGCATCGCGGGCAGGCTCACGCCTACAAGAACCCTGCACGCGATGTGGGGTTTTAAGGGTGAATTAAGTTGCGCTGGTTAATCTGAACCCACTTCAACAGAACACACACATAAGCCACCCAAGGAACGAACCGATGAAAACTTTGACTGCCCTGTTTACCGCTGCTGCCCTGACGCTGACTGCTGGCCTGGCCCAGGCTGATGTTCGCGTCGATCAGATCCCTGAATTGGTCAAGTCCGGCAAGATCAAGTCGCTGGAATCGATGAACGCCGAAGCGCTGAAGCTGCACCCGGGTGCGACCATCACCGACACCGACCTGGATAACCACTTCAACGGTTATGAGTACGAAGTCGAGCTGAAAACCGCCGATGGCAAAGAGTTCGACGTGGACTTCGACGCCACCACCGGCAAGGTGCTGAGCAACAAGCAAGACACCTGATACCCCCCCAAAAAAGCCGCACGATCGAAGGATCGTGCGGCTTTTTTGCGTCCGCCAGCCGGCCTATCAAGCGCGATATCGCCTGAAGGGATGCCAAAACCGCCATCAGACCGCTAGTATGACCCCCATCAGATAAACGATTGCAGCCGAGAGCGATGGGCATGGGGCAGACAGCGGCAGCAGACATCGCAACGGTCGGTCGCATCAGCGCGGTCCCGGCGATCCTTCAGGTGATTCGCGAGTTGACCGGCCTGCGTTTTGCCGCCGTGGCGCGGGTGACCGAAGACTCGTGGACCACCTGCGCGGTGCTCGACCAGTTGGAGTTCGGCTTGCAGGTCGGTGGCGAACTGGATGTGGTCACCACGCTGTGCCACGAAATCCGTCAGTCGCATGTTTCGGTGGTGATCGACAAGGCCAGCGAAGATCCGCTCTACCGCGAGCATCACACCCCACGCCTGTACAAGTTCGAGAGCTATATCTCGGTCCCGGTGTTTCGCACCGACGGGCGGTTTTTCGGCACGATCTGCGCACTCGATCCGAACCCGGCACAGCTCAAGTCCAGCAGCATTCAGAGCACCATGGAATCGTTCGCGCGGATGCTCGCGCTGCAAATCGAAACCGAGGAAAACCTGCAACGCACCGAAACCGCGTTGCAGACCGAGCGCGAAAACAGCGAGCTGCGCGAACAGTTCATCGCCGTGCTCGGCCACGATTTGCGCAACCCGTTGTTCGCCATCAGCGCCGGCGCCGAAATGCACCTGCGCAAGTATCCGGACCCGGCCATTGAAGTGCGCGTACGCAACATCCTCGGTAGCGCGCAACGGGCGACGCGACTGGTAGATGATGTACTCGATTTCGCTCGCGGGCGTTTGGGCAAAGGCATTCCGGTGGATATCCAGCACTGCGCGGACCTGACCGAAGCGGTGCAGCAGGTGGTAACGGAGATCCGCAACGTGCATCCCCAACGCACGATCAGCGCGACCATTGGCGACTTGCAGGGTGTGCACTGCGACCGTGGACGGATTGCCCAACTGCTGTCGAACCTGCTGGCCAACGCCGTGACCCATGGCGACCCGGAGGGCGAGATCGAGGTCATCGCTCAGGTCGAACACGGTGCGTTGATGCTGGCGGTAAAGAACCAGGGGCACATTCCCGAGGCGGTTCTGCCGCATCTGTTCCAGCCCTACTCGCGCCCGACCGGCAGCGCGCCCCAGGCCGGCCTCGGTCTGGGTCTCTACATCGCCAGCCAGATTGCGCAGTCCCACGGCGGCCGCCTGCATGTGGCGTCGACCGCACAAAGCGGCACGCTGTTTACCTTTAGCCTGCCCACGACCTGAAAAACCACAAGACTCAAGACCACCACAGATCCCTGTGGGAGCGAGCCTGCTCGCGAAAGCGGTCTGTCTGCCACATCTGAGGCGACTGACACTGTGCCTTCGCGAGCAGGCTCACTCCTACAGGGGGAATTACTTGATGTTCAGGCCGACGTGCTGACCAGCGAACCCGAGCTGCTCGAACCGGAATCCTGCAACGCTTGCAATAACGCCGCCGTGGCGGTTTGCAGCGAGGCCGAAGTGGTCGTGACTTGTACTTGGGCGGCGGCCACTTCGGTAGCCTTGGCGTCAGCGCTTTCCTGCTTGGTCTGTGCCGCTTGCAACGCTTGTTGCTCTTCCTGCAATTGCTTTTGCAGTTCGGCAATCTGCTTGCGCAGCTCTTTCACCGTGTCCGACTCACTGCTGCTGGAATCGCTGTCGCCCGCCGGTGCAGCGCCGCCTGCGGCGATTTTGCGGGTATCGGCCGCCACACCGTTGCTCGCGGTTGCGCTGGTCGCGGTGTCTTCATTGGCGTCACTGACCGCCGCTTTGCTGGCCGAGGTGACGACAGGCTGAGTGATCGAAACAGAGGTGATGCTGACCATGGAAATACTCCAATGCCGGTTATAGATAACCGGTCATCGACCCGGGTCGCTTCAATTTGAGATCGACTGTGTACCGACTCGGTATCCGAACCGGTACACAGTCAACGGCTTACGCGCTCAGGCGAGCGGTGACTTCGTTCAGTTGCCCGGACAGGCTATGCAGATTCTGGCTGGCGCTTTCGGTGCGCTGCACGTTGTCGAGGTTGGTGCTGGCGATCGAAGTGATTTCAGTCAGGTTGCGCGAGATGTCTTCGGCCACCGAGGTCTGCTCTTCGGGGGCGGTAGCGATCTGGCGGTTCATGTCGCGAATCGCTTCCACCGCGTGGGTGATGCGCTCCAGCATCGCGCCGGCCTGAGTCACTTGCTCGACGCTTTCATCGCTGCGGGTCTGGCCGCTATCAATGGCTTGCGCCGCATCCACCGCGCCGGTCTGCACGCTCTGGATGATCTGGTTGATCTCGATGATCGACTCCGCCGTGCGCTGCGCCAGATTGCGCACTTCGTCGGCGACCACGGCAAACCCACGCCCGGCCTCACCGGCCCGCGCCGCTTCAATCGCCGCGTTCAATGCCAGCAGGTTGGTCTGTTCGGCGATGCCGCGAATCACTTCCAGCACCTTGCCGATGCGGCCGCTATCAGCCTCCAGACGACGGATCACCGTCGCGGTGTTGGCGATCTCGCCGCGCATCTGGGTGATGCTGTGAATGGTGCTCTGCATGACCTTTTCACCCTGTTGGGCGGACTGGTCGGCATCGTCGGCGGCCCGTGCGGCATCGGCGGCGTGACGCGCCACTTCCTGAGCAGTGGCGGACATTTCGTTCATTGCCGTGGCCACTTGATCGGTACGGTTGAACTGCTCGTTGGTGCCGCCGGCCATGGTCGTGGCAATGGCGTTCAACTCGCCGCTGGCGCTGTCCAGATCACTGGCGCTGCGCTGCAAACGGGTGAAGGTTTCAGCGAGGAAGTCACGCAAGGTGTTGGCCGCTGCGGCGAGGTTGCCCAGCTCATCCTGACGGTCGCTGACCACGCGCTCGGCGAGTTTGCCGCGGCTCAATTGGCTGACGTAATCAATCAGTTTGCGGATCGGCTCGACCAGATTGCGATTGACCAGCCACAAGCTGAGCAGCCCAATCAGCAAACTCGAAGCCAGCATCACCAGGGTGCCGAGCAATACGGTGCGATCGGCCTCGGCACTGATCAACGCCGACTGCTCGGTGCCCTGTTTGCGCAGTTCGCTGACCAGTTCGCTCATCTGGTCACTGGTCGCGCGGTCGACGCCTTTGACCGCGAGGTCGCCCGCCACAGGATCGGCGCCGGCCGCTACGTAGGCATCGCGGCCCTTTTGGTAGGCGGCGCCCAGTTGACGATGCTCGTCGCGCAGTCGTTCGATGCGGTTTTTCAGGCTGGGCTCGATGCCTTTCTGGCCGGCCAGTTCACCGAGAATGTTCTGCACATCGCGCTGGCGATCTTCGAACTGGCCCCAGTATTTGGCCAGGTCCGCCGGTTGCTTGCCGCGCAGCAAGACGTTTTTCCATTCCTGCACCTGCACCTTGAATTGCAGGTTGGCTTCGTCGATGAGCTGCGAGGTGTGCAAGGGACCGGCGATCAACTGGCTGTAGCTTTGCACGCCGTTGGACAGGAAATGAAAACAGGCCAGCGCGATCAACAGCATCGCCATCAGGCTGCCGCTCAGCAGGGCGAGAATTTGCGCTCTCAGGGATTTTTGCAGCATCGCAGGTACTCAAGACAGGGATGAGGCACGCCCGAAACGAGCGTGAAATAGTGCCGGACTTCCCTGTCGGCGAACCTTGGCCCGTGGCCAATGGCGCGCAACCTGATGTCCCTGTGATCGGCGTGCCAGAGCGCTCTTGAATATAAATCCGACCGCCGGTAAGTCGCTGATTTGGCGTCATTTTGCCGTCATGTAAACGTCATGTGCGGTTGCGATGATGCGGCTCAGGTGAATCTGTGAATTCCCCGTCTAACGCCCTCCTCGCAGCGAGCCTTCATGAACCACAGCCTCGATATCAGCCATCGCGATCCTGACCTGTTTGGCTTGCTCTACGGCTTCCGTTTTCTGCCCGGCGAACGTGGCCGCGAAGTCGATTCGGCGACCGCCCTGCGCTGCTTGCAGGACGACAGCGACAGCGGCGAATTCCTCTGGCTGCACCTGAACCTCGCCCACGCCGCGTGCGAGCGCTGGATGAAAAGCCATCTGCAATTGCCCGAAGAATTTTTCGAGGCGCTGCACGAAGGCTCGCGCTCGACGCGCATCGAGCATGTCGACTCGGCGCTGCTGGCGGTGGTCAACGACGTGGTGTTCAACCTCAGCAGCATGGTCTCCTCGGATGTGTCGACGCTGTGGGTCTGCGTGCGCAGCAAACTGATCGTCAGCGCACGCCTGCAACCGCTGCACTCGGTGGACAAACTGCGTTCGTCGGTGAAGGCCGGCGAGCGCTTTCGCTCGCCCTCGGAATTGCTTGTGCACTTGCTGCGCGATCAGGGCGAAGTGCTGACACAGATCGTGCGCAAGACCAGCCTGAGTGTCGATCAGGTCGAGGACGAATTGCTCTCCTCGCGGCTGTCGACCAACCGCGCCGAACTCGGTGCCAACCGGCGGGTGCTGGTGCGTTTGCAGCGGCTGTTGGCGCTGGAGCCGGGTTCGTTGCTGCGCCTGCTCAATCGCCCGCCCGCGTGGTTGCAGAAGGAAGACGTCAAGGAGCTGCGCAAATCCACCGAGGAGTTCGCGCTGATCATCAACGACCTCACCGCCCTCGGCGAACGGATCAAACTGCTCCAGGAAGAGATCGCCGCCAACCTCAACGAACAGAGCAACCGCACATTGTTCACCCTGACCGTGGTGACGGTGCTGGCACTGCCGATCAACATCATTGCCGGTTTCTTCGGGATGAATGTCGGGGGCGTGCCGTTGTCGCAGGACCCGGAAGGCTTCTGGATATTGGTCGCGCTGGTGGCGACGTTCACCGTGATTGCCGGCCGCTGGGCCTTCCGTAAACGCGGGGATTACTGACCCGCAATACTTTATGCCCACAACAGATCCTTGTGGGAGGGGGCTTGCTCCCGAAGGCATCGTGTCAGTCGGCATCAGATTGGCTGAACCACCGCTTTCGGGAGCAAGCCCCCTCCCACAATTGGCCGGGCCAGTCACAGAAACCGGGCTCAGCAGAAAGTCCTGTGGAGATATGCATAGCTGTTCAGATCAGTGGTCGGGCTAATAAAGCAAACACTGATCTGACGCAGCCTCTCTGTAATATTTAGCAACGATCATGGGCGACATTCCTTCCCTCGCTCAGGATTGTCCGCTCATGGCTACTCCGTCCCTGACCGCCCGCCCGGCGTCCGCCCCCAGCGGCAGGCCTGCCCTCGACAAGAAAGCCAGCCCGTTCACCTACGTGATCTTTTTTGCGGTGTTGGCCATGGGCATGTTGTTCACCGCCTATAGCCTGATGCACGACATGCACGAACTCGGCACGGTGGTTACCACCTGGACGCCGTTCCTGCTGCTTGGCGTGGCACTGCTGATTGCGTTGGGCTTTGAGTTCGTCAACGGTTTCCATGACACCGCCAACGCCGTGGCCACGGTGATTTACACCCACTCGCTACCGCCGAATGTGGCAGTGGTGTGGTCGGGGTTCTTCAATTTCCTCGGCGTGCTGCTGTCCAGTGGCGCGGTGGCGTTCGGCATCATCGCGTTGCTGCCAGTGGAGTTGATTCTGCAGGTCGGCTCGTCCGCCGGGTTCGCGATGATCTTCGCCCTGCTGATCGCGGCGATTCTGTGGAACCTCGGCACCTGGTGGCTGGGCTTGCCGGCCTCGTCATCGCACACCTTGATCGGCTCGATCATCGGCGTCGGCGTGGCCAATGCGCTGATGCACGGCCGTGACGGCACCAGCGGTGTGGATTGGGCGCAGGCCACCAAGATCGGCTATGCGTTGCTGCTGTCGCCGCTGGTGGGTTTCGGTTTTGCGGCGCTGTTGCTGCTCGCATTGCGCGCGTTCGTGAAGAACCGTTCGCTGTACAAGGCACCGCAAGGCAACACCCCGCCGCCCTGGTGGATTCGTGGTTTGCTGATCCTGACCTGCACTGGCGTATCGTTCGCCCACGGTTCCAACGACGGGCAGAAAGGCATGGGCCTGATCATGCTGATTCTGGTCGGCACCCTGCCGATGGCCTATGCACTGAACCGCACCATGCCGGAGGAGCAATCGTTGCAATTCGCCGCTGTGGCGCAAGTCACCCAGCAAGCGCTGGTAAAAAGTTCACCGCTACCGGCGCCGGCCGATCCGCGCCCGATCCTCTCGGATTACATGCGCAGCAAGGAAACCACGCCGCAATTGATCCCCGCCCTCGCCGCCCTCACCGGGCACATCGGCGAGGAAGTCAAAGGCTACGGCTCGCTGGCGAAAGTCCCGGCCGAAGCCATGGGCAACGTGCGTAACGACATGTACCTGGCCAGCGAAACCATTCGCCTGATGGACAAGAACAAAGTCGGCAACTTCGATGCCGACACCAGCGGCAAACTGCAACTGTTCAAGCAGCAAATCGACAACGCCACGCGGTTCATTCCGCTGTGGGTGAAGATTGCCGTGGCCATCGCGCTGGGGCTGGGCACCATGGTGGGCTGGAAGCGCATTGTGGTGACGGTCGGCGAGAAGATCGGCAAGACTCACCTGACTTACGCCCAAGGCGCCTCGGCGGAAACCGTGGCGATGCTGACCATCGGTGCTGCCGACATGTTTGGTTTGCCGGTGTCGACGACGCATGTGTTGTCTTCGGGGGTTGCCGGGACCATGGTCGCCAATGGCGGAGGTTTGCAGATGAAGACCATCCGCAATCTGTTGATGGCCTGGGTGCTGACGTTGCCGGCGGCGATTTTGTTGTCGGGCAGCCTGTATTGGCTGTTCACCCAAATCTTCTGATCTACGCAAGACCCTTGTGGGAGGGGGCTTGCTCCCGAAAGCGGTGTTCCAGCCGACATCAACATTGGCTGACCCTCCGCCTTCGGGAGCAAGCCCCCTCCCACATTTGATGGGTGGTGTTGGTCAGAGGGTCGAACGAATCACCTCCCCCAACCAATCCATAAACGCGCGCACCCGCAGCGGCAAATGCCGTTGCCGCGCATACAACAGTGAAACGGCCATCGCCGGCGCGTTGTATTGCGGCAGCACCGCCACCAACTCGCAGGTTTGCAGATGCGAGCGCAAGCCGGTATTGGGCACCTGCACAATGCCGAAGCCGCCCAGACACGCCGCCTCATAAGCATCGGTGCTGTTGACCGTGACACTGCCAGCCATCGCCACGCGGCGTATCTGACCGTTTTCTTCATAAACAAACCCTTCCGAACGCGAACCCAGCACGCCGACGTAATGCACCAATCGATGCTGCGCCAGATCCTCAAGCGTCTGCGGTACACCATAACGCTCAAGATACGCAGGGCTGGCGCAGTTGATCATCGGCAAGTCGCACAGATGCCGCGCCACCACCGATTGATCCGGCTGCGCGCCGACCCGCAACACGCAATCAAAACCTTCGCTGAGCAGATCGACGCGGCGGTCGGTGCTGCTGATTTCCAGCTCAAGATTGGGATGGCGATCCATGAATTGCGGTAGCCGTGGCATCACCACGCGCCGGGCGAGAATGTTCGGCATGTCGATGCGGATGCGCCCGGCCAGCGAGGCTTCGTCCTGGCGGAACAAACCTTCGATCTCGTCCATGTGCGACAGCAGATCCTTGCTGCGCTCATACAAAACCAGGCCGTCCTGCGTCGCCTGCACCTTGCGCGTGGTGCGTTGCAGCAATCGCGTACCGAGCAGCGCTTCCAACGCTTGCACATGCTCGGACACGGTAGAGCGCGGCAGGCCTAGGTTTTCCCCGGCGAGGGTGAAACTCGACAACTCGCTGACCCGGACGAAGGTGCGCAGCAGTTCCAGTTTGTTCATGGGCCACCCGTTTATTGTTCGGTTTAACCGACCAGTGATTCCGATTTAAGCCTGTTTATCACCTGTCGGCGGATAAATAAACTTCGATCCATCATCACTCACCGCAATCGAGGAAGCCCCATGAACCGCAAAATCGCATTGATCACCGGCGCCAGTCGTGGCCTGGGCAAAAACGCCGCCCTGCATCTCGCCGCTCAAGGCATCGACATCATCGGCACCTACAACAGCCGCGCCGATGAAGCCCAGGCGCTGGTGCGCGAAATCGAAGCACTCGGCGGCAAAGCCGTGATGCTGCAACTGGACGTCGGCCGTAGCGAAGGCTTTGTCGATTTCGCTGCGCGGGTCGAGCAGGCGCTCAAGCACTTTGACCGTCAGCGGTTTGATTTTCTGGTCAATAACGCCGGGGTCGGTTTGCATGTCAGTTTCGCCGAAACGACCGTGGCGCAATTCGACATGCTGATGAATGTGCATTTCAAAGGGCCGTTCTTCCTGACTCAGCAACTGCTGCCACTGATTAATGATGGAGGACGGATCATCAACGTTTCCAGCGGTCTTGCTCGTTTCAGCATCCCGGGCGCCAGTGCTTACGCTGCGATGAAAGGTGCGATTGAAGTACTGACCCGCTATCAGGCCAAGGAGCTGGGCTCACGGCAGATCACCGTAAATACCCTGGCGCCGGGTGCGATTGAAACCGACTTTGGCGGCGGCACCGTGCGCGACAACCCGGCGGTGAATGCGATGGTCGCCGAAAACACCGCGCTGGGCCGCGCCGGTCAGCCGGATGATATTGGCGGTGCGCTGGCGCTGCTGCTGTCGCCGGGTGGGCAGTGGATCAACGGGCAGCGGGTTGAGGCCTCGGGCGGAATGTTTCTCTGACTGCAAACACCTTCCTGTGTAGGCGCAGCCTGCGGCAGCGCCTTCATAGGAATGGGGTTATCCCTGACAGGTGTTACGCAGCAGGAAGCGCTCGCGCACCACGTCATAGCCCCAGTGATACACGTAGGTGTACGGCAGGAAAAACAGCAACACGCCGATGTCGAGCAACAACGCTTGCCACAGGCTGACCGACAGCCACCACGCAATCAGCGGCACGCCCATCACGATCAAACCACCCTCGAACAACAGCGCATGCACCACCCGCACCCAGGCGTTGTGGGCGACGTTCAGGCGCGCCAACATGCGGTCGAAGAAGCGGTTGAACACCACGTTCCAGCCCAGCGCCAGCATTGCGATCAACACCGTCACCGCGCCCATGTCGAGCAGCGGTTTTTGCAGGATCCACGCCAGTAAAGGCGTGCAGATCAGGATCGCCAGCAGTTCGAAACCGATGGCCTGAAAAATACGTTCAGTGAGGGATTTGTGGGCAGTCATGGCCTGACTCCTTGAGTGAAGATGGTTGCCATGATCAACCCATAAACCGATACTTCATAACCAATAACCATCGATCAAGGCGATAGTTCATGGCTTCGCAAGAAGTGCTGTTGGCGTTTGTCCAGGCGGCGACCCAGGGTTCATTTTCGGCGGCGGCGCGCAAACTCGGGCGCAGTCAGTCGACCATCAGTGCGGCGGTGGCGAGTCTGGAGATTGATCTGGATCTGATCCTGTTCGATCGCAGCAGCCGCAAACCCACGCTGACCCCGGCCGGGCACGTGATGCTGCAACGGGCCGAAGCCATTCTGGCGGCCAACAGTCGGCTGGAAATGACCGCGCGACAATTGTCCCAAGGGGTCGAGCCGAAATTGACCGTGGCGATTTCCGACACTTATCAGTCGGCGCGTTTCGAAGCGGCGCTGGTCGGGTTCGAGCAACGTTACCCGGATCTGGAACTGGAATGCCTGATTGCTGAATGCGACGACTTGATCGAATTGGTGCAACGCGGTCGCGCGCATCTGGCGTTTGCCGAGATGCAGGACAGTTACCCGCCGGATCTGGTGACCTCGACCGTCGCCGAGCGTACTGATATCGCGCTGTTTGTAAGCCGCGAACACCCACTGACGACGCTGGAATACATCGATCAAGCCATCCTCGAACAGCATCGCGAACTGCGCCTGGCGACGATCATCAATCCGTACGACAGTCGAGGCAAGGGCCGTGTGTGGTCGGCGCCGAGTTATCTGATGCTGATGGAGATGGCCGAAATGGGTTTCGGCTGGGCGCCGCTGCCGCGCTGGCTGGTGGGGCGTTTCGGCAATGGCACGCTGGTGGAATTGAACGTGCGCGGCTGGCCGAAACCGGTGTTTGTCGATGCCTTGTGGTCGCGGCTGTATCCGCCGGGGCCGGCGGGGAGCTGGCTACTGAGCAAGATGCTCGAATAGCGGCGCGCCCATTCGCGGGTAAGCCCGCTCCCACAGGGTTCTGAGCAGGCCTGATGTTCTGATTTGGCTTTACTGGCCCCTTCGCGGGCAAGCCCGCCCCACAGGGTTCTGAGCAGGCCTGATGTTCTGATTTGGCTTTACTGGCCCCTTCGCGGGCAAGCCCGCTCCCACAGGGTTCTGAGCAGGCCTGATGTTTTGATTTGGCTTTACTGGCCCCTTCGCGGGCAAGCCCGCTCCCACAGGGTTCTGAGCAGGCCTGATGTTCTGATTTGGCTTTACTGGCCCCTTCGCGAGCAAGCCCGCTCCCACAGGGTTCTGAGCAGGCCTGATGTTCTGATTTGGCTTTACTGGCCCCTTCGCGGGCAAGCCCGCCCCACAGGGTTCTGAGCAGGCCTGATGTTCTGATTTGGCTTTACTGGCCCCTTCGCGAGCAAGCCCGCTCCCACAGGGTTCTGAGTAGGCCTGATGTTCTGATTTGGCTTTACTGGCCCCTTCGCGAGCAAGCCCGCTCCCACAGGGTTCTGAGCAGGCCTGATGTTCTGATTTGGCTTTACTGGCCCCTTCGCGGGCAAGCCCGCCCCACAGGGTTCTGAGCAGGCCTGATGTTCTGATTTGGCTTTACTGGCCCCTTCGCGAGCAAGCCCGCTCCCACAGGGTTCTGAGTAGGCCTGATGTTCTGATTTGGCTTTACTGGCCCCTTCGCGGGCAAGCCCGCCCCACAGGGTTCTGAGCAGGCCTGATGTTCTGATTTGGCTTTACTGGCCCCTTCGCGGGCAAGCCCGCCCCACAGGGTTCTGAGCAGGCCTGATGTTCTGATTTGGCTTTACTGGCCCCTTCGCGGGCAAGCCCGCTCCCACAGGGTTCTGTATTGAACATTGGATTTGTGTACGACACGGACACTGTGGGAGCGGGCTTGCCCGCGAAGAGGCCAGTAGGGTCAGCGCCCCATTCGGATCAGTCCAACGCTTGCAACCGCGCCTCGATAAACCGCCGCTCCGGCGCCTGCCGCGTCAGCTCCAGGGCCCGGAGATACGCCGCCCGCGCCTCTTCCACCCGGCCCAACTGCCGACAAAACTCCGCCTGCGCCGAATGCGCCAAGTGGTAATCCTGCAACTCCCCTCGCGCCAATATCCCTTCAATCAGCGTCAACCCCGCCAACGCCCCGTCCCGCTTGGCCACCGCCACCGCCCGGTTCAACTCGATCACCGGTGACGGCAGCGCGCGCAATAGCACGTCGTACAGCCCGACGATCTGCTGCCAATCTGTTTGCTCGGCACTGGGCGCTTCGGCATGCACCGCCGCTATCGCCGCCTGCAAACAATAGGGTCCGAAGCGCCGCGTGGTCAGCGCCCTTTCTACCAGCGCACAGCCTTCAGCAATCAAACCGGCATCCCACTGCGAACGATCCTGATCATCCAGCAACACCAGTTCGCCATTCGGCGAAGTACGCGCCGGTCGTCGCGATTCGTGCAGCAGCATCAGCGCCAGCAAGCCCATCACCTCGGGCTCCGGCAGCAACTCAATCAACAACCGCCCCAGCCGAATCGCTTCACGGGTCAGTTCTTCGCGCGTCACTTCTGCCCCCATCGACGCCGAATACCCTTCGTTAAACACCAGATAAATCACCCGCAACACGCTGTCGAGGCGCTCGGGCAGTTCGCTCAGGCTCGGCACTTGATAAGGGATTTTCGCGTCGCGGATTTTCGCTTTCGCCCGCACGATGCGCTGGGCAATCGCCGCCGGGGCCGAGAGAAACGCGCGGGCGATTTCCTCGGTGGTGAGGTCGCAGACTTCACGCAAGGTCAGCGGCACTTGCGCATCCGCCGCCAGCGCCGGGTGACAGCAGGTGAAGATCAGCCGCAAGCGATCGTCTTCCACGTCTTCGTCACTCCAGTCGGCCTGCTCCAACTCTTCCAGCTGCGCCAACAACAATGGCTGCGAGGCCTTGAACCGTGCGCGCCGGCGCAACACATCGATAGCCTTGAAGCGCCCGGTGGACACCAGCCAGGTGCGCGGATTGTCCGGCACACCGTCGCGCTGCCAGCGCTCGACCGCGACGAAGAACGCCTCGTGCAAGGCTTCTTCGGCGAGGTCGAAATCACCGAGCAGGCGAATCAGCGTCGCCAGAATCCGCCGCGAGTCTTCACGATAGACCTGCTCGACCCGCGACCTGACCTCAGACATTCAACTGGCGCACGGGGCGCACTTCAACGCTGCCAACCCGCGCCGCCGGAATGTTGCCGGCGACTTGAATCGCTTCGTTGAGATCCTTGGCATCGATCAGGTAGAAACCAGCCAGTTGTTCCTTGGTTTCGGCAAACGGGCCGTCGGTAATCGACAGCTTGCCGTTACGCATACGCACGGTGGTGGCGGTCTGCACCGACTCCAGCGCTTCGGCCGCAACCATCCGCCCGCTGCCCTGAACCGACGCGGCGTAAGCCCAGCATTCGGCGTCCTCGGGGCTGTCGGGCGATGAATGCAGCAGGCGTTCATCGCTGTAGACCAGGCATAGATATTTCATGACGTTCTCCTGATTCGAACGGATCAACTATGGCTGAAGATCACGGCTGCACATCGAACAGCGTCGCGCCGCTCATCGGATCGAACGGTGCCGACCAATGCTCGTGGGCGATCCGCCACGCCCCGCCGACCTGGCGATAGCATGCGGTGACGCGCATCCAGCAGCTTTGGGTTTCGCCTTTCTCGTTGGTGCCGCCGCAATTGGCCACCCAATGGGCGAAGGCGATGTTGTCGGCGGTTTCGATGGCGATTTCGTGGAATTCGAAAATGTGCGGGCCGGGGCACATTTCCATGCATTCCACCCAGTGCTTGCGGTAAGCCGGTTTGCCCTTGAATTGCAGGGCCTTGATCGCGTCGAACGAGAGGATGTCGTCGGCGTACAACGCCATGACTTTCTCGACGTCCTTGGTCATGACGGCCTGACGATAGGTATCGATCAGGGCTTTGATTTCAGTCTGTGCGCTCATGGTGTTCTCCGTGATTGTTGTTGTGAAGACACCTTTAGTCGTTCGGCGAATCGGCAGATCGACAGACGAAACAAAAAATTTCCAACGAGGGCAAAGTCGCTAGAATCCGAGGCTCATCTTTGTAGGAAAAAGGAAATTCCCGTGTCAGCCCAACTCGTGCCGTACGACAGCCTGAACGCTTTGCAGCGTCAGCAAGTCGAGGCGATTGAAATCCTCCCCGAGCAGATCAAGTTCTCCGGCGACATTCATGGCGCCCTGCATACCTTGCTGTCGAAACCCGGCCCCGGCGTGAAGGGGTTTGCGCTGCTGGCGGATGAAGTGCCAGTGGCGTTCCTGCTGCTCAAGCGCCCGCCGGTGTTGCCAGCCTGGGCTGATGAACACAGCGCCACGTTGCATGCGTTGCAGGTCGATCATCGGGCACAGGGCAAGGGTTATGGCAAGGCGTGTCTGCAAGCGCTGCCGAATGTGGCGCGTGAAGCATGGCCGCAGATCAAAGGGCTGGAATTGTCAGTGGATGCCGACAACGACGCGGCCATCGCGCTGTACGCCAAACATGGCTACGTCGACAGCGGCGAAGCGTACAAGGGCCGGATTGGTTACGAGCGGCGCATGGGGCTGTTTTTCTAAGTCGCCCCACGAGCGGGCGGTGCGCAAACAGATCACCCCTTACTGATACGTAGCCTGAACACACCACTGTTCCCCTGTGGGAGCGGGCTTGCTCGCGAAGGCGTCGTGTCAGTCAACATTTTCAGCGACTGATACACCGCCTTCGCGAGCAAGCCCGCTCCCACAGGGGTTTTGTGTTGTTGTTCAGAGGGTCAGGATCATCTCGTGCCACGCCATCCCACCATGATCGGACTCCGACGGTTTGATGTAGGCAAAACCAAACCCGGCATACAGCGGGATGTGTTTTTCCTTACACATGAGGTGAATCGTCGCCTTGTCCATCCCGCGCATGCGTTCGATGAAATCCGCCATCAAGCGCTTTGCCAGGCCCTGGCCCTGATAATCCGGGTGCACCACCACTGACATGATCACCACGTTCGGACCCGCAGGATCATGGCCGATCAGTTCCTTGAACGCCTCGTCGGACATCTGCACGTCGAATGCCGCGCCTGAATTCACGAACCCTGCGACCACGCCGTCCACCTCGGCCACGATAAAACCTTCCGGCCATGTCGCAATGCGTGTCGCGATCTTCTCGCGGGTGGCGGCTTCATCGCCTTCGTAGGCAACGGTTTCGATGGCGTAGCAGCGGTCCAGGTCGGCAGGCGTGACGTGGCGGATGACGGTGTTCATGGCAGCTCGGAAATCAGCGGAAAAAAGTGCGCAAAGCATAAAGGAATAAGGTGTTCATATCGATCCATACGGGCCGCGTAAAGCCTGCGTATAAGCGCTTTTCTTCCGGGTCTCGGGCAGCTATTTCTGCGGTGTGTCTCTGATCACCCATGGGGGAAACAGCTTATGAGCAGCGTAGAGATTGGCCTTTTGATGGTGTTGGGCATCAGCACGTTCGGCTTTATCACCCTGGGCATCGACCTGTTGCGGGCGCGACGTGTTGGCAAGAATAAGCGCGGTTGAAAGCATGAGGCGGATCAGTGATCCGCCTCATCGTTGCTGGCTCAGATCCTGGTATCGACCGGCACGCAGATTTCCAGCTTGCCCGTGTGCAGCTTCGGATTGAAATCGGCGCTATAACGCTCCAGCTCCGGGGCGTTGAGTTCCACGTAGTGGGAGGTCGGCAGCCAGGTCTTGTAGATGTATTGCAGGGTCTGTGGCAATTGATCGAGCGGTCCCTTGTGCTCGAACACCGCGTACTGACGGGGCAACACTTCGACCCACTGGTACACCTTCTGGTCCAGGTCATCGAGCTTGCTGATTTCGACCCCGGCGATGTAATCGAAGCCGCCCTTGCCGTCGAAGTTGCTGCACACCCCATAGGTCACTTCGTTTTTCTGTCCCTGTATCTTTCCCAGATGCGGCAAGAACTTTTCCCACAGCGCGGGGATGTCTTTCGCAGTGTCTTGGTTAAATCGACCACGAAATCCTGCAATCAGCAGGAAGTGTCCATGTTCGAAGCGAGGTTCAGCCACTTCGACGCGGGTTTGCTCATCCATGACTCGACTCCTGCAACAAAATAGGGGGTTCGGCCGGTGAGTATAGAAAGCCCAATGCGATTCGCACTGTTACAGCGCGTGCAACTGCTCGACGGCACCTGAGCCAACAAATTCGTTGTAGCCAGATACGATCACGTACACCGCGAAATAGCAGAAGATCGCTGCAGATGCCATGTAAGAATAGCGCAACAGTTTATCACCCAGCAGCTTGCCACCGTGGCTGGCGGCGAAGCACAAACCGGCGGACCACAGCAGCCCGGCACAGAGGAAACCGCCCAAAAACAGCGCCGAACTGACCGGGCCACCGCCACCGGAACGGGCGATCAGCGTTCCACCGACAGCGGCGAACCAGAGAATCGCGCTCGGCGAGGACATGGCCAGAAAGATACCGCGAAAGAACTCCTTGCGATGAGAGTTCTGCCCGACCTCAGCCGTCTCTGCCAACAGCGCCTCGTGGTGAATCGCCGAGTAGATCATCTTCGCCGCAAAGTAGATCAGCAGCGCCGACCCGCCGATCCACAGGACCCAGCGCACGGTTTCGTATTGCAGCA
This sequence comes from Pseudomonas baetica, assembly GCF_002813455.1. Lineage (NCBI taxonomy): Bacteria > Pseudomonadati > Pseudomonadota > Gammaproteobacteria > Pseudomonadales > Pseudomonadaceae > Pseudomonas > Pseudomonas baetica. The sequence continues at coordinate 5,254,420 of NZ_PHHE01000001.1, read as the reverse complement.
AAACGGTCATCCCGGCCAGCGCCAGCACCGCGTAAATCAGGTCGCCGACACAGGTGCCGAGGCCCAGCGCGAAGCCTTGAAAATAACCGCGCTGCATCGCCAACGTGATCATGGCAATGTTAGCCACGCCGATATCGAGGCACAGCGAAAGGCTCAGCAAGAAGCCGCTGGTGAATTCCATCTACCGATTTCCTTGGGAAAAATTCGTTTAACGATTGTTTGAACACCGGGGGGCTGGACAGTCTGCCATCACTGCCCTTATCTTCGCCAACAGGTCACCGCAGTGACCAGCGTCGCTCGGACGGTTCCGGGCGCTTACGTTATCCGAGGCAACAATGGCCGAACAAGGTTCGCCGCGCCGCTTTGCGCGCATAGATCGACTCCCCCCTTACGTTTTCAACATCACCGCCGAGCTGAAAATGGCCGCCAGGCGTCGTGGTGAAGACATCATCGACTTGAGCATGGGCAACCCCGACGGCGCCACGCCGCCGCACATTGTCGAAAAACTCGTACAAGTCGCTCAACGCGAAGACACCCACGGTTACTCCACGTCCAAGGGCATTCCGCGCCTGCGCCGGGCGATTTCCAACTGGTACAAGCAACGCTACGAAGTCGACATCGACCCGGAAAGCGAAGCCATCGTCACCATCGGCTCCAAGGAAGGCCTGGCGCACTTGATGCTGGCCACGCTGGATCAGGGCGACACCGTGCTGGTGCCGAACCCGAGTTATCCGATTCACATCTACGGCGCGGTGATTGCCGGCGCCCAGGTGCGTTCGGTGCCGCTGGTGCCGGGTGTGGACTTCTTCGCCGAGCTTGAGCGTGCCATTCGTGGTTCGATCCCCAAGCCGAAGATGATGATCCTCGGCTTCCCGTCCAACCCCACCGCGCAGTGCGTGGAGCTGGATTTCTTCGAGCGGGTGATCGCCCTCGCCAAGCAGTACGACGTACTGGTAATCCACGACCTGGCCTACGCTGACATCGTCTACGACGGCTGGAAAGCCCCGTCGATCATGCAGGTGCCGGGCGCCAAGGACATTGCGGTGGAGTTTTTCACCCTGTCCAAGAGCTACAACATGGCCGGCTGGCGCATCGGTTTCATGGTCGGTAATCCGGAGCTGGTCAACGCTCTGGCGCGGATCAAGAGTTACCACGACTACGGCACGTTCACCCCGCTGCAAGTGGCGGCGATTGCCGCGCTGGAAGGCGATCAACAATGCGTGCGCGACATCGCCGAGCAGTACCGGCAGCGGCGTAATGTGCTGGTCAAAGGCCTGCACGAGCTGGGCTGGATGGTCGAGAATCCGAAGGCTTCGATGTATGTCTGGGCGAAGATTCCTGAGGCTTACGCCCATCTGGGTTCGCTGGAGTTCGCCAAGAAGCTGCTGGCCGAGGCCAAGGTCTGCGTCTCGCCGGGGGTCGGCTTTGGTGAGTACGGCGACGATCACGTGCGCTTCGCGCTGATCGAGAACCAGGACCGGATTCGTCAGGCGGTACGCGGGATTCGCGGGATGTTCCGGGCGGATGGGCTGGTCCCGAAATCCGGCAACTGACACCTACCCCCTGTGGGAGCGGGCTTGCTCGCGAAGGCGTCGTGTCAGCCGATATCAATGTTGACTGACCCACCGCTTTCGCGAGCAAGCCCGCTCCCACAGGGGATTTGTGTTCAGCCGTGAAATCACACTCCACAAAAAAACCGCATCGCTGCGGTTTTTTTGTGCCTGCGAAAGCGCCGCTTAAACGAACATCGACAACAACAGGATAAAGCCCAACGCGACCACCGAGAGGATGGTTTCCATCGCCGTCCAGGTCTTGAACGTCTCAGCCACGGTCATGTTGAAGTACTGCTTCACCAGCCAGAAACCGGCGTCGTTGACGTGGGACAGGATCAGCGAACCGGCCCCCGTGGCCAGTACCAGCAGCTCACGGTTGACGCCCGGGATCATGCCGACCACTGGCACCACGATGCCTGCACCGGTAATGGTCGCCACGGTAGCCGAACCGGTGGCAATACGAATCACCGCTGCCACCAGCCAGGCCAACAGAATCGGCGAGATCTGCGCGCTGACCGCCATGTGGCCGATCACATCGCCCACGCCGCTGGTGACCAGCATCTGCTTGAAGCCACCGCCGGCACCGATGATCAGGATGATCGCCGCAGTTGGCGCCAGGCTCGCATCGAGCCACTTGAGCATTTGGTTGGAGCCGATGCCCTGCTTGTAGCCGAAGGTGTACAGCGACAGCAGCAACGCCAGCAGCAACGCCGAGATCGGGTGACCGATCATGTCCATCCAGGTGCGGAAGAAGTTACCGTCCGGCAGCGCCACGTCAGCAAAGGTTTTCAGCAGCATCAGGAACACCGGCAGCAGCACGGTGATCAGGGTGATGCTGAAGCTCGGCAGAACGGCGGAATCGTTTTCACGGGCCAGTTGATCGACCAGTTCCTGATTCGGGTGACCCGGAATGTGCTTGGCGATGAACGTACCGAAGATCGGGCCGGCAATGATGGCGGTCGGCAACGCGACGATCAGACCGTACAGAATGGTCTTGCCGATATCAGCGCCGAACACGCCGATGGCCAGCAGCGGGCCCGGGTGCGGTGGCACCAGACCGTGTACCGCCGACAGGCCGGCCAGCAGCGGAATACCGATCTTGATGATCGATACGCCGGTGCGGCGGGCCACGATGAACACCAGCGGAATCAGCAATACAAAGCCGATTTCGAAGAACAGCGGGATGCCGACGAGGAACGCGGCGAACATCATTGCCCACTGGACTTTGTCCTTGCCGAATGCGCGAATCAGGGTCTGGGCGATCTGATCCGCCCCGCCCGACTCGGCCATCATTTTGCCGAGCATGGTGCCCAGCGCGAGGATGATGCCGACGAAACCGAGCACGCCACCGAAGCCGTCCTGGAACGCCTTGATGATGGTGCCGATCGGCATGCCGGAGGTCAGACCGAGGAACGCGGCGGCGATGGTCAGGGCAATGAACGGGTGAATCTTGAATTTGGTGATCAGGATGATAAGTCCGATCACCGTAACCACTGCATCGAGCAGCAGGTAGGCGTCGTGGGACATGCCAAACATGGGGGGTGTCTCCTGGCTTGTTGTTGTTATTAAAGCGGGTTAATCAGAAGTCGTGATGACAGCGCTATCTGCATGAACACACTCATACCGCCTGTTTCAGGCCATTGGCCTGCCACCAGACGTGAGCTTGTGCAGCGAGTTCTTCAACGCTGTGAATCGAAGCATTCAGCGCCAGGGTCAACGGCTCGCCCTTGGGCGATTCGAGGGTGGCGAACTGGCTTTCGATCAACGTCGCTGGCATGAAATGGCCCGGGCGGTGCGATACACGCTCGGCGGCGACTTCAGGGGTCAGCTCAAGAAACACAAAGCCCAGGCCTGGCAAGGCACTGCGCAGCACTTCGCGATAGCTGTGTTTGAGGGCCGAGCAGGTCAGCACCGGGCGCTGACCTGTGGCATCGACGCGACGCAGTTCATCGCACAGGCTGTCGAGCCAGCCGGCACGGTCGTCGTCGTTCAGGGGGATCCCCGCGCTCATCTTTTCGATGTTCGCGGCCGGATGAAAAGTATCGCCTTCAATGGCAGTGGCGCCGCTCAATTGGCACAAGGCCTCGCTGACGCACGTCTTGCCGCAACCGGCAACGCCCATGATGACCAGGGCGGTGATGGGATGACTCATATAACACCTCAGCGCGCAGACAGCGCTACCTTTGCTAGCTATGACTCTAGTGCACAGGCAGAAGTTGCCGACGCCTTCTTGTCGTTTTTTTGGGTTGCAGCAGGTTTGTTCCCAACGCCAAAAAGCGAAGATCAGGCAGGACCTCGCTTACGCATTTACAGCTGCATCAGGACAGCGCTACCTTAGTGCCTTGATTTTTGTTTGGCAAGCCGTCGATGACCACCCCTAAAAACGATAAAAATACCCGCACCACCGGCCGTCCCACCCTTAATGAAGTTGCCCGCCTGGCCGGGGTCAGTCCGATTACCGCTTCTCGCGCCTTGCGCGGGGTCAGCACCGTGGCCACGGAGCTTGTGGAAAAAGTCCAGAAAGCTGCCCTGGAACTCAACTACGTGGTCAACCCTGCCGCCCGCGCCCTGGCCTCAGCGCAGAGCCATTCGGTGGTGGTTTTAGTGCCTTCGTTATCCAACCTGTTGTTCATCGATACCCTGGAAGCCATCCATCGGGTGCTGACGCCCAAGGGCTTCGAAGTGCTGATCGGCAACTTCCACTATTCGCGTGATGAAGAAGAAAAACTGCTGCGCAACTACATGGCGTATCAGCCACGCGGCTTCCTGCTGACCGGGTTTGATCGCACTGAAAGTTCGCGGCGAATGATCGAGGCCAGCAACATTCCCTGCGTGTACATGATGGAGCTGGACAGCGCCGCCGGGGTGAACTGCGTCGGTTTCTCGCAACTCAGTGCCGGTGAAACGGCGGCCGAGCATTTGCTGTCCCGTGGGCGCAAGCGTCTGGCCTACATCGGTGCGCAGCTTGATCAGCGCACGTTGTTGCGCGGTGAAGGTTTTCGCAAAGCGTTGCAGAAGGCTGGGCGTTATGACCCGGACCTGGAAGTGCTGACGCCGCGCTCCTCGTCGGTGGGTCTGGGCGGCGAGTTGTTTTTGCAATTGCTCGCGGCGCATCCGGATGTCGATGCGATCTTTTTTGGTAACGACGACCTGGCGCAGGGTGCTTTGCTGGAGGCCTTGCGCAACGGCATCAGGATTCCGCAGCAGGTGGCGATTCTGGGTTTCAACGACTTGCCGATGTCCGAGCACATGGTGCCGCGCCTGAGCAGCATCAACACCCCGCGTGAAGCAATCGGCCGACGCGCGGCGGAGCAGATGCTGACGTTGATGGCCGGCAACAGCGTGGCGCGCCCGGTGGAGGACATGGGCTTCGAACTGAAGATCCGCGAAAGTACCTGACCCCCACAGATTCAAAGTTGAAACACCATCCCTGTGGGAGCGAGCCTGCTCGCGAAAGCGGTGTGTCAGATAAGCATGTGCCGAGTGAAACGACGCTTTCGCGAGCAGGCTCGCTCCCACACTGGATCTTCACAGACGCTAATGGCTGAGTAAGTCAACCAGCGCCAAGGCACCCTTCTGCAATGGCTGGCTTTTGAGCCACACCGCATGCACCGGCAGCACCAGTCCATTCTCGATATTGCGGAAATTCAGTCGCTTCAAGCGTCCGCTGTCCAGCCACGGCTGCACCACCGACAGCGGAAAATTGCCCCAGCCCAATCCCGCCTCGACCATCTCCATCGCCGTTTCCAGCGTGTCGGTGCGCCAGTGGGATTCAGCCACCAAAGGCCGAGTCTCGCTGATCGGCAAGTCGCGGCTGGCGACGAAGATCTGCCGCACATGCACCAGGTCTTCAAGAAACAGATCCTGCCCCTGCAACAAAGGACTGTCCGCCGCCAGCGTGGCGATCATGCGTTCGTTGCCGACAAACTGAAACCGCTCCAGCACGTTCACGCTCAACCCGGCGAACGCCAGGCACACGCTGACGCGGCCGCTGTGCAACATCGCCAACACGTCATCCTGCGGCGCGGTCAGCACTTCTATGTCGAGCAGCGGATGACGCTGGGCAATCACCCTGATCGCCGCCAGCAAGCGGCTTCGGTCAATGTCCGCGACCACACCAATCGACAATTTGCTCTCCAGCCCCAAAGACAATTCAACCGCGTGGACTTGCAGTTGCTTGAGCTGTTCGGCGATCAACCGCGCATGCGGCACCAATGACAAGGCCATCGCCGTCGGTTGTGGCTCGCGATGGCTGCGGTCGAACAGCGGATAGCCCAGTTCGGCCTCAAGATTACCGATGGCCATGCTCACGGCCGAGGGGACTTTGCCCAAGGCCCGAGCGGCGGCGGAAAACGAACCACGCTCGATCACCGCGAGAAACAGTTCGATGCTGTCGCTGTTGAAATTCAAAAGATCAACCTATCAATAAATATGAAAGCTACTGACTTTTTCTGTCAGGTCTATTGAAGCTATCTTTCATCGCCTTGGCCAGCTCTGTTGGCAAATCGAATTCAAAGAAAGAGGCAAATCCGCATGCAAGGCGTTAAACGCAAACTGGTCTACGTGTCGCTCTATGAAGTGATCGGCATGACCTTCTCCGCCCTCGGTCTGGCGCTGTTGTCGGGTACATCGCCGGGCAGCACCGGGCCGCTGGCGGTGATCATCACCACCATCGCGGTGACCTGGAACTTCATTTACACAACCCTGTTCGAGCACTGGGAAAGTCGCCAAAAGTCGCGCACCCGCACGGTCAAACGGCGGATCGCCCACGCCGTCGGGTTTCAACTGACGTTGATCGTGTTCCTGATTCCGTTGATCGCGTGGTGGATGAACATCAGCCTGGTGCAGGCATTTCTGCTCGATCTGGCACTGATCATTTTCATCCCGTGCTACACGTTTGCCTTCAACTGGCTGTTTGATCGGGTATTCGGCCTGCCAGCCTCGGCGTTGCCAGATTCAACCGCTGCGGCATAAATCGTTAATTCGTAAACAGATATTGCGAGAAATCAGCGGTTTACCCGAGTAAACCGCTCATATTCACAATCCGTAAACTCCGATAGCAGGCTAAGCTTTTCCATCAATAAAAATGGATCAGCCCCATGACTGCTCACGCCCCCACCGTCGCGCCAAGCGACGGCATCGACCCGATACGCGCCGCCGAGGTTTCCGCCCGCATCGACCGCCTCCCGGCGGTCGCAACGATCTGGCGACTGGTGGCGCTGCTGTCGATCGGTGGATTCTTCGAACTCTACGACCTGTTCCAGACTGCCTACATCAGCCCCGGTCTGATCCGCGACGGGATTTTCGCCACCGGTAGTCAGGGTGTGTTCGGGTTTTCCGATCAGGCGGCGTTTGCCTCGGCAACCTTCCTCGGCCTGTTCATCGGCGCGAGCATGCTCAGCCCGTTGGCAGATCGTTTTGGCCGGCGCGCGATCTTCACCTTCGCGCTGGTCTGGTACACCGTTGCCACCGTGCTGATGGGCACTCAGAGTTCGGCGCTGGGGATCATCTGCATGCGCTTTCTGGTGGGCATCGGCCTGGGTATCGAGTTGGTGACGATCGACGCTTACCTCTCGGAACTGGTGCCCAAACGCATGCGCAGTTCGGCATTTGCCTTCGCATTTTTCATACAGTTTTTATCGGTGCCGGCGGTGGCGCTGATGTCGTGGTGGCTGGTGCCGCAAGCGCCATTCGGCGTCTCCGGGTGGCGCTGGGTGGTATTGGCCAGTGCGGTGTTTGCGCTATTTATCTGGTGGCTGCGCAAGCGTCTGCCGGAGTCGCCGCGCTGGCTGGCGCAACACGGCCGCTTTGATGAGGCCAATCGGATTCTCGACAACATCGAAGCACGTTGCGAGAAGGATCACGGCAAACCGCTGGACGCCCCTGAAACGGTCCCGGTCGACGTCGAAGGCAAGGGCCGTTTTGCCGACATCTGGCAACCGCCCTACCGTCGTCGCGCGTTGATGCTGATCGTGTTTCACGTCTTTCAGGCCATCGGTTTCTTCGGTTTCGGCAACTGGTTGCCGGCGCTGCTTTCCGGCCAGGGCGTGAGCGTCACCCACAGCCTGATGTACGCCTTCATCATCACCCTCGCCTACCCGCTCGGGCCGTTGCTGTTCGTGAAGTTCGCCAACCGTTTCGAAAACAAATGGCAAATTGTCGGCTCGGCCCTCGGCGCCATGACCTTCGGCACCTTGTTCGCTTTGCAAACCAGCGCGCTCGGGCTGATCTTTTGCGGGGTGATGATCACCTTCTGCAATGCCTGGCTGAGCTTCAGTTATCACTCGTATCAGAGCGAACTGTTCCCGACCAACATCCGCGCCCGCGCTGTCGGCTTCTGCTATTCGTTCAGCCGTTTGTCGACGGTGTTCAGCAGCCTGTTGATCGGCATGTTTCTCGACAACTTCGGCACACCCGGGGTGTTGGCGTTTATCGTCAGCAGCATGCTCATCGTGATGCTGACCATTGGCTGTTTCGGGCCGCGCACACGTAATCTCGCACTGGAAAACATTGCCCATCGCTGATGAACGACGGTCATCCACTGCCGCCGAACGGCAAGGGATGACCGCTTCTCACCACCGCGAGTGCTCATTCCCCCCGAAATACAGGGCTTTGGACTCAAGGCACGGTTATTGCTGACCTACGTCAGTCAGCAATTATCCAAGGTCCAATCATCATGTTGGTCAGTGCCAAGCAAGCGCAAATAATCCACTTGCCCAAGCGGCTCGCAGAGGATGCCACCGCCACGGCCGCCGCCGGTTTGCAGGGCGGCCTGCACGGCGCCATGTTGCAATCGCTGCAGAATCAGACGCAGCTGCAATCCACCGATGCCAGCGCCAAGGTGCAGGAGTCGGCGACGCAAATCGCCACCCAGCAAGTCGCCGAAGCCACGCGCATCAGCGACAACGTCGACGAGGCATTCGCCAAGACCCGTGTCGGTCTGCAAACCACCGATATCTCCGATGCCACCCAGACCACCGGCACCTCGGCCACCGATGCCTTCAAGGACTACATGAGCAAATCGCCGGAACAGCGTATGCGCGACAGTATCCTCAAAGACCTGGGAATTACCGAAGAAGACATCCGCAACATGCCGCCGGCGCAACAACTGGCCATCGGCAAAGAGATCGCCCAGCGCATGCAGGACAAGATGCAACTGGCGCAGGCGGAAAAAGAAAACGTCAATGACGTCAAGGTGAGTGACAAGTTGGCGGACACGTTTCTCGCGGCGCTTTGATCACGCCATTGCAACAGGGTCCACCGCGACCCTGTATGCCTGTGTACTTTCTGGGACTATACGACCACTCATCGGAAACAGCACGATACCTGTTAGATATGACAGTAGATTTTTTGCAAAAAATCCCTGTTCAATGGGTCGTGATCACCCCTGTGGTCACAGACTTGAAACTATGAACAGGAGTTCATCATGAGTAACAGTCCATTCACAGGTGAATGCAACGTTAGATCCACTTATAACGACGAGCCCTACGGGGAAGACCTCTTCACAACGGATGTTTCCTTTACCAAGGAATACTTCCAGGCGACCAAATCCTCGAAGTTTTTACAAGTTCTTCACTCCCCTTCACTTGATGAAAACGTTCATGAACTGGAGGTCGGTCCTGATAAGGAAACGCAAATTAAATATCGTACCAACCATGGAGGCATTGATCGTATCTACGACGTGGTTGGAACGGTAGAACTAACAATCGGGACGAATGCGCGGAGCGGTGAGTTTAAAGGGAAATACTATGACAACTGGGGACGGGAGCTTATCATCCAAGGCGATTTTGATGCCAAGTTGACGTGATATCGAGATCCGCCGCCTTGAACAAGGGCATGGAGTGTCGCCCTTGTTCAGGTGCAGGATAAAGCGCATGGGCCAGGTTGCGATTTTCAACAGCCCGTTCGTCGCGAAACATCCTGCACCTGTAATTTCTGACAGTAGACGGTATGCCTTGCATGAAAGAGCATGGAATCGCGCGTGCAGCGATGTGGGCGGGCTATGACAATCATCTGCAAGGAAGAAGAATATGAGTGAAGACCTGGAAAGAAAATCGAGAGCGCTTCAGGACATTTCGCGTTGTTCGTAAATGAGAATAACCAAGGCGAACAGAGTGTTCCAACCGGCTGTCTCCTATTGGCGTTTAATTCCGAATATACGTATGTATTAGGGCGTATCAATATCTCCAGCTCCTGAACTCAGCAATTGCCCCTCAAGTTAGAGGGGCCATTACCCTGAGACACTCAATTCAACTGCAGCGTCTCATTAAACTGACTGATCGCATCCACTACATGCCGCGATCCCTGTTGAATCTCCAGAATCACCTCCCCCGCCTCGTTCGCCAATTCGACGCCAAGGCCCGTTCGGCTCAGACTTGATTGCATGCTCGACACCGCGCTCAAGGACAAGTCATGGTTCTTGCGCACCACCTCGACAATCTCCAGCGTCGCCTGACTGGTGCGCGCCGCGAGGCTGCGCACCTCATCCGCGACCACGGCGAACCCGCGCCCATGCTCACCGGCCCGCGCTGCTTCGATGGCGGCGTTGAGCGCCAGCAGGTTGGTCTGATCGGCAATGCCGCGGATGGTCTGGACGATGGTGCCGATGATGTCCGACTGTTTGCTGACCGCATCGATGCTGACGGCCGCTTCGTTGAGATCGCGGGAGATGTCCTGAATGATCTGCACCGTTTGCTGCACGACCTGTGAGCCTTTTTGCGCGCAGGCGTCATTTTGTACCGACGTGCTGTGGGCCGATTCCGCAGCGTTCTGCAACGTGGTCATTTGATGGGTGATGTCGCTGGCGAACTTGACCACTTTGTACAAGCGGCCCTTGGTGTCGAACAACGGGTTGTAGGAGGCCTCCAGATAGACCATCTGCCCGGATTTGTTCTTGCGTTCGAATCGGTGCGAGTGATATTCGCCGCGATTGAGCGAAGCCCAAAATGCCTTGTATTGCGCTGACTCGGATTCCGAACGGTGGCAAAACAGGCTGTGGTGATGCCCGACGATTTCGTTGAGCGAGTACTGCATGGTATTCAGGAAGTTTTCGTTGGCGGTAATCACATTGCCTTCAGGGGTGAACTCGATCACCGCCATCGAACGACTGATCGCCGCGAGCATGCTTTCCTCTTCGTGTTCCTTGTTAACCCGGGCGGAAATGTCCGAAGCCACTTTGATCACGCTTTTGACTTGTTTGTCCGGGCCGTACACGGGCATGTAACTGGCCTCGAGCCAGATCTCTTTGCCGCTTTTGTTCAAGCGTAAAAAGGTCCCGCTGATGGGTTCGCCACGGGCCAGGTCACGCCACAATCTGACGTACTCCTCACTGCGGTAGAACGCCTCTTCGCAAAAGATCCGATGATGCTTGCCGCGCACTTCTTCAGCGCCGTAGCCCATGGTTTTGCAGAAGTTTTCATTGGCATCGAGAACAATGCCTTCGGGGGTGAATTCGATCATCGCCATCGAACGACTGATCGCGGCCAATTTGGCGTTGGCCTCGGTCAAGGCACAGCTGAATCGCTCGATTTCCTGCAGATCAGCCTTGTGATGTAGGTTGAACATGGTTGTATCACCTTCAGCGCGGTCTTTTGATTTGATGAAAGTTCAGGTCTTTCAGAATCCACCACTACGTTCCTTGGAACAGGCACACGCATGCCTCCAAAGGGAGGCGTTGTCAGGTGATAAATGATGGTCAATCGGAGCGTCCATGCCGCAACGCTCTAATCAAGACATCCTTCTCTTGATAGCCCGCACGCGGGCCAACCCTAACGTGTTGAAGAACTTCCATTTAGATGACGCTCCTTGTTGGTTCAGTGTCGGTGCCTTGGATTGCGCACTCTGGCAGCATGGATCACGGACTAACCGACCGGCAGTGACATGACGGTCGACATGGTTAGTTAGCTGTCAGCATAGCCAGCGCAAAGCCTTGCGCAAGGCCACTAGTCGGCCAGTATCTGGCACTTTTTGCACAAGAATCGGTTCAGCGCAGGGTTTCGATTGGCCGGCGGTGGGCGGCGTCGAAGTAATGGGGCATGACGAACGCGCAGCCGGGTTATGAACCCGATGTGCAACGAGCGTCGGCACTCATCAGAATTATTTGAAAAGCGCCGCAAACGCAGAGGCCGTTCGTCGGAACTGTAATTTCTGACAGTGGTGATGCATCGACTACTGGGCGCCTCATGGTTTAGCCGGATCAGCCGGCCCCCAGACCATGACTCGACAGGAGCCAAGACATGAGCCTTTATATTCCGCCGACAGAAAACCTTAGCGCGTTAGGTGCTTTCAGTGTGTTCAACAATTCGGCGAACGCAACCCTCACGCCCCTAAAGGTCGCGGGCATGATTGAAAACGTCACAGGAGCCGACTTTGCTTTAGGCATCAATCAACTCAGCACCGGTGCACTGTGCGCTATCGACCACTATCTGAATATAGAAGTCGGTGACACCGTTGAAGTGTTCTTCACCTCCCAAAACCGTGCTGATGCTTACAAATTCATCCGCAAGGAGGACCTCGACAACCCCGATAAACGTTTGTTGTTTACCATTGGCCGGGAGAACTTTCTCTCAAGAACATACAAAAACGTCCACTATCGGATCACGCGTTATTCCGGAAATATCGAAAACTCGGCTCCGCTAAACGTACTGGTGCTGCTGACTCGCCCCGGGGGTGTCGACAACAACTCCGATCCCGTCAGCCATTCAGGGTTGCATCAGACGCTTGAACCGGACGTCGCGGAGCGTGGCATCGATGCAGAGCGCGCCAAGACCGGAACGTGGGTGACGATTGAGCCCTACCAGTACCTGCGAGAGGACGACAGCATCGAGTTGCTGTGGGGCAATGAGTCGATCCGTCACACCGTTACCAAAGAGCAGGCCGAGTCTCCGCGAACCAATCCGATCAAAATGTTTGTCAGCCGTACTGTCATCGAAAATGCGGGAAGCTCGAACAAGCTGCCAGTCATGTTCAAACCTATCGATGAAGCCCATAACCTGCCCGATGAAAACGGCCCTTGGTCAACTCCGTCCTATGTGAACGTCGATCTGGACGACTCGAAACTGCCCGAGCCTTTCGTTGAAGACGCGGATTACCACACCTGTGAAATAGATCTCCTGGGTTTGAATGGTCGGGATGTAAAGATTGAAGTGCAAACCAGCCGACAGAACTATGTACCGGGCAATATCATCCATTTGTCCTGGGCCGGTGAAACCGTAGAGGGCACATCGATTAAGCAGACCTTCGAGATTCCCGTCACGGCCCCAGGCAGGACTTATGAAGCATTTGTCGCCCATGACAACGTCAAGGCGATCCCCTACGGCAGAGCCATCGTTTCGTATGAGGTGCAGACCAACAACGGCCGCCTGTACTCGAAAAAAACCATCGTGCGCATCGCCGGCAAGCTCAATGCTTTGCTCGCTCCGTCGATCGATAAGGCCAATGGCAATTACCTGCCGCTGAATCTTGAGCGGGCCACGGTGACGATTCCGAGTTACCCCGGACGTGCGTCCAATGATCAGGTGATTCTGTTTATCAACGCCGTCCGGCCCGGCGGCGGTACCGAACTCTATGAAGATGCACGTCTGGTCGGCGTCCTGCCACCCGGCATGCCGATCACCCGACTGGTCCAAGGGCCGGATCTCGACCGTTTTGCCGGACTGAGTGTGACCGTCACCTACGAGGTGCATACCAACGTGGTGCAGATCTCCGATCCGTTACACCTGAGGGTGGGCGAACCGATAAAACTCCTGCCGGCGCCTATTCTGGAAGGCACCACCGACGACAACGTGTTCGACCCGGCGCCCGATCGCGAAGTGATCTATCACATCCCATTGATTCTGACCAACACCAAGGATCAAGGCAGTTGGTATTTCCAGGGCTTCAGCCGTGAAGGCAGCACACAAGGGACGTTCGAACTGACGCCAGGCTCGGCGGCACGCGCTATTCGCATTCCGCTATCCCGTCACTTCGTCGAGCTCAATCTGGACCACACCGTAAAGCTGTTTTACAACCTGCGGCGTGACGGCGTGGAGATGTACTCCGAATATCGCGAAGTGCGCATCGGCAGCCCATTGCCCAGCCTGCTTGAACCGAGCGTTGTCGAGGCGCCCAATGGTTTGCTCGATCCGAATCGTTATCAGGACGATTTTACCGTGCGTGTCGTGACGACAGCGTTCAAGCCAGAGGACACGATCGAACTGACGATTCTCGGCCGTCCGGGCGACGGTTCGACGGTTCCCGAGCGCAAGTCAGTCAACGGTCAGGCATACGTGGATTTCAGCATCCTGGCGGGCATTACCGGGGCCAACCTGAAGCAGGTGGTGAAGGTCAGCTACAAAGTGATTCGTCTGGGACAGGAGACGCCTTCCAAAACGCTGGACCTGAGCATTGGCGAGTTGCTGCAACAAAGCATGCCGACACCGTTGATCGAAGGTTTCACTGGCGCCGAACTGCAGATCGGTACCATCAAGGACGCCACCAAAGTGTTGTGTGACAGATGGCCGTTCCAGCGTTCGGGGTTGCCGGTGTGGTTGAGTTATGTGGAAACCCGCACCGACGGAACTTCACGGACCAAGGATCAGTGGGTGGGAGCGGCACACGATCAGGGTGCGGGGCTGACTTACACGACTGAGGTGCAATGGTTGCGCGAGTGCCGGGCCGATTCGAAAGTGGCGATCGTGTTGAAGGTGGGGTTGTTCAGGGAGGCTGCGTTGGTTGACGCAGTGGAGTGTCAGGCCAGGGTTTATAGCGTGCAGGCCGGGCTGGATGAACTCACGACCTTCAATGGCTTTGATTGGAATGGGTGGTCGCTGCCTACTATATACAGATCACAAATAGGGCTTTTGGCTGGAGAATACTTTGCTGAGTCGATCATCCACGCCAACGCCTATGCCTACGTATATGGGGGTGTCAGAAATTTTGTGTTCGGGCATAACATGAGTAAGAGGTGCATGTATGCCAACCAAAAAGAAACCCCTGCGTGACCTACCAAAAATCCCCAAGGAGCTGCTCGAAGAGTTCGGTGAGGGGCTGATTACCGCAGAGGCTATTGAAGACGCTTCTGCGGCCTTCAAGAAGGCCTTGATTGAGCGAGCATTGAGTGCCGAGCTCGGTCACCACCTGGGGTATCCGCCGGGCGCGCAGCGCCCAGAGGATGAAACCAACCAGCGCAATGGCAAAACGGGCAAGACGATTTTGACGGGGGATGGCCCGCTGCGGCTGGAGATTCCCCGTGATCGGGATGGCAGTTTTGCCCCCATTCTGATCCCCAAGCATGAGCGGCGTTACACCGGTTTTGATGACAAGATCATCGCCATGTATGCCCGAGGCATGACCGTTCGAGAAATCCGCGCTTTCCTCTCTGAGCAATACGGGACGGACGTTTCCCATGACTTCATCAGCTCAGTCACGCACGAGGTGATGGAGGAAATTGGTGCGTGGCAACAGCGACCGCTTGAGCCGATGTACCCAGTCATTTTCTTCGATGCGCTGCGGGTCAAGATCCGAGAAGAAGGCCTTGTCCGCAACAAGGCGATTTACTTGGCGCTGGGTGTTTTACCCGATGGAACGCGCGATATTCTTGGTATCTGGATCGAAAACACCGAGGGTGCGAAGTTCTGGATGAAGGTCTTCAACGACCTCAAGACCCGCGGCGTAGAGGACGTGCTGATCGCCGTGACTGACGGTCTCAAAGGCATGCCAGAGGCGCTAAGCGCAGTATTTCCGGCAACAACGCTGCAAACATGCATCGTCCACTTGATCCGCAACAGCCTCGATTACGCGGCGTGGGACAAGCGCCGTGAGCTGGCCAAGGCGCTAAAACCGATCTATCAAGCCATCAACGCAGAAGCGGCTGAGGAAGCACTGGATGCCTTTGAAAATGGCCCTTGGGGTAAGCAATACCCAACGGTGGTGGCGGCCTGGAGACGAGCCTGGGATCGAGTGATTCCATTTTTTGTCTTCCCGCCTGCCATTCGAAAAGTGATCTATACGACCAACGCTATCGAAAGCATCAACGCTCAGCTACGCAAGATCATCAAGACCCGGGGCCACTTCCCGACGGATGACGCAGCGACCAAGCTGATCTGGCTTGGGCTGCGTAACATCACGGCAAACTGGGGCTCGGCGGCTCATGACTGGAAGAGTGCGATGAACCAATTTGCGATTCTGTACGGAGATCGATTTATCAGGCCGACCTGGTAAAACCCGGCCTGCCTGACGGCAGGCCATTACCGGCCCGCACACAAAAAATCTGACACTCTCAAACCATTTGGTCACGGCAAGCGACACCATTAACGGTTTGAGCCAGTCCATTGCCCGTGCACCTCTGGCAAGCCTGCCGAACAACACCACCGTCACACTTAAAACCAGTGTGAGCAACAGAGCCCTGCCATCCAATCCTGTGCATTTGCGAGACAGCGTCTATACGGTGCGCCGCCCATCATTCACAGCACACGAAAACTTCGACAGCACACCTTTGATCTACTTCCAGACGGGCCAGCCCTACACACTGCCAAGCGGCATCATTCTCACCAACCTGGGAGGCATTACCTTTATCACCAGCTCTCACCTCTTGCCGGGGCAACACCACACGCCCCTGCTCGGCTCACGCACATTGAACATGCTGGGCAGCGTTCGCTTCACATTCCCCAGCCCGGCAACCTCCGTCAGCTTCCTCATTGACTCGCATCAGTTGCAGGAAAACGACGCGGTGATTTACCGGGATGAAGCGGGCAACATTATTGCTCGCAGACCCCTGCCTTACACCAACTCGTTTCAACACGCCTACGTTTCCTATACCTCGAGCCATGCCAACATAATTTCGGTTGAGTTTACTAACCACAATGACATATTCGTGGATGCCCTTTATGCGAGCTAAGTGCCTTAGGAGCAAAAACCGGGGCAGGTTTATTTATCTGGCAATCTCAGGTTGTTTAAAAGACACCTGAAGACACGCCTTCCAGGCTACGCAACCTTGCGTCTTTGCCTACAGCTACGCCAGAATCCGCCGGCTTGTGCGCCTTGGGGGCGGGTTCTATTGTGGGGCGGTCGCTGACGAATCAGTGATCGGATTTGACCGTCCGCCCAACATCAAGGCGCAGCAGCGTCCTGCACGTGTTCAGGCATTGCCTGAAATCATGTCGCGGTGGCTGTGCGTGGGACACCTTCGGGTGTGCCGGAGTCCTTGATGTCCGGTCGGTCAACCCGCGTACAGCTGCCACCCTGTTTGTTTGACCGCGAATGTCGGCAGCTCCATTCATCAAGGAGCTTCACCATGATCAAACCCACACCCAACCCACCCGAAACCGACGCCACCTCCCCCTACGAATCCCTCGATTCAAAAAAACTCCACGAGGCCGCCGACCGCGCTCTCGATCATTACCTCTGCCCGCCCGGATCCACGCCGCCGCCCCGTAAAACCCGCGGGATGTATGCCGCGACTGCCGACACCAAAAACAAGGAATTGCTGCTCGACGCCTGCGAAACACTCGCGTCGGCCAAGACCATCGCCCATGACTTCGCCCGCCTGTTGCCCGCGCCGCAACGCAGAACCGTGCTGGGCACTGCGCAATTGATCATGCTCGGGGAACTGGCGGTGAATCGGGTGCTGAATAATCTGGAACTGCCGCAGTAGCAGGCCTCAGTGACAAGCCTTTATTGATGTGTTGTGGTGGCTGACGCCTTCGGGAGCAAGCCCCCTCCCACAGGGATCCGGGTCGATCACAAATCTTTGTCCCACCGCCAAACCTGTGGGAGCGGGCTTGCCTGCGAAGACTGACTCACAGGCGACACATCGCTTCAGGCAGAAGCAACGCAGAACCGTGCTGGGCACTGCGCAATTGATCATGCTCGGGGAGCTGGCGGTGAATCGGGTGCTGAATAATCTGGAACTGCCGCAGTAGCAGGCCTCAGTGACAAGCCTTTATTGATGTGTTGTGGTGGCTGACGCATTCGGGAGCAAGCCCCCTCCCACAGGGATCCGGGTCGATCACAAATCTTTGCCCCACCGCCAAACCTGTGGGAGCGGGCTTGCCCGCGAAGACTGACTCACAGGCGATACATCGCTTCAGGCAGAAAAAACCCGCCGTCCCGTTCAACCGGGACGGCGGGTTTTGTCGTTTCAGGCCTTGATCAGACGGTATCCACCTTCAACGAATGATCATTGAGCATGCCGCTGATGATCGTCGCTGTGTCATGCCCGCTGGCAATCATCCCCCCCGCGCCCGGCGTTACGCCGTAGTGGCTGGCCAGGTTGACGCCGGCCAGGTCGATGGTCTGGTTGGGTGTGGCGCCGGCCATGGCGCTGACGTCGATGCTGGTCATCACGGACGCGCCTGTGCCGGTGACGGTGAAGTGCAGGTAGTCGTCGAGCGATGCCGTGGTGCCGTTTTCACCTTGCAGCAGTTGCGACAGATCGAGCTTGTCAGTGCCGGGGGTGAAGTCGGTGATGAGGTCGTGGCCGCTGTTGCCCTTGAGCCACTGGAAGGTGTCGGCCCCTGCCCCGCCCGTCATCGTGTTGTTGCCCAGGCCGCCGATCAGCAGGTCATCGCCGCCCCCGCCATTGAGGATGTCGTTGCCCAGACCGCCGTTGATCACGTTGTTATTGTTGTCGCCGGTGAGGGTGTCGTTGAAGTTCGAACCGACGAGGTTTTCGATGCCGGTCAGGGTGTCGGTCCCGGCGCCAAGGGTGTTTTGCGCGCCGAGCAGACCGAGATTGACCGTGACTCCGGCGGTGGCATGCGCATAGCTCGCGGTGTCGATACCAGTACCGCCGTCCAGCAGGTCGTTGCCCGGGCCGCTGTAGAGCAAGTCATTGCCCGCGCCGCCATGCAATTCGTTGTTGCCGGAACCGGCGGTGAGCACATCGTTACCGTCACCGGCATTGATGATGTTGTTACCGGTGCCGGCCACCAGAATGTCATCCCCCGCTGTGCCGGTGAGCGTGTGGCCATCCTGATAGCTGATGGTCACGGCGGCGGTGTCGCTGCCGCCGTGGTTGTCATTGGCGGTGTAGGTGCCGTGGTAGTCCGGGGTGATGTCATGCGCCCCGGCGTAGTTGAGGGTCATGGTCAGCTGGTAGTTTTCCGACCCGTTGGCGTTACCACCTGTGGGGTTGGTGATGTTGGTGATGTGGATCTGGTAAACGCCGTCCGACGTCGCGGTGAGGGTTTGCCCGTCCGCCAGCGCAATGTACGCGCCACCGTTGATCGAGTACTCCATGCTGACGTTACCGGCCGCCAGGTTGTGATCCAGGTTGAGGGTTTCGCCCTGGCGCAGGTTGACGGTGATGCGATCTTCATCGTTGGCGTTGCTGTTGCTCACTCCACCGAGGTAGCCGCTGACCACCAGCACGGCGGTCATGGTTGCCGCGTTGGCCGAGAACGCATTGCGCACGTTGGCCAGGTTCTGGTTGGCGGCGGTGTTGGCATTGGTGCCGGTGAAGCTGATCGCGCCGGTGCCGGTGAAGTCCGCTGCTTTCGAGATCCAACCGGTGTTGAAACTGGTTGGCGTCGCGTTGAGGGTATCGCCGTTCGGATCGGTGTCGTTGGCCAGCAACAGTTCACCCGGCACGACGATGTTGCTCGACAGCACGTTGGTGATGACGTGGTCGTCCGCCGCCACTGGTGGCGCGTTAGGGATCACTTTCACGGTCAGCGTCGAGCTGGCGAGGTCGCCGTCGTTGTCACTGACGGTGAACCCGATGTTCTCGGTGATCACCACGGCGGTGGTTTTTTGCGAGGTGTAGGTGTATTCGCCAGTATCGAGGTTGATCAGCAGCGTGCCGCTGTTGTTGGTGGCGATGCTCAGCGTGTTGTTCACGGTGTTGAAAGTGCCGTGGTTGACGCCGCCGCTTGGCACCAGTGAGCCTTGGCCGCCGTTGGCCTTCGGATCGTAGGTGTACGTGGTGCCGTCGACCACGATGGATTTGATGAAGCCGCCATCAGCACCAAAAGTACCGCCCTCGCCCAGCAACGAACCGGTGACCGGCGCGCCTTGCACGGTGCCCGAGAGCACCGAGTTGAGCTGGTTGAGATCGGTGACCACCACCGCGTTGGTGTTGGTGTGGCTGATGCCGTCGTAGGCCAGCGGATCGAGGTTGGCGTTGCTCACGCCACTGCCCAGACCGATCGCGTAGTTCTTGATGTTGTTGGCATCGAGGAAGTTTTTCAGCGCGGCTTCGTCGGCAGCGTTGATGTCGCCCTCGTTGGGTTTGCCGTCGGAGAAGAAGTAGCCGACGTTCTGCGCCCCGGTGAGTTTGCCCGAGGTGTTGAACGCAGTTTGCATCACTGCCACGGCAGCGTCGTAGTTGGTACCGCCGCCGGCGGTGAGGCCGGCGAGAATGGTTTTGGCCGTGGCCACATCCACCCACACCGAGGTGCGGTCGGTGGCGTTGCTGCTGAAGGTGACGAGCTGCACTTTCACATCGCCCAGATCATCGTACTTGTCGAGCAAGGCGCTGATCGCCTGCTTGGCCAGCGCCAGCCGCGACAGGCCCGGCACGCCGGAGGCGTCGGCCATACTGCCGGAGATGTCGAGAACGATCAGCAGGTTGGAATCGATTTCCACCGCCGCCACCGAGCGATCCGAGGCCACGGCTTTGGGCACGTCATCAACGATATTGACGACGAGGGTGCTGGTGGTGCTGTTACCCAGTGCATCGGTGGCTTTGTAGGTAAAACTTTCGCTCAGGGTGTTGGCCCCGTCGTTGGCGTTCGGCGAAGTTTTCGGTGCTGAGGTCAGCGTGTAGGTATAGGTGCCGTCGGCGTTGAGCTGGATCTGCCCATAGGTGCCGGTGGCGCTGCCGACCAGGGTGTAGGTGATCGCGCCCGTGCCGCCGGTAACCGCACCCACCAGGGTGCCGGTCGCGGTTTCGCCGGTGTTGCTCGGGTCGCTGCCGGTGACTGTACCGGGGGCCAGATCCGCGCCGTCCTTGGTCAGGTCGAGCGCTTTTTCATAAACCGTCACGTCCTGATCGACCGAAGCCACGAGTTTGCTGTCGGCAACATTGATGGTGAGGGTCGTGGTGCTCTCATCGCCGTCGCTGTCGCGGATGGTGTAGGTGAAGGTGTCGGTGGCGCCCGGTGGGCTGACCGAGTTCGGGTTGCTGTGGTAAACGGCGTTGCCCGCCGCGTCCAGGGTCAGGTAACCGTAGGCGCCGTTGATGTTGCTGTTGAGGCCGCCGACGGCCGAGGTGCCGGTGTTGCTGCCCGCGCGCACGCCGACCACCGAGGCCGCGCCATCGGCACCGCTGATGTCGTTGCCCAGCACGCTGACATTGACCGTGCCACCCTCCGCCACCGAGCCGGTGTCGGGTTTGGCGGTCGGCAGGTCATCGACGATGTTGACGTTGATCTGACCGCTGGCGGTGCTGCCGTCGGTGTCGGTCGCCACCACGTTGAAGTTCTCGGTGATGCTGTTGGCGCCGTTGGCATTCGGATGGGTTTCGTTATCCACCAGGGTATAGCTGTAGCTGACCACGCCGGTCGCCGGGTTGTAACCGGTGATGGTGAACGTGCTGCCCAGCGGCGAAACAACAGATTGCGGGAAGCCTGCGGCCACACCATTGGTGACCACGGCAATACCGCCGACGGTGAGGGTTTGCAGACCATCAAGCGCGGTGACGGTGAAGGTGCCGCTTTGGCTCAGCGCCGGGGTGTCAGGGCTGGTACCGTCGCTGAGGTTTTTCTCGTAGACGGTGAGTTCGCCGCCATTCACATCGAGACCGTTGAGCACCACCGGATCATCGTTGTTATGGATATTCAGCACCAGGTTGGCGGTGCTGGTGTCGCCATCGGCATCGGTCAGCGTGTAAGTGAAGGTTTCAGTGCCGTTGCCACCGCCGTGCAGGGCTTTAAAGTCGGCGTCGCTGCTGTCCAGGGTGTAGGTGTAAGTGCCGTTGGCGTTCAGCACCAAGGTGCCGTAAGTGCCGACGACCGTGGCAGGCGTGATAGGCCCGGCATTCGGACCGGTCGCGACCGCGTCCGCGCCTTGCACGTCGTTGGTCAGCACGTTGCCGGTCAGCGTCAGTTGGGTTTCCGAAGCGCTGCTGGCGTTGCTGTCATTCACCGCTTTCGGCACGTCATCAACGATGCTGACGACGAGGGTGCTGGTGACGACGTTGCCCAGTGAATCGGTGGCCTGATAAGTGAAGGTTTCGGTCAGGGTATTGGCACCGTCGTCGGCATGCGGCGTGGTGCTCGCTGGCGATGTCAGCGTGTAGGTGTAGGTGCCGTTGGGGTTGAGGACGATCTGCCCGTAGTTGCCGGTGGCACTGCCGACCAGCGCATAGCTGATCGCGCCGACGGCGCCAGTCACCGAGCCGACCAGCGTGCCGGACGCAGTTTCGCCCGTGTTGGTCGGGTCGCTGCCGGTGACGGTGCCAGGGGCCAGATCGGCGCCGTCCTTGGTCAGGTCGAGGGCTTTCTCAAAGACAGTGACGTCGGTGTCGCTGGTTGCGTACAGCTTGCTGTTGGCGACATCAATGGTGATGGTGGTGGTGCTTTCATCGCCGTCGGAATCGCGCACGGTGTAGGTGAACACATCCACCGCGCCCGGCCCGTTCACCGCATTTGGGTTGCTGTGATAGACGGCGTTGCCGTTGGCATCGAGGGTCAGGTAGCCATAGGTGCCGTTGATGTTGCTGTTGAGGCCGCCGATGGCCGAGGTCGAGGTATCCGCGCCGGCGCGCACGCCGACTACTGCGCCCGTGACGGCCGGGCCGTCGGCGCCGCCGATGTCGTTGTCCAGCACATTGCCGCTGACGGTGCCGCCCTCCGCCACCGACGCCGCGTCGGAATAAGCGCTCGGCAGATCATCGACGATGTTGACGTTGATCTGGCCGCTGGCGGTGCTGCCGTCAGTGTCCGTGGCGACGACGTTGAAGTTCTCGGTGATGCTGTTGGCGCCGTTAGCGTTCGGATGAGTTTCGTTGTCGACCAGGGTGTAGCTGTAGCTGACCACGCCCGTCGCCGGATTGTAGCCCGTGATGGTCAGCGTACTGCCCAGCGGCGTGACGATCGATTGCGGGAAGCCTGCGGCCACGCCACCAGTGACCACATTGATGCCCCCCACCGTCAGGGTTTGCAAGCCGTCGAGGGCGGTCACGGTGAAAGTGCCGCTCTGGGTCAGCGCCGGGGTGTTGGGGCTGGTGCCGTCGCTGAGGTTTTTCTCGTAAACGGTGAGTTCGCCACCGTTCACATCCAAGCCGTTGATGATCACCGGATCGTCATTGTTGTGGATCTGCAAAACCAGATTCGCGGTGCTGGTGTCGCCATCGGAATCGGTGATGGTGTAGGTGAAGTTCTCGGTGCCGTTGCCGCCGCCGTGCAGGTTTTTGAAGTCGGCGTCGCTGGTGTTCAGCGTGTAGGTGTAAGTGCCGTTGGCGTTGAGTACCAGCGTGCCGTAAGTCCCGGTGAATGTACCCGGCGTAACGGGGCCGGTCGACACTCGGTCGGCGCCTTCTACGTCGTTGGTCAGGACGTTGCCAGTCAGGGTCAGCTGGCTTTCCGAAGCGGTGGTTGGGTTGCTGTCGTCCACGGCTTTTGGCAGGTCGTCGACGATGTTCACGTCGAGTGTCGCGTTGGCGGTGGTGCCGTTGTCATCCACCACGGTCACGGCGAACTGCTCTGGCAGGTTGTTCGCGCCGCTGGCGGTAGGATGGGCTTCGTTGTCGACCAGGGTGTAGCTGTAACTGACCACGCCGGTGGTGGCGTTGAAACCAGTGATGGTCAGCGTGCTGCCCAGCGGTGTGGTGACCGATTGCGGGAACCCTGCGGCGATACCATTGGTGACCACGGCAATACCGCCGACGGTCAGCGTGGTGACGCCATCCAGCGCGGTGATGGTGAACGTGCCGCTTTGGGTCAGCGCGGTGGCATCCGGTGTGCTGCCGTCGCTGAGGTTTTTCTCGTAAACGGTGAGTTCGCCACCGTTCACATCCAAGCCGTTGATGATCACCGGATCGTCATTGTTGTGGATCTGCAAAACCAGATTCGCGGTGCTGGTGTCGCCATCGGAATCGGTGATGGTGTAGGTGAAGTTCTCGGTGCCGTTGCCGCCGCCGTGCAGGTTTTTGAAGTCGGCGTCGCTGGTGTTCAGCGTGTAGGTGTAAGTGCCGTTGGCGTTGAGTACCAGCGTGCCGTAAGTCCCGGTGAACGTGCCAGCGGTGACCGGGCCAGTGGTTACGCGGTCGGCGCCTTCTACGTCGTTGGTCAGGACGTTGCCAGTCAGGGTCAGCTGGCTTTCCGAAGCGGTGGTTGGGTTGCTGTCGTCCACGGCTTTTGGCAGGTCGTCGACGATGTTCACGTCGAGTGTCGCGTTGGCGGTGGTGCCGTTGTCATCCACCACGGTCACGGCGAACTGCTCTGGCAGGTTGTTCGCGCCGCTGGCGGTAGGATGGGCTTCGTTGTCGACCAGGGTGTAGCTGTAACTGACCACGCCGGTGGTGGCGTTGAAACCAGTGATGGTCAGCGTGCTGCCCAGTGGCGTGGTGACCGATTGTGGGAACCCTGCGGCGATACCATTGGTGACCACGGCAATACCGCCGACGGTCAGCGTGGTGACGCCATCCAGCGCGGTGATGGTGAACGTGCCGCTTTGGGTCAGCGCGGTGGCATCCGGAGTGCTGCCGTCGCTGAGGTTTTTCTCGTAAACGGTGAGTTCGCCACCCTCGACGTTCAAGCCGTTGATGATCACCGGGTCGTCGTTGTTGTGAATCTGCAAAACCAGATTCGCCGTGCTGGTATCACCGTCCGAATCGGTGAGGGTGTAGGCGAATGTCTCCGTGCCATTGCCGCCGCCATGCAGGGCTTTGAAATCAGCGTCATTGGTATTCAGCGTGTAGGTGTAAGTGCCGTTGGCGTTGAGCACCAGCGTGCCGTAAGTCCCGTTGAATGTACCCGGCGTAACGGGGCCGGTCGGCACTCGGTCGGCGCCTTGCACGTCGTTGGTCAGCACATTGCCAGTCAGGGTCAACACTGTTTCCAATGCCTGTGAGGCATTGCTGTCGTCGAAGGCTTTAGGCACGTCGTCGGTGATGTTGACGTCCAGCGTAGCGGTCGCGGTGTCGCCATTGCTGTCGCCGGCAATTACGGTGAATTGCTCGCTCAGATTGTTGCCACCGTCGCCCGCCGCGTGGGTTTCATTGCCATTGAGGGTGTAGCTGTAAGTGACCACCCCGGTGGCCGGGTTGTAACCGGTGATGGTCAGGGTGTTGCCCAGTTGCGTGGTGATCGACTGCGGAAAACCGACCGCCACGCCACCGTTGATCAGGTTGATGCCGCCGACACTCAGGCTGCTCAGACCATCGGGGGCCGATACCGTGAAACTGCCGCTCTGGGTCAGTGCCCCCGGATTGGCCGCCGAGCCGTCAGGCAGATTGGCTTCGTTGAGGGTCAGCTCGCCACCGGCCGCCCCAAGCCCGGTGAGGGTCACCGGATTATTGACTGGCGGCGGTGGAACAACCGGCGCGACCGTGTCGTTACCATTGTCGATGACCGCGTTACGCCGCTCTTCGGGAAACTCGGGAATGCCGTTGAACCCGGCGGTGGGGAAACCGATGATCGGGTCGACCCGCCCACCGACTTCCGTCAGCAAGACAAAACTGTGCCCGCCACCCAACTCACCGGTGGTGTTGCCGGGGGCGTTGGGACCGGCGGCGGTGGCTTCAGCGGATTGGGTCGGGTCGTCACCGGCGGCGATGGCTTTCTGGATCTGCTCGACATCGGTCAGTTGCGCATCACTCGGGGTCACGGCCTCCGCAGCGTTCACATGCGCCGCCTGGCCGGCCAGTAATTGGCCGGTCATGGTCAGGCTGCTGTCGCGGCCCAGGGTCAATTCCTGGCCATTTTGCAGATGAACGGCGACGGCGCCTTCGGCCCCGGTGATCAGTTGATCGCCGGCAAACAGGCGATCCCCTTCAACCAGTGCGCGTTTGCTGCCATCTGCAGCGACGGCGAAAACCTGACCAATGACTTTAGTGACGGTACCGATGAGCGTTGCCATGTGAAATCCTCCGCTGCCGACCACCGTCGGCACTGGTTCGCGAAGCAGCCCATGGCTCAATCGGGTTGTCGGGGCGACGCTCGCACCTCGACAGTTCGTTTGGCAGGTGGCACCCCATCGGGAAACATCAGTGCTATCAAGCACTTCCGAGCCCTGTTCAAGGCAACACGCCTACTAACGCTACGTAACGGTGGTGAAACACTCGAGTGACAAAAAAATGTCGCCCGCCACCTGCTACGCGTCCCTCCCCTTCAGCAGTACTTCGCCGTATGTCGCAAAGTGAGTTGAACTTTCCTCAAGCCTTTCTGCACTCCCTAAAGCACATAAAACAAAGGCTTTCGAGGTGAACAATGTGCCGGTTTTTACAAAGCACATAAGTTTTTTTCGGCATAAGCCTTATGAAAATTTTTTCTTAGCTACGCTTCAGGATGTTCTTAGCTCTGTTGTTACAAGAGTGAAACGCTTAGGCCTATAAATATCGTCAAATATTTGGCGACAGTAACACACCATCAGGACTCAGGGAGATGCACCCATGCGCGTTCTAACCCCCCTCTGCAGCGCGGTTTTGCTGGCCATGGCTTGCACTTCTCAAGCCCAGGCCATGAACCTCACCGAAGCGATCCAGAGCACCATTGCCACCCACCCGGAACTTGCTTCGCGCGTGGACGCCCGCCTGTCAGCAGATGAACAAGTCAAAGTCGCCAAGGGCGGCTTCTATCCGTCCGTCGATTTGAACGCCGCTTACGGTCGCGGCTACAGCGATAACACCAACACCCGCGCGTTTGGCAATCACGACAAGCGCATCCTCAATTACACCCAATCCGAGCTGCGCTTGCGGCAAATGCTCTTCGACGGTTTCAACACCGCCAACGAGGTCGAGCGCACCAAAGGCGTGTCCAATTCGCGCGCCTATTACGCGCAAGGCACCGCCCAGGATCTGGCCCTGCGCACCATCGAGGTCTACCTCGAAGTGCTCAAACGCCGCGAACTGGTAACCCTGGCTACCAACAACCTGCAAGCGCACTTGCGCGTCAACGATCAGATCGGTCTGCGTACCGAGCGCGGCGTCGGCAGCACCGCCGACTCCGACCAATCGGGTGCCCGTAAGGCGTTGGCGCAAAACAACCTCGACACCGCCGAAGTCGATCTGGCCGATGCCGAGGCCAACTTCTACAGCGTGGTCGGGCGCATGCCCGATGAGCTGGAAACTCCAGCGTCGACTCGCGGCGAGCTGCCAACCCAATTGCGCGAAGCCCAGCAGAGCATGGTCGACAACAACCCGTACCTGAAATCAGCCCAGGCCGACGTGCAATCGGCCGAGAGCCAGTACGAAGTTGCCAAGTCGCCGTTCTACCCACGTTTCGATGCCGAAGCGGCGGTCGGCGCCAACAACAACGTGCAGGGTGACGAGGGCCACGACAACGAATGGCGTGTGGGTGTGGTGATGAACTACAACCTGTTCCGCGGCGGCAGTGACAAGGCTCGCCTGGCTGCGAATGCGCACGACATCAATCAGGCGATGGATATTCGCAACAACGCCCTGCGCCAGCTCAACGAGAACATTCGCCTGGCCTGGAACGCCATGGAAAATGCCAAGAAGCAAACCCCGACCGCCCGCGAATATGCCGAAACCACCAAACGCGTACGCGCCGCGTATCAGGATCAGTTCGGCCTCGGCCAACGTACCCTGCTCGACTTGCTCGACAGTGAAAACGAGCTCTACAACGCCAACCGCCGTTACACCGAAATCCGCTACACCGAGGAATATTCGATGTACCGCGTACTGGCGAACATGGGCCAGTTGCTGAGCAAACAACGGGTGGTGCTGCCTGCCGACGCGATCGCCGCGACCGAAGTGAAGAACGAAGCACGTCTGCCAGAGCTGAAATGACGTAAACCTCCTGCCGAAGGCTGCTGATCCTGATCGTTCCCACGCTCCGCGTGGGAATGCAGCCCGTGACGCTCCGCGTCACTGACGCAGAGCGTCCCTGGAGGCATTCCCACGCGGAGCGTAGGAACGATCAGTAAGCCCAATGAAGCGGTAACAGGGGAGCGATCAATATGACCAGCATGGAACCCGGCCATTCCGGGGTCGATCCGCGGCTGAGCTTCGATGACCCGTTACTCGACGGTCTGTTGATCCTATGCAAACTGCATGGCGCGACGGTAAGTCGCGCCAGCCTGAGTGCCGGGCTGCCCCTGGACAAGCAACGCCTGAGCCTCGATCTGCTGCCCCGCGCCGCCGCTCGTGCCGGGTTGCAGGCGCGGCTGTTGCGCCGTGAACTGAAAGATATCTCGCCACTGAACCTGCCAATATTGTTGCTGCTCAACGACGGCCGCACCGCCGTGCTGCGGCGTTTTGGCGATGACGGCAAAGCGCTGATTCTGCCCAGTGAAGCAGATGGCGGCGAACAATGGGTCAACCGCGAGGAACTCGCCGAACACTACAACGGCCAGGCGTTGTTCGCCCGCCCGCGTCACGAACTCGAAGACCTGCGCTCACCGCTGGTACCACGGGTGCATGCCTGGTTTCGCGACACCCTGAAGCTGTCG
The DNA here is from genome assembly GCF_002813455.1 of Pseudomonas baetica. Taxonomy (NCBI): domain Bacteria; kingdom Pseudomonadati; phylum Pseudomonadota; class Gammaproteobacteria; order Pseudomonadales; family Pseudomonadaceae; genus Pseudomonas; species Pseudomonas baetica. The sequence goes on along the minus strand of NZ_PHHE01000001.1, from coordinate 5,226,314 downwards.
AAATGGCTGTACAGCGATGCGATTCTCGCCAGTTTTCTGATCAACCTTCTGGGGCTGATGGTGCCGCTGTTCGTCATGCAGACTTACGATCGCGTAGTCCCCAATCAAGCCACGTCGACCCTGTGGGTGCTGTCGATCGGCCTGCTGATCGGCACCGGCTTCGAACTGGTGCTGCGGGTGGTGCGCGCGCACCTGCTCGACACCGCCGGCAAGAAAACCGATGTGATCCTTTCCGCGACTTTGTTCGAGCGCATCACCGGCATGTCGATGAAGGCGCGGCCGGCGACCATCGGCGGTTTCGCCCAAAGCATTCACGACTTTCAGGGTCTGCGCGAATTCCTCACGGCGGTGACCCTGACCAGCCTGATCGACCTGCCGTTTGTGGTGTTGATGCTGGTGGTGATCGGCCTGCTCGGCGGCTGGCTGGTAGTGATCCCGCTGCTGGCGTTTCCGTTGACGATCATATTCGCCATGATTATTCAGGTGCGCCTGCGTGACACCGTGCAGAAGAGTCTGAGCCTCGGCGCTGAACGTCAGGCGCTGTTGATCGAAACCCTCGGTGGCCTGGAAACCCTCAAGGCCTGCAGCGCCGAAAGCGAGCGCCAGCACAAATGGGAAAGCACCCACGGCGCCCTCACCCGCCTCGACAGCCATGCGCGCAACCTCTCGGCACTGGCCACCAACGGCACGCTGTTCATCCAGCAGTTTTCCGGGATGGCGACGATTGTTGCCGGGGTCTACAGCATCATTGCCGGCAACCTCAGCGTGGGTGCGCTGGTCGCGACCTACATGCTCGGCAGTCGCGTGCTGGCGCCACTGGGGCAAATCGCCGGGCTGATCACCCGCTACCAGCAAGCGCAACTGACGATGAAAAGCACCGATGCGCTGATGGCGTTGCCGCAGGAACGCGACGGCAAACAGCGGCCGCTGGAACGCACCCAACTGCAGGGTGCCCTCGACGTCAACGGCGTGACCTTCCACTACAACGGCCAGAATGCACCGGCCCTGAGCAATGTCAGTTTCAGTCTGAAACCCGGCGAACGAGTCGGCATCATCGGCCGCAGCGGTTCGGGAAAAAGCACTTTGGCGCGGCTGGTGATGGGTTTCTACGAGCCCGAGGAAGGCCAGTTACTGCTCGACGGCCTCGACCTGCGGCAACTGGATGTCGCCGACCTGCGCCAACAGATCGGCTACGTCGCCCACGACCTGCCACTGCTGGCCGGCAGCCTGCGCGACAACCTGACCTTGGGCGCGCGCTACATCAGCGATTCACGCATGCTCGAAGTCGCCGAACTGACCGGCGTCACCGAACTCGCCCGCCAGCACCCGCAAGGCTTCGACCGGCCAGTGGGCGAACGCGGGCAATTGCTCTCCGGTGGTCAGCGCCAAGCGGTGTTGCTGGCGCGAGCCCTGTTGCTCGACCCGCCAATCATGCTGCTCGACGAACCCACCAGCGCCATGGATAACAGTAGCGAAGACCAGTTACGCCAGAAACTGCATGGCTGGGTACAAGGCAAAACCCTGCTGCTGGTCACCCACCGTACCTCGATGCTGAGCCTGGTGGATCGCTTGCTGGTGCTGGACAACGGCCGGGTCGTCGCTGACGGTCCGAAAGAAGCAGTCATCGATGCACTGCGCAAGGGCCGTGTCGGCTCGGCGGCGGTCTAGGAGTAAGCCATGTCTGCTGCATCCGATGGCAAATCACGCGGCTACTTCGACAGTTTCGGCAAAAGCGCCGAGGCCGAGTTCATGCCGGAAACCGCCGGCGCGTCATTGCAGGATTCGCCACGCTGGTCGCGGATTACCGTGTGGCTGGCGGCGGGACTGTTGATCAGCGCACTGGTCTGGGCCAAGTTCGCGGTGCTTGAAGAAGTGACCATGGGCGAAGGCAAGGCAATTCCGTCGAGCAAGGTCCAGGTGATCCAGAACCTTGAGGGCGGGATTGTCACCGAGATCTTTGTTCGCGAAGGCCAGATGGTGAACAAGGGCGACACTCTGCTGCGCCTGGATGACACGCGATTTCGCTCGAACAAGGGTGAAAGCGAGGCCGACCGCTATGCGCTGACTGCACAGGTCGAACGACTGGCAGCAGAATCCGAAGGTCGGCCGTTCAAGCTCTCCGCCGAAGTGATCGCCAAGGCACCGCAAGTCGCCGAAGACGAGCGCTCGCTGTACGAACAACGCCAGCGACGGCTGGCCAGTGAACAGCGCACTTTGAGCGAGCAACTGCGGCAGAAGACTCAGGAACTGGCCGAGTTTCGCTCCAAGCAAGGCCAGTTCAGCTCCAGCCTGGCGCTGCTGCAACAAGAGATGAGCATGTCCGAGCCCTTGGTGAAAGCCGGCGCGGTATCGCCGGTGGAAATCCTGCGGCTCAAGCGCAGCGCCGTGGAAATCCGAGGTTCGCTGAATGCCACCACACTGGCGATTCCCCGGGCGGAATCGGCGATTGCCGAGATCCGCAGCAAGATCGACGAGTCGGAGCAGACCTTCCGCTCCGAGGCGGCGAAAGAACTGAATGAGAAACGCACCGATCTGTCAAAAATCACCGCATCGAGCATCGCCATCGACGACCGCGTCAGCCGCACTACGGTCACCTCGCCAGTGCGTGGAGTGATCAAGCAAATGAAGGTCAACACCATCGGCGGCGTGGTCCAGCCGGGCAGCGACATGGTCGAAATCGTGCCGCTGGAAGACAACCTGCTGATCGAAGCCAAGGTACGGCCGCAGGACGTGGCATTCCTGCATCCGGGCCAGAAAGCCATGGTCAAGTTCAGTGCTTACGATTACACGATCTACGGCGGGTTGAGCGCCAAGCTTGAGTTGATCGGCGCCGACACGATTACCGATGACAAGGGCAACAGTTTCTACCTGATTCAGGTGCGCACCGATAAAAACCACTTGGGCGGGGATTTGAAACCGTTGCTGATCATTCCGGGGATGGTGGCGACGGTGGACATTATTACCGGAGAGAAAAGTGTGCTGGATTACCTGCTCAAACCGGTACTGAAAGCCCGGACCGAGGCGATGCGCGAGCGCTAGGGGTTATCAGGATTTGGCGATGATTGATCTGGCGCCTTCGCGAGCAAGCCCGCTCCCACATTTGGAATGCGTTCCCCCTGTGGGAGCGGGCTTGCTCGCGAAGAGGCCGGTATTACCAACACCTATCTTTCGCCATGATTCTTCTGAAAGGTCTCCTCGCCCATCGCCGCAATCTGCCCCTCGATCAACGCTTCGAACGGCTTGAGCAACGGCTCGAATGACCTCGGCGCCTCCAGCGTCTGCAACGCTTGCACAATCGCCTCAATCGTCGACAACGCCCCCGGCCCCGGTGCCTTGCGCAAGCGATAGCGCGACACCCCGCCCTCGGCCAGCGTCACCCGCGGCAACGCTGCCAGCAACGGGTTGAGGTGCAGCATCTTGCGCGCCTTACGCCAGGTGCCGTCCGGCACGACCAGCAACAGCGGTTGATCAGACTCGCCGTAGGCCTGCATCGGCTGCGCATCGTCCGCCGGAAACAACAACCGCGCTTGATACCCCGGTTGATTCAACAGCGCCGGCAAATCCTCGAACACCTCACCGACGATCAGTTCGGCATTGGTCAAACCAAGCGCCGCCAGCCGTGCGGTATTGAGCGCATGACCGACCTCACTCGGATGCTGCAAAAGCAACACGCGAGTGCGGCTGTCGAGACTGGGGATCAGCGCGCACAGGCAATGGGTTTGTGGGCGCAGGCAGCGCGGGCATTGGGGTCTGGACATTGATTCTTAGGCCTGATTGAGCTGAGCTTTGAGCAAATCGCGAAAGGTCTGGATCAGCGGTTCACGGCTGCGGCCACGGCGCATGATCATCGAGAACGGCGCCTGATAACCGAAGGTCGCCGGCAACAGCACGCGCAGATCACCCTTGTCGGCCCAGGCTTGCGCGTAGTGTTCCGGCAGATAGCCGATGTAGGCGCCGGACAGCACCAGAATCAGCTGCGCCTCCATACTTTCCACGGTCGCGGCGCTGTGTTTGAAACCGTGCCGCGCCAGTTCCGCCTGACTCCAGTAGCCACGACCGACCATGCGTTGCTGGGTAATGACTTGTTCGGGAATGCGCCGTTCGTTGAACAACGGGTGCCGGCTACTGCAATACAGCCAGTGCTGTTCGCGGTACAGCGGCATGTAGACCAGCCCGCTCATGCGCGTGGAAAACGCGCCAATAGCCAGGTCGAGACGGTTGTCCTGCACGCCGAGTTGCAGTTCATACGGGCTCATCACCGACAGATGCAAATGCACCGCCGGGTGTTCCTGGCTGTAGGCTCCGATGGCTTCGGCGAACGGCAGAGCCTTGTCGCTGACGGTGGAGTCGATGACCCCGAGGTTGAGCGTGCCGCGCAGTTCGCCTTTGAGCGCGGCGGCGTACTGCTCGAAGCCTTCGAGTTCGGCGAGCAGGCGCAACGTTTCCTGATGAAACAGCTCACCCTTGCTGGTCAGGCTGAACCCGCCACGGCCACGATGGCACAGCACCAGACCGAGCGCAGCTTCGAGCTGACTCATGTAGGTGCTGATCGCCGAGGTCGACAGGTTGAGTTCCTGCTGCGCGTTGGCGAAACCCTGATGACGGACCACGCTGACGAAGATGCGTAACAGTTTCAGGTCGGGTAAAGCGTTGGCCATGTCTACTCCAAGGATCGTCCCCACGCTCCGCGTGGGAATGCAGCCCGTGACGCTCTGCGTCACCTGCGAGTACGGCTGGACGCGGAGCGTCCGTGGATGCATTCCCACGCAGAGCATGGGAACGAGCAAGTGTGGAAGTCTGGCATTAGTTTAGAAAAATCTGAACTAAGTATTTGCCCGTAGCGATTCTTCCCCTCCACTACATTTCGCAGAATCGGCCCACAGCGGTGCCCGCATGCCGGCGCGCCGACATAAATAAAACAAAGACGATGAGGCCCTACCCGTGGACAAGATTCTTCACCAACCACTGGGCGGCAATGAAATGCCGCGCTTCGGCGGCATCGCCACCATGCTCCGACTTCCCCATGTACCGACCGCTGCCGGCCTGGACGCTGCTTTCGTAGGCGTGCCACTGGACATCGGTACTTCGCTGCGCCCCGGCACCCGCTTCGGGCCACGCGACATCCGCACCGAATCGGTGATGATCCGCCCGTACAACATGGCCACCGGCGCTGCGCCCTTCGACTCGCTGTCGGTTGCCGACATCGGTGACGTGGCGATCAACACCTTCAACCTGCTCGACGCCGTGCGCATCATCGAAGAAGCCTACGACAACATCCTCGAGCACAACGTGATCCCGATGACCCTGGGTGGCGACCACACCATCACCCTGCCGATCCTGCGTGCGATCCATAAAAAGCATGGCAAGGTCGGTCTGGTACACATCGATGCCCACGCGGACGTCAACGATCACATGTTCGGCGAGAAGATCGCCCACGGCACCACCTTCCGCCGCGCGGTTGAAGAGGGTCTGCTCGATTGCGACCGCGTGGTACAGATCGGTCTGCGTGCGCAGGGCTACACCGCTGACGACTTCAACTGGAGCCGCGATCAGGGTTTCCGCGTGGTGCAGGCCGAAGAGTGCTGGCACAAGTCGCTGGCACCGCTGATGGCCGAAGTGCGCGAGAAAGTCGGCGGTGGCCCGGTGTACCTGAGCTTCGACATCGACGGCATCGACCCGGCCTGGGCGCCCGGCACCGGCACCCCGGAAATCGGTGGTCTGACGACCATTCAGGCGATTGAGATCGTGCGTGGCTGCCAAGGCCTCGACCTGATCGGTTGCGATCTGGTAGAAGTCTCGCCCGCTTATGACACCACCGGCAACACCTCGCTGCTGGCCGCCAACCTGCTGTACGAAATGCTCTGCGTACTGCCAGGCGTGGTTCACCGCTGAGGGTTGGGTCATGAACGAACGTGATCAGGTTCTGAAGGCCGCCGCCGATCTGGTGTCCGCCTTCGCCCGTAACGATCGCGAAGCCTACTTCGGCGCATTCAGCGCCGATGCCAGCTTCGTCTTCTACACCCTCGACCAGCCGCTGCTGTCGCGCGATGCCTATCAGGCCTTGTGGGACAACTGGCGCGCCGAGGATGGCTTCGAGGTGCTTTCCTGCACCTCAAGCAACGCCTTCGTCAGCCTGCAAGGTGACGTGGCGGTGTTTATCCATGACGTGGCCACCGAGCTGCGCATGCAAGGGGAGCAACACTTCAGCCAGGAGCGCGAGACGATTGTTTTCAAGAAACAAGCGTCGAGCCTAGAACAACAAGGCCATTGGCTGGCCTGCCACGAACATTTGTCCGCAATGCCGGAAGGGCTGCCATCCCCTTAGCCAAACAGGTGACGCCTCACACACGATGAGGCGCGCCTTTATGATCGGAGCAGATCATGAATAACAACAACAACGACCAAAGCCTTACGCAGATTGAAACCCACGGGGTCGAGCAGATCCCGGACCACGAACGCAGCGCAGGTCCGACGGACTTGTTCCGGATGATCTTCGCTGGTTCCAATACCTTTGCCACCGCCGTGCTCGGCAGTTTCCCGGTGCTGTTCGGCCTGTCGTTTCAGGCCGGCGTCTGGGCGATTGTTGCGGGCGTGCTGCTCGGCTCGCTGATCCTCGCACCGATGGGCCTGTTCGGCCCGCTCAACGGCACCAACAATGCCGTGTCGTCCGGTGCACACTTCGGCGTGCACGGGCGGATCGTCGGTTCGTTCCTGTCGCTGTTGACCGCTATCGCGTTTTTCTCGCTCTCGGTGTGGAGTTCGGGGGATGCGTTGATCGGTGGTGCGAAACGCCTGATCGGTTTGCCGGAAACCGACCTGACCCTGGGCCTGGCCTACGGTCTGTTCGCGATCCTGGTGCTGACCGTGTGCATCTACGGCTTCCGCTTCTTGCTGTGGGTGAACAAGATCGCGGTGTGGAGCGCCAGCCTGTTATTCCTGCTGGGCATCTTCGCCTTCGCCGGTCCTTTCGACGTCCACTACGCCGGCACCGTGAATCTCGGTCAACCGGGCTTCTGGGCAGCCTTCATCGGCGCGGCGCTGGTGGCCATGAGCAACCCGATTTCCTTCGGCGCGTTCCTCGGCGACTGGTCGCGCTACATCCCGCGTGACACCTCCAAGCAACGGATCATGGCAGCGGTTGTGCTGTCGCAGATCGCCACGTTCATCCCGTTCCTGTTCGGCCTGAGTACCGCGACCATCGTCGCGATCAAGGCGCCGGACTACATCGCGGCCAACAACTATGTAGGCGGTCTGCTGGCGGTGTCGCCGAGCTGGTTCTTCCTCCCGGTGTGCCTGATTGCGGTGATCGGCGGCATGTCCACCGGCACCACTTCGCTGTATGGCACCGGGCTGGACATGTCGAGCGTGTTTCCGCGGGTGTTGTCTAGGGTCAAGGCGACGCTGCTGATCGGCGTGCTGTCGATTGCCTTCATCTTTATCGGACGCTTTGCGGCGAACCTGGTGCAGAGCGTGTCGACCTTCGCGGTGCTGATCATCACCTGCACCACCCCGTGGATGGTGATCATGATCATCGGCCTGGTGGTGCGTCGCGGCTTCTACTGCCCGGATGACCTGCAAGTGTTCACTCGCGGCGAACAGGGTGGCCGCTACTGGTTCACCCACGGCTGGAACTGGCGTGGTCTGGGCGCGTGGATCCCGAGTGCGGCGGTCGGCTTGTGCTTCGTCAATCTGCCGGGGCAATTCGTCGGCCCGCTGGGTGAAATGGCCGGCGGCATCGACGTCAGTTTGCCGGTGACGCTGGGCCTGGCTTCGGTGGTGTACCTGACGTTGTTGAGCCTGTTCCCGGAACCGCGGGAAGTGTTCGGCCCGACGGATGCCCGTAGTCAAATCGTGGAAAAACTTGAACTGCGCCAGGCCACCTGACGCAGATCCCCTGTGGGAGCGAGCCTGCTCGCGAAAGCAATCTTTCAGTCACTTCTTTGTTGAATGTGCTGACGCCTTCGTCGGATCGCCGCCCGGAGCAGGCTCGCTCCCACAGTGGGCAGCATTGCTGAACCAAATTTGTTTCAACATAAAAAAGACAATCGGAGACACGCCATCATGGCTTTGGATTTATTCGTCGTCCTCATCTACGCCGCCGGCATGCTCTTGCTCGGCTACTTCGGCATGCGCAAAGCCAAGACCAACGAAGATTTTCTGGTCGCCGGTCGCAACCTCGGCCCAAGCCTGTACATGGGCACCATGGCCGCAACCGTGCTGGGTGGCGCGTCCACCGTCGGCACCGTGCGCCTGGGCTACGTGCATGGCATCTCCGGTTTCTGGCTGTGTGCGGCACTGGGTTGCGGCATCGTCGCGCTGAACCTGTTCCTCGCCAAACCGCTGCTGAAACTGAAGATCTACACCGTTACCCAAGTGCTGGAAAAACGCTACAACCCGATGGCCCGCTCGGCGAGCGCGGTGATCATGCTGGCCTACGCGCTGATGATCGGCGTGACCTCGATACTGGCCATCGGCACCGTCCTGCAAGTGCTGTTTGACCTGCCATTCTGGGTCTCGGTACTCGTCGGTGGTGGCGTCGTGGTGATCTACTCGGCGATCGGCGGCATGTGGTCGCTGACCCTCACCGACATCGTCCAGTTCATCATCAAGACCGTGGGCCTGATGTTCATCCTGTTGCCAATCTGCCTGTACCGCGTTGGCGGTTGGGACGAGCTGGTGCTGAAACTGCCGGCCACTGCCTTCAGCTTCACCACGATTGGCTGGGACACGATCATCACCTACTTCATGATCTACTTCTTCGGCATCCTGATCGGTCAGGACATCTGGCAACGGGTGTTCACCGTCAAGACCGCTAAAGTCGCGCAATACGCCGGCAGCATCGCCGGTATCTACTGCATCCTTTACGGTCTGGCCTGTGCGCTGATCGGCATGGCTGCGCACGTGCTGATCCCGGATCTGGACAACGTCAACAACGCCTTCGCCGCCATCGTCAAACTGTCGCTGCCGGACGGCATCCGTGGTCTGGTGATTGCTGCGGCACTCGCTGCAATGATGTCCACCGCCAGCGCCGGCCTGCTCGCCGCGGCCACGACCCTGACTGAAGACCTGCTGCCGAAACTGCGTGGCGGCAAACAGTCGAGCCTGGCCATCAACCGTCTGTTCACCCTGCTGACCGGTATCGTCGTGCTGGGCATCGCGCTGGTGGTGAACGACGTGATCAGCGCCCTGACCCTCGCTTACAACCTGTTGGTGGGCGGCATGCTGGTTCCGCTGATCGGTGCGATCTTCTGGAAACGCGCGACCACCGCCGGCGCTATCGCCAGCATGGGCCTGGGTTTCGCCACCGCGCTGGTATTCATGTTCAAGGACGGTCTGGATGCGAACACGCCGATCTACTACAGCCTGGCGGTGGGTCTGGTGAGTTTCGTGGTGGTCAGCCTGGCGTCGCGTCGTCCTGCGACCGTGGCCAGTGCCATCTAAGCTTTGATGTAACGACTTGATGCTTTCTTCGACGGGTGTGGCGTCGGTTGCCACACCCGTTTTTTTTCGTCTTGAGGAATGTGCCGATGATGATTGTTCCCCGCGATCAGTGGTTCGAAGTGCAAACCCTGAGCGATGGCATTCGCCTGATTCACGAGCCGTACATCCGCCCGTTCTACCGCTGCAACCTCTGGCACGTTCAGGGTCGCGACAAGGATCTGCTGCTCGACAGCGGTTCAGGTCTGGTCAGCCTGCGCGAGCAATTGCCATGGCTGACCGAGCGCCCACTGGTGGCAGTGGCCAGCCATTGTCATTTCGACCATATCGCCGGACATCACGAATTTGCCGAACGCCTGGTGCATCCGGCCGAAGCAGACATTTTGGCAGCGCCGGACGGCGAGAATGACTTGAGCCGCGCCTTCGTCGGCGACGACATGTTCGAGGCGCACCCGGACTGCCCGCTGTGTTACGCCGAGTACCGGGTCAAAGCGGCACCGGCCACTGGGTTTGTCGAGGACGGTGATGTGCTGGATCTGGGCAATCGCACGTTGCAGGTGCTGCACACACCGGGGCATTCGCCGGGTGGGATCAGCCTGTATGAAGCGGCCACCGAGACCCTGTTCAGCGGCGACATCATCTACGACGGGCCGTTGATCGAAGACGCCTACCATTCCAATCTGGATGACTATGCCGCCAGTCTGCGCAGGCTGCACGCCCTGCCGATCCGCACCGTGCATGGCGGACATTTCGGCAGTTTCTGCGGTGAGCATTTGCGCTCGATGATTGACGAATGGTTGCGCGCACACGCCTGACCCCTGCTGTACTCAAGCAGAACAACCATCAGAACAATCTGCCATGAGAAGAGCTGCCGTACGTGCCGCCGTGCACCGATACATCCGGCGATTGCTGGAAACGCGCGAATTCAATGACAACACCAGTCTGGTGCAATTGGGTTTGGAAAAAGCCGATATCGAGGATTTGATCTTCCACCTAGAGGATGAATTCGGACTGACGGCCTTTACCGCAGAGGAAGATCACATGCTCAAGACGGCGAAGACCGCGAATGACTTGAGCCGTTTTTTGCTGATGATTGCGCGGCACTGAAAGCAAAAGATCGTCCGATCGCGGTCCGAGCCTTCGGCAGCTCCTACATTGATCCGTGTAGGAACTGCCGAAGGCTCGGACCGCGATCGGACGATCTTTTGATCTTGAATCCTTTGATCTCGGATCGGGGGCGTTACCGGCGCCGTTGTTGACGGCGGCGCTGCTCGTCATCGGTGCGAATCGGTACCGGTTGCAGAGGCGGTTCGATCAAGCCGAGGGCAACACCCAAATCATGCAGCCAGTTTTGAATTTTCTCTTTCATCGTCATGCCCCCTTCAGGGTAGTGCCGAGCGGCCGGAATTCTGAGGCCGCTTCGCACTGATAATAGTCCGAAGTCCTACGCAATGCTCGGCCAAATCCGCAATGATCTGTTACTGAATTGAACAGAGTCTGCTGCCATGGGTTCAGGCTGTTTCCCGACGTTCAGTCAAAGGTGCGGAATAGACCGCCTGCTGCACCTCGATCCACGCATTGAGATTGGCACCCAGCATGCCCCGGCGCCACATGAGCCACGTTGTCGCACCCGCAAATGGCTCGGCCAAAGGGTGCACTGCGACGCTCTCGCGTCCCGGCAGACTGGCCAGCATCGACTCCGACATCAACGCCACACCACTGCCGGCAATCACGCAGGCGAGCATGCCTTGATACGACTCGATCTCCATCGCCCGGCCCATCGCGGCGTGGGCATGGGCGAACCACGCTTCAAGGCGCATGCGATAGGAACAGCCGCGGCGGAAGGTGAACACAGAGCGCCCTTCGACATCCCGCGCGCTTAGTACCGGCGGATGATCCGGTTCGGTGATCAACACCAGTCTTTCCTCACACAAGGGCACGCCGTCGAGCCCGGCGAACTCCAGCGGCCCATCCACCAGCGCCGCGTCGAGACGCCCCGTGAGCAAGCCTTCGAGCAGTTCACCGCTGGGCGCCGACTGCACTTGCAGGTTCACCGCCGGGTATTGCTTGTGATACCGCGCCAGCAGCGCCGGCAGATGGATCGCCGCCGTGCTGTACATGGTGCCCACGACAAAGTCCCCCGCCGGCTGCCCACCCATCACTGCCGCGCTGGCCTGATCGCGCAAGGCAAACAATTTGCCGGTGTAGTCCAGCAAGACTTTTCCCGCCGGTGACAGCTGCAAGCGCTGACGCTCACGGACGAACAGTTCGACGCCCATTTGCTCTTCCAGCTGTTTCAGTCGGGTCGACAGATTCGACGGCACCCGGTGCAGGCGTTCGGCGGCGCGGGTGATCGAACCTTCCTCGGCGACGGCCTGAAAAATCCGTAGTTGGCTGAACTCCACAACCTTTCTCCAGAACAGAACAAGTTTCTCACTATTATTCAATTTTAAAGAAAGTCAATCAGTCTTAGCCTGACGGTCATTGCTTTTCCAACGGAATCCAGACCATGTCGCCACTGATTCGCTTATCCGCCTGCTTCATCGCCCTGATGCTGGCCATGGGCATCGGGCGCTTCGCCCTCACCCCGCAAATGCCGCACCTGCTCAGTGAGGGGCAGTTCGACTTGACCGCCGCCGGTCTGATCGCGGCGGCCAACTACCTCGGTTATCTGCTCGGTGCAGTGGATGCGATGTTCGCCCGGCGTCCGCAACAGGTGCTGCGTCGACTGCACGGTGGCTTGTGGCTATGCGTGCTGCTGACGCTGGCATCCTTCTGGGCCAGCGGCTTCTGGTCGCATCTGCTGCTGCGCTTTGGCACCGGGGTGGCGAGTGCCTGGGTAGTGGTGATGATTACCACGCTCAGTCAGCCGCTGGCTGCGGCGGCGGGTCGTCCACGGCTTGGGGCGCTGGTATTTGCCGGACCGGGAATGGGGATTGTTCTGACGGGGTTGCTGGCGTTGGTCTCACATCTGCTGAACCAGACGTCCGCGACGTTGTGGCTGATTTATGCAGCAGCCGCGTTGGTGATGATGCTGGCGGTCTGGCGACTCCTGCCGCAACCCGCTGCCGCCAGGGCAGTTGCGGCAGCGGCCGTCAGTCCGTCGAATCGTGGCATCGGTCGGTTGGCGGTGATTTACGCTCTGTACGGCATCGGCTACGTCATCCCGGCGACGTTCCTGTCGCAGATGGCCAACGCGCAATTTCACGGGCAATGGCAGGCGGATCTGTTCTGGCCGTGCTTCGGCCTCGGCGCGGCCATCGGGGTGCTGCTGGTGAGTCTGCGCCGTCACGATCCGCAGACCACGCGTCACTGGTTGGTGGCGACGTTGTGGCTACAAGCGGCCGGTGTTTTTGCCTGCCTGTTGGGCAGCGGCTGGGGTCTGGCCTTGGGCGTAATCCTGTGCGGCACGCCGTTCCTGGCCTGCATGCAACTGGTCATGCAACGCTCGCGGGAACTGGCGCCCCACGCCACTCAGCGCAACGCCGGCATGCTTACCGCCTGCTTTGCCGTCGGCCAACTCGGCGGCCCGCTACTGGCCGCGCTGAGCAGCCATTTCAGCGGTGGCTTACAGCCGGCCCTGTTGATCGCAGGCAGCGGCTTGCTGATTGCTGGCGGGCTGGCGATGCAATCGACTGTTACTGGCCCAGCGCTTTGCGCAAACGCCGACGTACCCACTGTTCAGCGCTGACAAACGTGATGCCGAGCAACACCAGCACCGCGCCGATGATGAAGTTCAGGCTCAATTGCTCACCGAGCAGCAACACACCAAAGGTGACACCAAACAGCGGCGTCATGAACGAGAACACCGCCAGGTTGGCTGCCAGATAACGGCGCAACAGCCAGAACCACACCAGGTAACTGAAGAACGACACCACCAGCCCCTGGAACAACACGCTGGCCACCGCCACGGTGGTCAGGCTGACGTGGCTGATCTGGCCACTGAACAATGCGATCAGCAGCAGGCCGACGAAGCCGACGATCAACTGATAGAACAGGGTCAGCGTCACCGGCGCTTCCGACAGTCGCGAGGCGCGCACCACCACGGTGGTCGCGCCCCAACAGGCGCCGGCCAACACGCCAAAGGCATCGCCCAGCAGCATGCGTCGGTCGAGGTTGTCCCACGACACGCCGCCGGCAAAGGCAATCGCAATACCAATGAATGCGAGCAAAATCCCCAGCCACTGCAATGGCCGCAAACGCTCGCTGGCCAACAGAAAATGCACGCCCAATGCTGTAAAGATTGGCGCGGTGTAGAGGAACACCGACATGTGCGCAGCGGTGGTCAGTTGCAAGCCTTCGCTGATGAAGAAGAACTCCAGACCGAACAGTGCACCGGCCAGCAAGCCGCCGCGCCAGGTGTTGCCGACCTGATCCCAACCGCCCTTCCAGCAGATCAGCAATCCTACAAGCAACGCGGAAATACCCGACCGCCCCGCCGCCTGCATCACCGGCGCAATGTCCGGCGCCGCCCACTTGATCATGACCTGCTGCACGCCCCAGATCAGGCACAGGCCAATCATCACCTGCAAGGCAAAACGGTCGGCATTGCGCCGCTCGACAATCACCGCAACACCTCGAACACACACAACATGGCAGCCATCCAATGGTCAAAAAACAGTGCCGGGGATTATCAATCAGTCAGACAGAAAAAGCCGTCTGGAAAAGACATTTAGTTCATCGGTGGCGTCAGAGGTGAATGGCCGATGGCTGCGCCATCCATCGCGAGCAGGCTCGCTCCCACAGGAGAACGCATTTCAATGTGGGAGCGAGCCCGCTCGCGAAGACGTCAGCTCAATCAACACGGTTCAAGGATCTGACGTCACAACCGTTTCGCAACCAGAAACCCGACCGAACAAGCCACAGCGGTAGCAAACGTCCCCCACGCCCAATCCATCAACGACACCTGCACCGACCACCCGCGTAACGTCGCCCAATTGGTCAGGTCATACGTCCCATACGCGATAAGTCCCAGCAAAGCGCCCCGCTTTGCTGCCCACTGCAAACGGGCCGCTGGCAACACCACAAACATCAAGCAACCAAAAACGTACAGGCAATAAAAAACCGCTGCGGGAATCAGCAGCGGTTTTTCGAGCATCAGCGGCCCTAGCAGTTCACGATAGGTCGGCGCCATCAACAGGCCGAGCCAGATGCCGTCGAGCAAAAGAACCGTCACCAGCGTGGCGACGTAGGCAATCAGCGTTTTTTTCATCTACCCGACCTCAAGTGAGCCCATGCAACATGGGCCACGCAGGCTCAGGTTAGTTCAATGCGGTCAGCGTGAATGGCGATCTTGCCTTCCTTGTACAGCGAGCCGATGGCCTTCTTGAAGTTGCCTTTGCTGACGCCGAACAGGCTGCTGATCAACGCCGGATCACTCTTGTCGCTGACTGGCAGCGTGCCGTCGTTCTCGCGCAACTTGGCGAGAATCTTCGAGTTCAGGCTGCTGGCCGCTTCCTGGCCGACCGGCTGCAGGCTCAGGCTGATCTTGCCGTCGGCGCGCACTTCCTTGATGAAGCCTTTCTCGATCATGCCGGCGCGCATGAACTTGAAGATTTCATTCTTGTGGATCAAACCCCAGTGTTTGTTGTTGATGATCGCCTTGAAGCCCATGTCGGTGGCTTCGGCAACCAGCAGATCAACTTCCTGGCCCTGGCTGTAAGTGGCCGGGGTTTTGTCGAGGTAGCGATCCAGACGTGCCGTGGCGGTGATACGGCGGGTATGTTTATCGAGATAAACGTGCACCACGCAGTACTCGCCAGCGGTCATCTGACGTTTCTCTTCGGAATACGGCAGCAACAGATCCTTCGGCAGGCCCCAATCGAGGAACACACCGATGCTGTTGACTTCAACCACTTTCAGGCTGGCAAATTCGCCGACCTGAACTTTCGGTTTTTCAGTGGTGGCGAGAAGTTTGTCTTCGCTGTCCAGATAAATAAAAACATTGAGCCAGTCTTCATCTTCGCTGGGAATATCTTTGGGGATATAACGGTTGGGCAAAAGAATTTCGCCGTCGGCACCGCCGTCCAGATATAAACCGAAGTTAGTGTGTTTAACCACTTGCAGACTGTTGTAACGCCCGACTAAAGCCATTTTCCAAAACCCTCATTGCGTGGGCGGCATTCTACCCGGTTTTGCCGCGAACGTTGACCGGCAGATCCGTGCTTGCAGTGAAAACTGCGCAAAGCCTTGATTTTCCTTGGTTGCGGAACGCACGTTGCCGCTCGTCAGTCCGGTATCGCGTATCTCGCCTCACTGGCTCAGCGCTGCGAGACATCAATGTTCTTATTTAAAACAGAAGGTTAGACGGTTATTTCACACATTGAATCGCGAATAATGCACCCATAAGGTTGGTTATTCCGGAGGATATTTACCAAGCAATTGTCAAGTTATTCCTGTACGATGCCTGGCCGAGTTACTTTTCTACAGGTTAATGGCCGCCATGCGTGTAAAAGCATCCACCAGCAAAGCAAAGCCAGCTCCAGCCGTTGAAACCAGCGAATCGATCAACGATCAAATCGCTGCATTCCTCAAGTCCGGCGGCGAGATTCAGCAAATTGCCAAAGGCGTCAGCGGCCAGACGTTCGGCCCGTCCAAGCAGATCAGCCTGGGCAAGAAGTAACACCCGGTAATACACCCGTCCATAGGCGCTTTGAGCTTCGAAGCGTCTGGACTGGCACCGCGCAACATCCTTCCCCGCGTTAAACAAATAATCATCAAATCTTTGAAAATCGACGAACGGCCATCAATGCCGGGCATTCGCCGGTATCCTTGCACGCGTCTAGATCAAGCGTTTCAGCAGGCCCGCCGTCCTGCGCTCGCTGTTAATGGAGTGACGCATGCGCAAAACATCCTGTTTATCGATCGTAGGTCTACTGGCTTGCTCGACCGCGCACGCACAGATTTTCCAGCGTGAACTGGGCGACTTCGATCTCAAACTCGGCACCACGCCCAGCCGCAGCATGGCGCAAGGACTGGTCAAACCGGCGTCCACCGGCTCGTTTCATGGCGGACTCGACCTCAGCCACGACAGCGGCCTCTATGTTGGCCAGTACGCGCCGAGCATGGGCATCACCCCGGGCAAGAACCTCGAAATCGACTCCTACGTCGGCTTTAAACAACCTTTCGACGAAACCCTCGGCTACGAAGTCGGGATGATCCACTACAGCTATCCCAAAGTGGACACCCTCGACAGCCAGGAACTGTTCGGCGGCTTGACCCTGCTCGGTAGTCGCTTCGGAATCGCCCTGAGCAACGATCCGGATAAACAGAACAACACCCTGTTTGCCGACCTCAGCGGCAATCAGCCGTTCGGCATTGGCGTCAGCATGAAATACACCACCCACCAACTGAACACGCCGGCTGCGGTGGACGGTGGTTATGTCAGCAGTTTCACCGACTGGTCGGTGAAATTTTCCCGACCGTTCATGGGGGTCAATCTGGACCTGACCTACAGCAACTCCAGTCTCAGTGGCAGCGATTGCTCCGCCTACTCAGGGCACAACAGCGAGTGCGACGGCCTCGTCACGCTCAAGGCCGAGCGCGCCTTCTATTGATCGGCTGAACTGCCGGGTTCATTCTGCGTTCACATAAGAATCAGACCCCAAGGCTGGCCATCGCAAGGATTCGCCCATGTCTCGCTGGTTCAAACACATAGCAGCCCTGTTGATTTTCACCCTCGCCCTCGGCGCTTGCAGCCGCGTCGGCCTGGCCTATCGCAATCTCGATGTGATCATCCCGTGGACGCTTGGCGACTACCTGGACATGAACGGCGAGCAGAAGGACTGGTTCGACGAACGGCTCAAGGAGCACTTGAACTGGCACTGCACCACGCAACTGCCCGGCTACCTCGACTGGATGGATCGTTTGCAAAAGATGGTCGAGACCAATCAGGTGACAGACGCAGCACTTCAGTCGCGCACGGCGGAAGCCAAACAAGCGATTGCTGAAACCGCGCGAGAAATCACGCCATCAGCCATCAAGTTGCTGCAAGGCCTGGACGATAAACAAGTGGCGGAGATGAACGACGCGTTTGCCAAGGATCTGCGCAAGCGTCAGCAAGAATATCTGAAACCACCGCTGGACCAGCAGATCGCCGAGCGCGGCGCGCGCATGGTCAAACGCCTCAACGACTGGCTCGGTCCTTTGAGCGCCAATCAAGAGCAGCGGGTGATGGCGTGGTCGACAGCCTTGGGCGACCAGAATACCCAGTGGATCGCCAATCGTGCCCATTGGCAGCAGCAGTTCAGCGCTGCCGTTGCGCAACGCCAGAGTCCCGAATTCCCACAACGCATCGAGACGCTTCTGGTCAATCGCGAGCGTTTATGGACAGCGGATTACCGCAAGGCCTTCGCCGATACCGAGGCGCAGGGACGCTCGCTGGCGGTTGACTTGATGGCGCAAAGTACGCCGCAACAGCGGCAGCGGTTGTTGAAGAAGATCGAAGGGGTGCGTAAAGACTTCAACGACCTCAAATGCCTCAAAGCGGCGCAAAAAACCTGAACAAAACGAAGACCAATGTGGGAGCGAGCCTGCTCGCTCCCACATGGGGATATCTTTGAACTCAGGCGATCTGGGCTTTCGAAGCCACCTCATCAAACGTCGCCTCAGCCAGCGCATCCTCCTGCTCATCCAGCACCTGGCGTGGATGGTCATTGCCGGGAATGCTGCTATCAATCAGGCTCAGCAGGCTGGAACCGCGTGGCGTCAGGACAAAATTGTTTCCTGTGCTGCCCTCTTCATCCGGACGCGCTGCGATGTAGCCGCGCAGGAGCAACATCCTTTCATAGTCGCAAGCCAGCGTTTTAAGATGATCCAGATTCTCGATGGGCTCGCCAGCGCTGGATTTCTGCGCCGCATAGTCTTCGGCGTAGGCCCGAGGAGCAAAACTGTGTCCGGCACTGTTCTGCACTTCATGCAGCAAACGCTCAATCAAATCCCAGTTATAAGTCGTCATCCTGATTCAACCTCCGGTGCGCATGGTTTATGGCGCGGTCATAAATTGTGACCCGAGCGTGCCGCAGCCGTTCAGCCGCGTTTGCAGCGCCGACCGACCGGCGGTCTGTCGAATTGCCTGCTGGTTAAACGACTAGTCTGAAACAGACGGTTCCAACCCCGCAGGAGAAATCATCATGAACGTTGAGAATCATCCGGTGGTATCGCGCGAAGAATGGCTCGCCGCCCGTAGGCAACACCTCGCTCACGAAAAAGCCTTCACCAAGGAACGCGACCGCCTCAGTGCTGAGCGCCGCGCGCTGCCGTGGGTGAAGGTCGACAAGGACTACCCGTTTGAAGGCCCGGACGGCGAATTGAAACTGGCTGACCTGTTCGGCAAGAACAGCCAATTGGTGGTTTACCACTTCATGTTCGCCAAGGACTGGGAGGAAGGCTGCCCAGGCTGCTCGTTTCTCAGCGACCATATTGATGGCGCCAACCAGCATTTGGCGCATCACGATATTTCGGTAGTAGCGGTTTCCCACGCGCCGTTCAATGAATTTCAGGACTTTAAACGGCGAATGGGCTGGAAGTTTGAGTGGGTGTCGTCAGACGGTTCCGGTTCCGACTTCAACTACGACTTCGGCGTTTGCGCCCGAGCCGAAGACGCTGAAACCGGAAAGGCTACGTACAACTACGAAAAAACCGACAGCGCCGAGGAAGAAATGCCGGGGCTGAGCGTGTTTTATCGCAATGAGGCCGGGGAGATGTTCCATACCTATTCCACCTATGCCCGAGGTCTGGACATGTTGGTTGGCGCCTACAACTACCTCGACCTCACGCCCAAGGGCAGGAATGAAGACGAGATCATGGACTGGGTCCGGCACCATGACCGGTATGAAGGGGCGACCAAATCCAGCTGCTGCCATAGCGGCTGAAAGGCGCCACATTACTGAACTTTTCTCGGCTTCAAGGCCTCAACCGATTAACCCGCCTTAACCGGAACTGAGGCCTGCCCCCATGAAAACCCTGATCAAGCTCACCCTAGTCGCCACCCTCGCCAGCGCCCTGCCCGTCTGGGCTTGCACGCCGGAAGAAGCCACGGCAAAACGCGAACAATTGGCCAAGGAAGTCTCCAAGCTCACGGAACAGAATCCGACCAAGGCCAAGGAGATCAACGCCGAGTTGCAAAAGATGGATCTGGGTACCGCCAGTGCGGATCTACCAGACAAGTGCCAGTTGATTGATCAGCGTTTGAAGGAATTGGGCACGGCCGAGAAAAAAGCCGAGAGCTAAAAGCAACATCAAAAGATCGCAGCCTTCGGCAGCTCCTGCACCGATCCCTGTAGGAGCTGCCGAAGGCTGCGATCTTTCGCCCCTGAAAATGCATTAATGCATTTATTTTCTTGCACGAACGCATATCAAGGCTAAGGTTACCTCGAGCAAGGAGATCGGCACCGTTCATCGCAGATGAAAACCGTTAACCACCGATCGCTCGGCAATACCGCAACACAATCACAAGCTGGACGCTTGTTTTCACTCATGGAGGACTGAAAAATGTTAACCACTCAAGCAACATCATTCACCGGCGAGAGCCAGCCAAGGTGCCTTGTCGGCCATTTGCTCGACCCGCAACTGGTCGAGGTTGAAGCCACTGCACACACCGCTGCACTGGCCGCTGCCAACCTCAATTTCACGATGCAGAAACAGACTCAGACCAACTGGTGCTGGGCCGCCGTTTCCGCCTCGGTCGGCAACTACTACGGCACCGGGTCCTGGACTCAGTGCGGCGTCGCCAGCACGCAACTGGATCGCAACTGCTGCAGCCAGCCGGGGCCGTGCAACGTTTATGGCTACCTTGATTCGGCCCTGCAGACCACCCGCAGCTACAACGGCATGAATCAGGGTTCGCTGCAGATGTCGGCCATCCAGAACCAGATCAACATGGGCCGACCGGTCGGCCTGCGCTGCGCCTGGTACGGGGGTGGTGCGCACTTCCTGGCGATCTACGGCACCAACGGCAACTACGTGCTGGTCGCCGACTCGATCTACGGTTACTCGACCCGCGCGCTGAACTCATTCCCGGGTTCGTACAACGGCGGCGGCAACTGGACCCACACTTACTTCACCGCGAAAAACTAGGAGGGCGACATCATGCAACTGACTTATCCAAAGGCGCCTTCCAACGGCGTACAGACACTGCGTCCGGCGCTGCAAGCCGCATTGCAAACCCAGGGCTTCGGCGCCAACCGGCAGTTTGCCAACGCGACTGCGGCAAAGATCAGCCTCGGCGAAGCCTGGCGTAGTTACTCGCTGAGTCTGGAGGACTTGAGCAACGGCAAAGGTCTGAAAGATGCCCGAATCGGCGATTGGCATTACCTGGTGTTCGCCGATGGCGTGACCATTGCCGATGCGCAGTTGGCCGAAGTGCGCGGCCATGTCGAGTTCGCTTCGTTGAACCATGGCGGTCTGGCGGCCGCTACGGTCGGTGCGCTGAAACTGGCCGAGCAATCGCCGCAATTGCAGGGCAAAACCGTGGAACCGCGGTTGTTGTTTGTTTCGGCACTGCACGTTGTGGCGATCTGGCTGCACGCCGACGGTGAAGATGTGCTGATTCCAATCGAGCCAACGCCGAAGGAGTTGGCGGCCACACGGTTGTACAGCGAGGCTGCGCTGCTCGCTCTACTTAAACCGGCCGCCGACAAGGCAAAGCAACGTTTTGATGCCGACACCAGCGGGCTGCTTGGTAGCTGATAAACATAAGCCATAAAAAAACCCGGACATTGTCCGGGTTTTTTTGTACCTGTCAGAAACGCCTTACTCAGCCGCAGGCTCTGCCGGCTTACGACGCTTGAGTGGCGCCATGCCGTCGCTGCTCACCAGAGAATCCGGCTTCGGACGGTTGACGCTCTTGCGCTTGGTCGGCGTCTTGGCGGCGGTTTTCTTCTTGTCGCCCTTGGCGTCGGTCTTTTTCTTCTTCACGCCAACGGCCTTACCCGAGGCCTTGACCTTTTTCGGCCCGCCGTAGGTGCCTTTGACTTCCTTGATGGTGCGGCGCTCGAAGCTCTGCTTCAGATAACGCTCGATGCTCGACATCAGGTTCCAGTCGCCGTGGCAGATCAGCGAGATCGCCAGACCGTCGTTACCGGCACGGCCGGTACGACCGATACGGTGGACGTATTCGTCGCCGCTGCGTGGCATGTCGAAGTTGATCACCAGGTCCAGGCCATCAACGTCCAGACCACGGGCCGCCACGTCGGTGGCCACCAGGATCTTCACGCCGCCCTGCTTCAGACGATCGATCGCCAGTTTGCGATCCTTCTGGTCTTTTTCGCCGTGCAGCACGAACGCCTTGTATTCCTGAGCCACCAGACGACCGTAAATGCGATCGGCCATGGCGCGGGTGTTGGTGAAAACGATGGCTTTCTGATAGGTCTCGTTGGCCAGCAGCCAGTTCACGATCTGTTCTTTGTGCTGGTTGTGGTCGGCGGTGATGATTTGCTGACGAGTGGTCGAGTTCAACTGGCTGACCGCGTTGAGCTGCAAGTGCTCAGGGTTGTTCAGCACTTTGCCGATCATCTCGCGCAGGCCGGAACCGCCGGTGGTGGCGGAGAACAGCATGGTCTGCTGACGGTTCGGGCATTCGTCAACCAGACGCTGCACGTCTTCGGCGAAACCCATGTCGAGCATGCGGTCGGCTTCGTCGAGCACCAGCACTTCGACTTCTTTGAGGTCGAGGTTGCCGGCGTTGAGTTGCTCGATCATCCGGCCCGGGGTGCCGATGAGGATGTCCGGCACTTTGCGCAGCATCGCGGCCTGGACCTTGAAGTCTTCACCGCCGGTGATCAGGCCGGATTTGATGAAGGTGAACTGCGAAAAGCGTTCAACTTCTTTCAGGGTTTGCTGGGCCAGTTCACGGGTCGGCAGCAGGATCAGCGTCTTGATGCTGACGCGGACCTTGGCCGGGCCGATCAGTCGGTTGAGGATCGGCAGAACGAAAGCGGCGGTTTTGCCGCTACCGGTTTGCGCAGTCACCCGCAAATCACGCCCTTGGAGCGCCAGCGGAATGGCCGCAGCTTGCACAGGCGTTGGCTCGACAAATTTCAGCTCGGCCACAGCTTTAAGCAGGCGTTCGTGCAGGGCGAATTGGGAAAACACGGGTGCTACCTCGAAGATATGCAAAAAAACAGCTGCATAGGTTACCGGTTTCGAGCGCTCAGGCCGAGTTTCTTTATACAAACGGCGTGAATCAGTGGCTTTTTTGTTGCTCGATTTGTCTCTTACGGTAATACACAGCGGCTTAAATGCTCTAATCGCCCATCGCGTCTTACAGAAGAACCGGTTCTCTCATGGATTTCAAACAGCTCTGGCTCAAAGCCCAAGACCTCTGGGGCACCCTCGAACAACACCCGTTTCTGCAATCGGGCCTGGCGCTGATCCTGCTTTTGGTGATCGCCCTGGTGCTCGGACGAGTGGCGCGTTATCTGATCCTGCACGCCAGCCGCATGCTCGGTCGCCAGCCGGCGCTGCACTGGCTCAACGACTTTCGCCACAACAAGGTGTTTCAGCGCCTGGCGCAGATGACGCCGTCGCTGGTGATCCAGTTCGGCCTGCATCTGGTGCCGGAACTGAGCAAAACCGCGATGACCTTTCTGGGCAACGTCGCGCTGTCGTTCACCATCCTGTTCCTGCTGCTGTCGATCAGCGCCCTGCTCAATGCCTTGCTCGACATCTACGCGCGCACCGAACACGCCCGCACCCGCTCGATCAAGGGCTACGTGCAACTGGCGAAGATGGTTTTGTACGTGTTCGGCGCGATCATCATCGTCGCCACCTTGATCGACCGCTCGCCGCTGTTACTGCTGTCGGGTCTGGGTGCGATGTCGGCGGTGATTCTGTTGGTTTACAAGGACACGCTGCTGTCGTTCGTGGCCAGCGTGCAACTGACCAGTAACGACATGCTGCGGGTCGGCGACTGGATCGAGATGCCGCAAGTCGGCGCCGACGGTGACGTGGTCGACATCACCCTGCACACGGTCAAGGTGCAGAATTTCGACAAGACCATCGTCTCGATCCCGACCTGGCGCCTGATGTCGGAATCGTTCAGAAACTGGCGCGGCATGCAGCAGTCCGGTGGCCGACGGATCAAGCGCAGCGTGTTCATCGATGCCAGCGGCGTGCGCTTCATCCGTGACGATGAAGAAGAGAAGTTGAGCCAGGTGCATCTGCTGACCGGCTACATGAGCCGCAAGAAAGCCGAACTCAAGGCGTGGAACGAGGCGCAGGGCAATGTCGCGGCGATGTCAGCCAACCGTCGGCGCATGACCAACATCGGTACCTTTCGCGCGTACGCACTGGCTTATCTGAAGAGCCATCCGGAGGTGCAACCGAACATGACCTGCATGGTGCGCCAGATGCAAACCACGGCGCAGGGTATTCCGCTGGAGATCTACTGCTTCACGACGACCACGGTGTGGGCCGATTACGAGCGCATTCAGGGGGATATTTTCGATTATCTGCTGGCGGTGCTGCCGGAGTTTGGGTTGAGCCTGTATCAGCAGCCGAGTGGTGGGGATTTGCGTACCGGGTTACTGCCGGCGGTGCTGGGCGCGAGCCACATTCCCGAGCCAGAAAAACACCTGATGTGATACCCAATGAGGGAGGGGGCTTGCTCCCGAAAGCAGTGTGTCAGCCAGTCCATTTTTATCTGACACACCGACTTCGGGAGCAAGCCCCCTCCCACAGGGATCAGGTAGTGGCCGCAGATTTGCGGATACCCAACCGACTGATCCACACCGCCGCCAGAATCACACTGCCGCCGAGGAACAGCCTGCCCAGTTCCTCATGCTGATTCCAGATCAGCAGGTTAAGCAAAAGCCCCACTGGCACATGCAGGTTGTTCATCACCGCCAGCGTACCGCCGTTGACCATGCACGCGCCTTTGTTCCACCAGTACAGGCCCAGCGCCGTCGAGACCAGGCCGAGGAACAGCAACACGCCCCATTGCAGCGGTGCTTCCGGCAGGAAGTTGGCTTTGCCGAACAGCAGGAATGCCGGTAGCACCACCGCCAGCGCGCCGAGGTAGAAGAAGCCGAAGCGCCGGTAATGCGGCAGGTCGCTCGGGTGTTTCGCCACCAGATGTTTGTACAGCACCTGCCCGGCGGCGTAGGTGAAGTTGGCCAGTTGCAGCAGCAAAAAGCCCATGAAGAAGTCCGGATTGATGCTGTCAAAACGAATCACCGCCGCGCCGCCCACCGCCACCAGCGCGGCGATCAGTGCCCATGGGTTGAAGCGCCGGTTGAGCGCGTCTTCGATCAGGGTCACGTGCAGTGGCGTGAGGATGGTGAACAGCAACACTTCCGGCACCGTCAGCACCCGGAAGCTCAGGTACAGGCAGACGTAGGTCACGCCGAACTGCAGCGCGCCGATCAGCAGCATGCCGCGCATGAACGCCGGTTCCACCGAACGCCAGCGGGTCAGCGGGATGAACACCAGCCCGGCCAGCACGACACGCACCAGCACCGCGAAGTAACTGTCGACGTGCCCTGCCAGGTATTCGCCGATCAGACTGAAGGAAAACGCCTGGATCAGCGTGACAAAAAGTAGATAGCCCATGGTCGCCTCTGTTTCGAATGGCGGCGACGATAGCGGTTTTTTCCGGTCACTGCGAATAGCCGGAAACACAAAAATTCCCTGTGGGAGCGAACCTGCTCGCGAAGGCAGAGTGTCAGGCGACAGAGACTTGTCTGATAGACCGTTTTCGCGAGCAGGCTCGCTCCCACAAGGAGTTTTGCGTCGCTCAAGAAATCACAGGCAAAAAAAGCCCGATCTCGCTAATGCGTTCGATCGGGCTACAGCACTCAGGAGCAACAAGTGCAAAGGGAGGTTCGATGCGCGTAAAGCCTTGAAGGGGTTGCGCCAGGTCACTAAAACAATCGGCGATTATCTGGCGATTAACATATCAAGCGACCGAGGCCAGTTTGGCGTTGGCCTGGTTCAGGCCCTTCTCCTGGAAATCGCCACCCAGGTTCATGCCTTCGGCATGGATGAAGGTCACGTCGTGGATACCGATGAAACCCATGACCTGACGCAGGTACGGTTCCTGATGATCCGCCGGGCCGCCAGCGTAGATGCCACCGCGAGCCGTCAGCACGTAGGCACGTTTGCCGCTGAGCAGGCCTTGCGGGCCGGTTTCGGTGTACTTGAAGGTCACGCCGGCACGCAGCACATGGTCGAGCCAGGCCTTGAGGGTGCTCGGGATGGCGAAGTTGTACATCGGCGCGGCCATCACCAGCACGTCGGCGGCCAGCAGTTCGTCGGTCAATTCATTGGAGCGGTCCAGCGAAGATTGCTCGCTGTCGTTGCGCTGCTCAGCGGGTTTCATCCAGCCACCCAGCAGGTTGATGTCCAGGTGCGGCACCGGATTCACGGCGAGGTCACGCACGGTGATCTGATCGGCAGGGTGCGCAGCTTTCCACTGTTTGATGAAGGTCTGGGTCAACTGGCGGGACACCGAGTCTTGCTGGCGGGCGCTGCTTTCGATGATCAGAACGCGGGACATGTTGTGTAGCCTCCATCCGAGAATGTTGTAGGTCGATGGAGTGAAGGTTAAACAGAGTCGAATCGATGAAAAAGCGCAAATAATTGCTGCAAAGCATCGAATAATTCGTTTAGATTCACCTCATACCCTGTGGGAGCGAGCCTGCTCGCGAAGGCGGTGTGTCAGTCAAGGAATGTGTTTACTGACACACCGCCTTCGCGAGCAGGCTCGCTCCCACAGGTAACTACGGTGTTATTTCGGGGTGCAGGTCAGCTTGATGCGCAGCTTGATGATCTCGCGGGTGAACTTGGCCGTGGCGTTTTTATGTTTGCCGGCCGGCACTTCGATGGTGCGGGTGCGCGGTGCTTCCGGGCCGTTGCTGAACACGGCCTTGCAGACTGCATCGACGTCGCCGTAGTTGGCCACTCGAATCGAGCCGATGTCGTTATCGGTGGCGAACGTCTCGAAGTCGATCTTCAGGCCATTGAGGTCTTTTTCCACGTCGATCGGATACGCAAACGCCGTCAGCGGCAGCAGTGCCAGCAACACACAACAGAATTTTTTCATTCGGCAGTCTCCATGAGGGACCGCCAGCTTAGGACAAGAGGAGCTATTGATGAAAGCGCCCCGCGTGACCCTTGATCAATGGCGAACATTGCAGGCCGTGGTCGACCACGGCGGCTTCGCCCAGGCCGCCGAGGCCCTGCACCGTTCGCAATCGTCGGTGAGCTACACCGTCGCCCGTATGCAGGATCAGCTCGGCGTGCCGTTGCTGCGCATTGATGGGCGTAAAGCGGTGCTGACCGAAGCCGGCGGCGTGCTGCTGCGCCGCTCGCGGCAACTGGTGAAACAGGCCAGCCAACTGGAAGACCTTGCCCACCATATGGAACAAGGCTGGGAAGCCGAAGTACGGCTGGTGGTCGACGCGGCCTATCCGAGTGCGCGCATCGTGCGGGCACTGACCGCGTTCATGCCGCAAAGCCGTGGCTGCCGCGTGCGTCTGCGTGAAGAAGTGCTGTCGGGTGTGGAAGAAGTGCTGCTCGAAGGCGTGGCCGATCTGGCCATCACCGGCATGGGTATCCCGGGCTACCTCGGTGCTGAATTGAGCGACGTCGAGTTTGTCGCCGTCGCTCACCCCGACCACGCCCTGCATCGTCTCAACCGGGAACTGAGTTTTCAGGATCTGGAAACCCAGATGCAAGTGGTCATCCGCGATTCCGGTCGCCAGCAACCACGGGACGTCGGCTGGCTCGGCGCCGAGCAGCGCTGGACCGTCGGCAGTCTTGCCACCGCCGCCACGTTTGTCAGCAGCGGCCTGGGGTTCGCCTGGCTGCCACGGCACATGATCGAGCGGGAACTGAAGGAAGGTTCGCTCAAGCTGCTACCGTTGGATCAGGGCGGCAGCCGCAACCCGAGTTTCTACCTGTATTCAAACAAGGACAAACCGCTGGGCCCGGCCACGCAAATCCTTATCGAACTGCTGCGTACCTTCGACACCTTGCCGCTGGACGCACCGTTCGCCGCCCCCGAACAAGCCTGACACGGAGTTCACCGATGGCGTATTTCGAGCACGACGGTTGCAACCTGCACTACGAGGAATATGGCCACGGCACGCCGTTGCTGCTGGTCCACGGGCTGGGTTCGAGCACGCTGGACTGGGAAATGCAGATCCCGGCACTGGCCGCGCATTACCGGGTGATCGTCCCGGACATTCGCGGCCACGGGCGTTCGGACAAACCCCGCGAGCGCTACAGCATCGCCGGGTTCAGCGCCGATCTGGTTGCACTGATCGAGCATTTGCAACTCGGCCCGGTGCACTATGTTGGTTTATCCATGGGCGGCATGATCGGTTTTCAGCTTGGCGTCGATCAACCGCAGATGCTCAAGAGCCTGACCATCGTCAACAGCGCGCCCGAGGTCAAATTGCGTAGCCGCGACGACTACTGGCAGTGGTTCAAACGCTGGAGCCTGATGCGTGTGCTGAGCCTGGCAACCATTGGCAAGGCGCTGGGTGGCAAACTTTTCCCCAAGCCGGAACAGGCCGATCTGCGGCAGAAAATGGCTGAACGCTGGGCAAAAAACGACAAACGTGCTTATCTCGCCAGCTTCGATGCGATTGTGGGCTGGGGGGTTCAGGAACGACTTTCCCGAGTGACCTGTCCAACCCTCATCGTCAGCGCCGACCGTGACTACACACCGGTGGCACTGAAAGAAACCTATGTAAAACTGCTGCCCGATGCGCGGCTGGTGGTGATCGCCGATTCGCGACATGCCACCCCGCTCGATCAACCCGAACGCTTCAATCAAACGCTGCTGGAGTTTCTTGCCACAGCCGATATTCAATCTCAGGATCACTGACCCATGCTGAAAAAACTCGCCCTCGCTGCCGGTACCGTGCTGTTCGCTGCCAACCTGATGGCTGCCACGCCGACCAAAGCGCCGCACGTGCTGCTGGACACCACCAACGGCCAGATCGAAATCGAGCTGGACCCGGTCAAGGCACCGATCAGTACCAAGAACTTTCTCGATTACGTCAACAGCGGCTTTTACACCAACACGATTTTCCACCGTGTGATCCCGGGCTTCATGGCTCAGGGCGGCGGTTTCACCCAGCAAATGCAGCAAAAAGACACCAAGGCACCGATCAAGAACGAAGCCAGCAACGGCCTGCATAACGTTCGTGGCACCTTGTCGATGGCGCGTACCTCCAACCCTGATTCGGCCACCAGCCAGTTCTTCATCAACGTCGCCGACAACGCTTTCCTCGATCCAGGTCGTGACGCCGGTTACGCCGTGTTCGCCAAAGTGGTCAAGGGCATGGACGTGGTCGACATCATCGTCAACTCGCAAACCACTACCAAAGGCGGCATGCAAAACGTGCCTGTCGACCCTGTGATCATCAAGTCGGCCAAAGTCATCGACTAAGCTGTACAGGGCGTTTCGAGCGGCGTGAACTCAACCCCACGCCGCTCACACCGATAAAAGGAGAGCCCGTAATTCGGGCGGTTATCTGATGCTCTATCGCCGTTTCGAACAACTGATCGACATATTCCGCGACGCCCCGACAGCGTCTCCGCCGGACCGCGTGCTCCCCTTCTATACCTATTACCTCAAGCAGGTCTGGCCGAGTTTCGCCGCCCTGCTGGTGGTCGGCCTGTTTGCCGCGCTGATCGAAGTGGCGCTGTTCAGTTACCTGAGCCGCATCATCGACCTGGCGCAAGGCACGCCGAACCCGAATTTCTTCAGCGACCACGCCCTCGAATTGACCTGGATGGTGGTGGTTGCCCTGGTTTTGCGGCCGATTTTCTTTGGCCTGCACGATTTGCTGGTGCACCAGACGTTGAGCCCGGGCATGACCAGCATGATCCGCTGGCAGAACCACAGCTACGTGCTCAAGCAGAGCCTGAACTTCTTCCAGAACGACTTCGCCGGGCGCATCGCCCAACGCATCATGCAAACCGGCAACTCGCTGCGTGACTCGGCGGTGCAAGCAGTGGATGCGCTGTGGCACGTGGTGATCTACGCGATCAGTGCGCTGGTGCTGTTCGCCGAGGCCGACTGGCGCCTGATGATCCCGCTGCTGATGTGGATCGCCGCGTACATCGGTGCGCTTTACTACTTCGTGCCACGGGTGAAGGATCGCTCGGTGGAAGCCTCCGACGCGCGCTCGAAACTGATGGGCCGCATCGTCGATGGCTACACCAACATCGCCACTTTGAAGCTGTTTGCCCACACCAATTTCGAACAGCACTACGCCAAGGAAGCCATCGAAGAGCAGACCGTCAAAGCGCAGATGGCCGGCCGTGTTGTGACCAGCATGGACGTCGCGATCACCGCGATGAATGGCTTGCTGATTGTCGGCACCACGGCGCTGGCATTGTGGTTGTGGACGCAATCGCTGATCACCGTTGGCGCGATTGCCCTGGCGACCGGCCTGGTGATCCGTATCGTCAACATGTCCGGCTGGATCATGTGGGTGGTCACCGGCATCTTCGAGAATATCGGCATGGTTCAGGACGGTTTGCGCACCATCTCGCAACCGGTCAGCGTCACCGATCACGAGCAGGCCAAACCGCTGGCCGTGGCCCGTGGCGAAGTGCGTTTCGAGCACGTTGATTTTCACTACGGCAAGAAGAAAGGCATCATCGGCGGCCTCAACCTGGACATTAAGCCGGGTGAAAAAATCGGCCTGATCGGGCCGTCCGGCGCCGGTAAGTCGACCTTGGTCAACCTGCTGTTGCGCCTGTACGACGTCGAAGGCGGGCGCATTCTGATCGACGGACAGAACATCGCCGAAGTCGGCCAGGAAAGCCTGCGCGCGCGCATCGGCATGATCACCCAGGACACGTCCTTGCTGCACCGCTCGATTCGCGACAACTTGCTGTACGGCAAGCCTGACGCCACGGACGCCGAGTTGTGGGAGGCGGTGCGCAAGGCCCGCGCCGATGAGTTCATCCCGCTGCTGTCGGACGCTGAAGGCCGCACCGGGTTTGACGCGCATGTGGGCGAACGCGGGGTGAAACTGTCCGGCGGCCAGCGCCAGCGCATCGCGATTGCGCGAGTGCTGCTCAAGGATGCGCCCATCCTGATCATGGACGAAGCGACCTCTGCACTGGATTCGGAAGTCGAGGCCGCGATTCAGGAAAGCCTCGAAACCCTGATGCAAGGCAAAACCGTGATCGCGATTGCCCACCGCCTCTCGACTATTGCCCGCATGGATCGGTTGGTAGTGCTGGAAAACGGCAAGATCGCCGAGAGCGGCACCCACGCTGAATTGCTCGCCCATCGCGGGTTGTATGCGCGCTTGTGGGCGCACCAGACCGGCGGGTTTGTCGGCATCGATTGATCATTGGGTCAATACAATTCCAATGTGGGAGCGAGCCTGCTCGCGAAGGCGGAGTGTCAGACACCATCATTGTTGTCAGACATACCGCTTTCGCGAGCAGGCTCGCTCCCACAGGACTCGCAGTGATCCTGAACGACTGAGATCCGCCACAGCCCTTTAACCACGGGCGCTGGCGGTTTTTTATCGGCTGCTGGAAATCCATCCAAAGCGTGCTGTACTCAGCCAAGGTTCCAGCAGGGAATCTGTAGTAAGTCTGCAAGGACGCACAACTCGATGCAGTCTCGATAGCAGGGCTATCAAGGACGCTTCTCATGTCTCTGTTCAAACGTTCAGTCACTGAGTTGTTAGGCACGTTCTGGTTGGTATTGGGCGGTTGTGGCAGTGCGGTGATCGCCGCGTCTTCACCGTTGGGAATCGGGGTGCTGGGTGTGGCCCTGGCGTTTGGCCTGACGGTGCTGACCATGGCCTTTGCCATCGGCCACATCAGCGGATGTCATCTCAATCCGGCCGTGTCGGTCGGTCTTTTCGTCGGGGGGCCGGTTCCCGGCCAAAGAGTTACCTGCTTACATCATCGCCCAAGTGTCGGGGGCAATCCTCGCTGCCGCCCTGATCGCCCATATTGCCAGCGGCAAGGAGGGGTTTGACATCGCCGCTGGCCTGGCCTCCAACGGTTATGGCGAGCACTCGCCCGGCAAGTATTCGATGGCCGCCGGGTTTGTCACCGAACTGGTGATGACCGCGATGTTCGTGATCATCATTCTGGGCGCCACCGACAAACGCGCTCCGCCAGGGCTGGCACCGATTGCCATCGGCCTGGCGTTGACGTTGATCCACCTGATCTCGATTCCCGTGACCAATACTTCGGTGAACCCGGCGCGCAGCACCGGCCCGGCGCTGATGGTCGGCGGCTGGGCGATCGCGCAGTTGTGGATGTTCTGGGTCGCGCCGTTGATTGGCGCGGTGGTCGGTGGCGGAATCTATCGCTGGTTGGGCAAAGAAGAAACCTGAGGGGTGCCTGAGATCCCTTTGTGGGAGCGAGCCTGCTCGCGAAGACGTTGTGTCAGTAACGTATATGCCGACTGACCCAACTCCTTCGCGAGCAGGCTCGCTCCCACAGGGATTTATGTCTGGCGGTAGGGCAAGGCTGTTCTGGCTTCTTCGGCGTAGGCGAGGATGCCGGCGCGTTCCTGTTGCAGGAAATCTTTCACCGCCGCTTTCAGCCCCGGATGCCGCAGGTAATGCCACGAATGGGTGATCACCGGCTCAAAGCCGCGAATCAGTTTGTGCTCGCCCTGAGCACCGGCATCAAACCGCTGATAACCCTGCGCAATCGCGTAATCCATGCCCTGATAAAAGCATGTCTCGAAATGCAGTCGGTCGAACTCGGCCAGACAGCCCCAATAGCGTCCGTAAAAACTATCGCCACCGACCAGGCTGAAGGCCATGGCCACCGGCCGTGAACCCTGTCTGGCCAGCACCACGCGAATCGATTCGGGCATGCGCTCGGCCAGCAAGCTGAAGAATTCTCGCGTCAGATACGGCGTTTGCCGACGTACCGCATAGGTGTTGGCGTAGCAGGCGTAGACGAAGTCCCACTGTTTCTCGTCCAGCTCACGACCTTCCAGCCATTCGAACTCGAAACCCTGCCCTGCCACCTGCTCACGCTCTTTGCGCATCTGTTTGCGCTTGCGCGAACTGAGCACGTCGAGAAAATCCTGAAAATCGCGGTAGCCGCGATTCTGCCAGTGATACTGACAGCCGATGCGCTGCAGCCAGCCCGGTTGTTCGGCCATGGCGGCATCGGTGAACGGGTCGGTGAAGTTGATGTGGGCACTGGAAAGCCCTTCGATTTCCAGATAACCCGGCAGGCTCTTGAGCAGTTCAAAGCCGTCTTCGGCATTTGCCGCCAACAGCCGAGGGCCACTGACCGGACTGAACGGCACCGCCGTCAACAGCTTGGGGTAGTAATCGATGCCGGCGCGTGCGCAGGCATCGGCCCAGCCGTGATCGAACACGTACTCGCCGTAGGAATGCCATTTGCGGTAACTGGGCAGTGCGGCGATCAGCCGCTCATTTTCAAGGTGCAGCAAATGCTCCGGCTGCCAACCGGTATGAGGCCCGACACTGCCGCTGTCTTCCAGTGCACTGAGAAAGGCATGACGCAGAAATGGCTGATTCTCGGGCACCAGCGCATCCCATGTTGTCGAAGCAATTTCTGACAGGTTTTGCAGGCGTTGCAGCGGCATCAACAAGCTCTCCACATCTGGGTTTCAGCGCCCGGCGAGTATCGCCGATTGCGCTGCATTACACACCCGCCATCGCGCCGACAGCGCTCTAGATCAATAGTTCACGGCAAACCTGCACCGTCATCAACCTGCCATCACCGTGCCACTGCACTGTCATAAACCATCGCGATACTGGCGCCTGTTTTTAGAGCGCCGGGTTCTACCCGGACACTGTTTTCCGACCTTCAACCGTCGGTTGTGCCCGGGATGGTTCAGCCATCCCTCTTATTCGGAGATTGCTATGCGTCTTGCTTCCACGAAAACTGCGGCGGCCCTGTGCGGTGGCCTGTTGCTGGCCATGAGTGTTCCGGCCAGTGCCGCAGTCGACGCCAAACTGCTCGACATGCTCAAGGCTAACGGTTCCATTTCCCAGGCGCAGTACATCGAACTGCAAACTGAACTGGCCAAGGATCAGAAGGCTCAGCAAATCGCCCAGCAGGCGCAGCAAGAGACCAACGAACAAGTCGCCGCTGTTGCGAAGAAAACCAACGAACAAAGCGTCTTCGACCAGAAACTGGCCTGGGCTGCCAAGACCCAGTTCAAGGGCGATGTGCGTATTCGTCAGGAAACCATCAAGATCGACGGCGAACCGAACAACGGCGGCCGCGACAAGGATCGCCAGCGCATCCGTGCCCGTCTGGGCGCTTACACCGAGATCAACCCACAAGTCGACACCGGCATCCGTATCGCCACCGGCGGCGGCGATGACGCTCGTTCGACCAACCAGGATCAGGACAACTACTTCGACAAGAAGCAGATCTGGCTCGACCTCGGCTACATCGACTACCACCCCGATCAGATCAAGAACCTGCACATCATCGGCGGCAAGATGCTGCAGCCGTGGGTCAGCATGGGCGACGTGATCTGGGACAGCGACATCAACCCGGAAGGTCTGGCCGTTACCTACAAATACCCGTTGGGCAGCAGCGCCGAACTGTTCGGCAGCCTGGGTAACTACAACCTCAAGGACAACGTTGACGGCGATGGCGTGCAATTTCGTCACGACCTGCGTCTGACCGCAGGCCAGTTGGGTAGCCGCTTCAACATCACCGATAACCTGAAACTGACGCTGGGCGGCAGCGTCTACGCCTACCAGAACGACGAAGACAGCCGCTGCACCGGCACATCCACGCCGTGCGCCCTGGCGGTCAACGGCAACTCGGCCAACAACGAATTCCGTCTGTATGAAGGCTTCAGCCAGGTCGACATCGGCGGTCTGCCGATGCCGTTGTCGTTCTACGGCCAATACGTGAAGAACAACGATGCCGTGACCGATCAGGACACCGCGTGGCTGTTGGGTGCCAAGTCGAAAGTCTTCGGCCTGAACCTCGACTACAACTATCGTGACGTGCAGCGTAATGCTGTGGTCGGCGCCTTCACCGACTCCGACTTCGCCAACGGCACCACCGGCTCCCGTGGGCACAAGTTCAAGGTCGGTTACGACATCGACAAGAACTTCGCCATCGGTGCCACCTACTTCCTGACCAAGGCCGACTTCGCCAGCCGTACCCAGCGTGACGCAGACGCCAACACCCTGCAGCTGGATGCGGAAGCCAAGTTCTAAAAGCGCTTCATCCTATAGCCCGGTGCGGGCGCGACGATCCCCATCATCCGTTCGTCTCACCCGCGCCGGGCTATTTCACTGCTTGCTCCCCTGTAGGAGCTGCCGCAGCCTCGTTTCACTCGGCAGCGCCTACAGAGGATTGTCTTTGCGTCGTTGAGATGCCAGGCGTTCGGCCAGAGCATCGACTCCGTCTTCAGGCTTTTCCGGCATTGCTTTCAGCGTCGCTTGCATCAGTTTCATCTGGCGAATGAAACGCCGACAGTTGAGGCAAAACATCAGGTGATGACGCACCATCAGTTTCTGGCGAAAGCTCAGCTGGCCATCGAGATAATCGCTGGAGCTCGCCACTTGTTGCCTACAGGTCAGCATTCGCCGGTCTCCTCAAAATGCTCCACCGTGGCGAAGACTTTCAACCGCGCACGATGCAGTAACACGCGGACATTGGAGAGCGAGATATCCAGAAGATTACAGATCTCTTCCAGTTCCAGGCCCTGCCGCTCGCGCAGCAGCAAAACGCTGCGTTGCAACTCCGACAGACTCAGCAGCGTGCGCTCCAGGCACTCGCGCAGTTCGCCTTCGGTCAACAATGCCTCCGGGGTGTCCTGGTGCCAGGTGTAGGGTGCGACCAGCCAATGGCCGTCACCGGCAGAAAAACGGTCGTCATCGATGATGCCGTGGGGCGAAGGCAGGTCGTCGAGCAGCACCTCTCGGCGGTTCTGCTTGTAGCGGCTCTTGGCCGAGTTGGCGGTGATGGTCAACAGCCAGGTCTTGAGACTGCAGCGCCCTTCGAAGCTGCCGATATGGCGCACCACCGACAGCCAGGCGTCCTGCACGACCTCTTCGACATGCCGCTGCCCGACGATGGCAAAAGCCACAGCGCGCATTGCGCCCTGGTAAGCGCTGACCAGTTCCTTGAATGCCTTTTGCTCGCCGGCCAACAGGCGTTCGAGCAATTGGGTGTCGTCTTTTGCGGGCATGTATTACCTCTCTAAAAGCAAAAGATCGCAGCCTGCAGCAACTCCTACAGGGGGTCAGTGCAGGAGCTGCCGAAGGCTACGATCTTTTGGGCGCAATCAACGTTTACGCAGAATCACGCTACCGATCGAATAACCGGCACCAAACGAACTCAGCACGGCCAACGAACCGGCGGCCAGATCGTCCTGATGCTTGTGAAAGGCAATCACCGAACCGGCAGAGCTGGTGTTGGCGTAGGTGTCGAGGATCACCGGTGCCTCTTCTTCAGTGGCCTCGCGGCCCAGCAGCTTGCGCACGATCAGGTGGTTCATGCTCAGGTTGGCCTGGTGCAGCCAGAAACGCTTCACATCGCCGACGTTGAGCTGGTTCTCTTGCAGATGCTCACCGATCAGTTCGGCAACCATCGGGCAAACATCCTTGAACACCTTGCGGCCTTCCTGCACGAACAGCTTGTCGCGGGTGCCGATGCCCTCTTCCGCTGCGCGGTTGAGGAAGCCGAAGTTGTTGCGGATATTGTTGGAGAACTTGGTCAGCAGTTTGGTGCTGACCACGTCGAATTGATGCTTGGAGGTGGCCAGATCAGCGCGCTCGATGATCACCGCAGTGGCGGCGTCGCCGAAGATGAAGTGGCTGTCGCGGTCACGGAAGTTCAGGTGACCGGTGCAGACTTCCGGGTTGACCATCAGGATCGCCCGGGCCTGGCCCAGTTGCACGCTGTTGGCCGCGGCCTGGATGCCGAAAGTCGCCGAGGAGCAGGCCACGTTCATGTCGAAACCGAAACCCTGAATGCCCAGCGCTTCCTGGACTTCAATGGCGATGGCCGGGTAGGCGCGTTGCAGGTTGGAACAGGCGACGATGACGCCGTCGATGTCCGCGGCGGTCTTGCCGGCACGCTGCAAGGCTTGCTCGGCAGCGCCGATGGCCATTTGGCAAAGTACCGACCATTCGTCGTTGGAGCGCTCCGGCAGACGTGGGGCCATGCGTTGCGGGTCGAGGATGCCGTCCTTGTCCATGACAAAGCGGCTTTTGATGCCCGAAGCTTTTTCGATGAACGAGGCGCTGGATTCGGTCAGGGCCTGGACTTCGCCGCTGGCGATGGCGTCGGCATTGTCGGCGTTGAACTGGGCGACGTAGGTATTGAAAGACTGCACCAGCTCTTCGTTGGAGATGCTGTTGGCCGGGGTGTACAGGCCGGTGCCGCTGATGACGACGTTATGCATGGTCGTTTCTCTAATCTGTTCAGGCAGAAAGTGCTGGAACCGTCGTACCAACACACAAAGGGTCTATTCCCATCCGGGGGACGCAAACCTGGCATCGCTTTATTCCGATCCGCGACCGAGCCGAAGGCTCTGGGTCGCGAAACTGGCGTTTATGGTCGCGAAGTTTGCCATAAACCCGGACATTTGGCGCCTTTCTCAAGCACAACCCAAATCCCGATGTGGGAGCGAGCCTGCTCGCGATTGCGTCGTATCAGTCGCTATTGCGTTGACTGACACTCTGCTTTCGCGAGCAGGCTCGCTCCCACAGGGGGATTGCGTAGGGGAGCAAGATCAGGGCTCGACCTGGGTCCACTGTTTATTCAGGCGTTTGTCGGAGATCGGCACTTTCGTCCCCAACTGCTGGGCGAACAGTGAAACCCGGTATTCCTCCAGCCACCAGCGATACAACTCAAGCTGCGGATCGCGCTTGCCTTCCTGCGCGTGCTTGGCGGCGCGGGTCTGGTATTGCGCCCACAGGCCGGCGAGTTCGCCGCTCCAGACCCGATCCTTCTGCACCTGCGCGCCCAGCTTTTCGAAGCGCTGTTCGACCGCTTTCAGATAACGCGGCAACTCCTTGAGCCACTGCATCGGCGTTTCCCGGACGAATCCCGGATAGACCAGATTGTTGATCTGCTGCTTGATGTCGTTGAGCGCCACGGCTTGCGCCAGATCGATCTTGCCCTTGAAGCGTTTTTGCAGACCGTGCCAGATTTTCAGGATATCCAGTGTCAACCGCGCCACGCGCTCGGCGTGTTCAGTCCAACTGCCACGTTTGCGTTCGGCCAAGGCTGCCAACCCGGCGCCATCACGCGGCAACGGGTCTTCGCCTTCCAGAATGCAGCTATCGAGACTGGCCAGCAGAATGTCTTCGACCAGCGCATCGACCCGACCCAGCTCGCGATACAGCAAGCCCAGCTCAGTCTGCCCCGGCAACTTGCCACGCAGGAACTTGGCCGGCTCGGCCAATTGCTGCATCAACAGCCGCTGCAAGGCGCGACGGTGCTGGAACTCGGCTTCGGCCGGGGTCGAGAAACGCCCTTCCTTGACCGTGCCGCCCTCTTCCACCAGCGCCGGGTACACCGTCATCGACAGCCCGGCAATCTTCTGCTGAGTCTTTTCCGCTACCGGTGCGAAAACCTTGGCTTCCACCGGTTGCTGACTTTTCGCACTCTGCGGCACCGCCAACGCCGCCTGACTGGCTTCAGCGAAGCGTGCAGTCAGCTCGGCCAGATCACGCCCTTCGCCGAGGAACTTGCCCTGGCCGTCGACGATTTCCAGGTTCATGCGCAGATGCCCTTCGACTTGCTGCGCAGCCTCCGCCCACGCTTCATCGCTGACCCGTGCGCCAGTCATGCGCAACAGCTCACGGCCCAGCGCCTGCGGTAGCGAGCCCTCGGCGAAGGTCATCCGTTGCAACGCAGCCTTGATGAAGTCCGGCACCGGCACGAAATTCTTGCGCAGCGCTTTGGGCAGGTTACGCACAAGGGCGATGCACTTGGCTTCGATCAGCCCCGGCACCAGCCACTCCAGACGCTCCGGCGGCAACATCGGCAACAGCGGCGCCGGCACGCGCAAGGTCACGCCGTCGCGCGGGTGATTGGGTTCGAAGTGGTAAGTCAGCGCCAGTTCCAGATCGCCGATGTGCAGCGTGTCCGGGTAATCGCGTGCGGTGACTTCACTGGCCTCGCGGGCCAGCACGTCTTCTTCGCGCATGATCAACAGCTGCGGATCTTTTTGGCTGGTGACGCGATACCAGCTGTCGAAGGTCGCAGTCTGGTGAATCTCCGCCGGCAGCCGCGCATCGTAGTAGGCGTACAAGGTTTCTTCGTCGGCCAGAATG
Organism: Pseudomonas baetica; assembly: GCF_002813455.1. Classification (NCBI taxonomy): domain Bacteria; kingdom Pseudomonadati; phylum Pseudomonadota; class Gammaproteobacteria; order Pseudomonadales; family Pseudomonadaceae; genus Pseudomonas; species Pseudomonas baetica. The sequence goes on along the minus strand of NZ_PHHE01000001.1, from coordinate 5,187,633 downwards.
TCGCGACGACGGGCCTTGGCTTCGAGTTCGTCGAGCTGTTCCAGCAACTGCTTGTTGGCCGTCAGGCACTTGGCTCGGGACTGAATCTCGCCACGCACCAGACCTTCGCGGATAAACAACTCACGCGAGACCACCGGATCCACCGGGCCGTAATGCACCGGGCGACGGCCGACCACGATCAGCCCGAACAGAGTGATCTGTTCAAATGCCACGACCTGGCCGCGCTTCTTCTCCCAGTGCGGTTCGAAGTGGTTTTTCTTGATCAGGTGCCCGGCCAGCGGCTCGATCCAGTCGGCGTCGATCTTGGCGACCATGCGCGCGTAGAGCTTGGTGGTTTCCACCAGCTCGGCGGTCATCAGCCATTGCGGGCGCTTCTTGCCAATGCCCGATGACGGATGAATCCAGAAGCGTCGCTGACGGGCGCCGAGGTAGTCGCCATCCTCGGTTTTCTGGCCGATCTGGCTGAGCAGACCGACCAGCACGGCTTTGTGCAGTTTCGGGTAATCCGCCGGCTCTTTATTGAGGCTCAACTGCATGTCGCGGCAGATCAGACTCAACTGCCGATGCGAGTCGCGCCATTCGCGCAGGCGCAGGTAATTGAGGAAGTTCTTGCGGCACCAGTTGCGCAACGGGCTGGCGGTCAACGCTTGGCGCTGCTCTTCAAAACCGCGCCACAGATTGACCAGCCCGGCGAAGTCGGAATCGACATCCTTCCATTGTGCGTGGGCCTGATCGGCCGCTTGCTGGCGTTCCGGCGGACGCTCGCGCGGGTCCTGAATCGACATGGCACTGGCGACGATCAGCACTTCCTGCAAGCTACCGAGCTTCGCCGCTTCAAGCAGCATGCGGCCCATGCGCGGGTCGACCGGCAGGCGCGCCAACTGGCGACCCAGCGGGGTCAACTGGCTGTTGCGATCCACCGCCGAGAGTTCTTGCAGCAGGTTGAAACCGTCGCTGATCGCCTTGCCGTCGGGCGGCTCGATGAACGGGAACGCAGTGATTTCGCCGAGGCGCAGATGGAGCATCTGCAAGATAACGGCGGCGAGGTTGGTGCGCAGAATCTCCGGGTCGGTGAATTCCGGGCGGCCGAGAAAATCTTCTTCGCTGTACAAACGTATGCAGATGCCCGGCTCGACCCGGCCGCAGCGGCCCTTACGCTGGTTGGCGCTGGCCTGGGAAATCGCTTCGATGGGCAGGCGCTGCACCTTGGCGCGGTAGCTGTAACGGCTGATGCGCGCGGTGCCACTGTCAATCACGTAACGGATGCCCGGCACGGTCAACGAGGTTTCAGCAACGTTGGTCGCCAGCACCACACGACGGCCCGGGTGCGACTGGAAAATCCGCTGCTGTTCGGCCGGTGACAGGCGCGCGTACAGCGGCAGAATCTCGGTGTGCTTGATCTGGGCTTTGCGCAGCATATCGGCGGCGTCGCGAATCTCGCGCTCACCGGGCAGGAACACCAGCACATCGCCGGGGCTGCGACGTTCGCTGCGCTCGTAAGCGGCGATTTCGTCGAGGGTGGCGAGAATCGCCTGATCCACGGTCAGGTCATCTTCGACGCGGTTGCCTTCTTCGTCCTGTTCCAGCGTCAGCGGGCGATACCAGGTGTCCACCGGAAAGGTGCGGCCCGAGACTTCAACAATCGGCGCGTCGTCGAAATGCTTGGAGAAACGCTCCAGATCGATGGTCGCCGACGTGATGATGACTTTCAGATCCGGACGACGCGGCAGCAGGGTTTTCAAGTAACCGAGCAGGAAATCGATGTTGAGGCTGCGTTCGTGAGCCTCGTCGACGATGATCGTGTCGTAGCGTTCCAAATAGCGGTCGTTCTGGGTTTCCGCCAGCAGGATGCCGTCGGTCATCAGTTTGATCAGGGTGTTGGAATCACTCTGGTCTTCGAAACGCACCTGATAACCGACCAGTGAACCTAGGGGCGTGGCGAGTTCTTCGGCAACCCGGCTGGCAACACTGCGCGCCGCGATCCGCCGTGGCTGGGTGTGGCCGATCAAACCGTGCTGGCCGCGACCGATTTCCAGACAGATTTTCGGCAACTGCGTGGTTTTACCCGAGCCGGTTTCGCCAGCGATGATCAGCACCTGATGCTGTTCCAGCGCTTTTTTGATTTCGTCGCGCTTGGCGGCGATCGGCAGGCTGTCGTCGTAACGGATCACCGGCAGGCTGGCCTTGCGCGCCAGCACTTGATCGCAGGACGCCTGCATGCGCACCACCCACTGGGCCAGTTTGGCCTCATCGGGTTTCTTGCGCAGCTCAAGCAACTGCCGCCGCAGCCGGTGACGGTCAGCGAGCATGGCGTGATCGAGGTTTTTCAGCAGTTTGTCGATGGAGGGCGATTCGTCGGTCATCAGGTACGCAATTCGGTCGTCTAGTGGCGCAGGGGGGCGATTGTCGCAGATTTGCGGCACCGTGTGATCGTTCCCACGCAGAGCGTGGGAACGATCAGCGTGGGTTATTCGTTATCCAGGCCCTTACGCCGATACGGAAACACATCAATCACCTTCCCCGCCCGAATCGCCTCCTGCAGGCTCTTCCAGTAATCGGCGTTGTACAACTCGCCATGCAACTGATCGAACAACTTGCGTTGCCCCGAATCGGCAAACAGAAACGGCGGAAACTCCTCGGGGAATACATCCAGCGGCCCGATCGAGTACCACGGCTCGGAGGCCATTTCATCCTCCGGCGTGCGCGGCTGCGGGATGTGGCGGAAGTTGGCCTCGGTCAGAAAACAGATCTCGTCATAGTCATAAAACACCACGCGCCCGTGCCGGGTGACGCCGAAGTTCTTCAGCAGCATGTCACCGGGAAAGATGTTCGCCGCCGCCAGCTGCTTGATCGCCAGCCCATAATCCTCCAGCGCCTCACGCACCTGCGCATCGTTGGCGTTTTCCAGGTAGAGGTTGAGCGGTGTCATGCGTCGCTCGGTCCAGCAGTGGCGGATCAGCACGGTGTCGTCTTCCACCGACACCGTCGACGGCGCAACGTCCAGCAGTTCTTCCAGGCACGCGGGGTCGAACTTGCTCAGGGGAAAGCGGAAATCGGCGAACTCCTGGGTGTCGGCCATGCGCCCGACCCGGTCGACACTTTTCACCAAACGGTACTTCTCGATCACCGTGGCGCGGTCGACGTTTTTCGACGGCGAGAAGCGGTCCTTGATGATTTTGAATACGGTGTTGAAACCCGGCAGCGTGAATACGCTCATGACCATGCCGCGCACGCCCGGGGCCATGATGAATTGGTCATCGGTGCTGGCCAGGTGATTGATCAGCGCCCGGTAGAACTCGGACTTGCCGTGCTTGTAGAAGCCGATCGAGGTGTACAGTTCGGCAATGTGCTTGCCCGGCAGGATCCGCCGCAAGAAGCCGATGAATTCCGCCGGCACCGGCACGTCGACCATGAAATACGAGCGGGTGAAGGAGAAGATGATCGACACGTCGGCTTCGTCGGTGATCAGCGCATCGATCTGAATCCCGCGACCTTCGCGGTGCAGCAGCGGAATCACCAGCGGCCACTGCTCGTCGCGAGTGTAGATGCGCCCGACCAGATACGCGCCTTTGTTGCGGTACAGCACCGAGGAAAACAGCTCGACGCTCAGCTCCGGGTCTTTGCATACCCAGTCCGGCAGGTTCTCGCGCAGTTGCGCTTCGAGGCGGCGCAGGTCGCCCGGCAGGTCGGCGTAATCCTCACTGAAGCGGTAGTCGGCAAAAATGCTCGCCAGCATCCCCGACAACTGGCCCTGCGGTTTGTACGTGCGGGTTTGCGCGGCGCGGGCACGGCGCAGGCTTGGCCGGGTGGTGTGGATGAACATGCAGCCGTCGCTGATCAGGTCATGGCTGAACAGCCCGCAGAAAATCGAGTTGTACCAGGTCTCGGACAATTCATCGTCGAAGCGCAGGTCGATGACGCTGATGTAGGCGCTTTTCACCAGCGGCCAGCAACTGACGTTCATCAGTGCTTCTTCGTCGAAATGTTCACGCAGCCGAGCGATGGTTTCGCCGACCTTTTCTTCGTAGAGATTGATCCGCGCCGCCGACGCCGTCTGGATCTCCTGCCAGCGCGCCTGCTCGAAGCGCTCCCGCGCGCCGTCGGTGATCCGGCGGAAATGCTCGCGGTAATCGTCGAAGCCATCGAGGATCATGCGGGCGATATCGGTGGCGGGCCATGGCTGCGGCATAGATCAAACCTCTGCGTGCATGTGGAATGCTTGAGCTTAGCCACGGAACCGGCCAGAGGAGAAGTGCAATTTCGGCCAAAACCTCGTCGTAGTTGCACACGGCAGGGATTATTCGTTGCCGGCGTAAACAATGGACCGGTCAGACCAAAATTAAATGCCTGATTAGCGGTTGCCATCGTCAGGGCGCTCGGCAACACTCTCGTCCCGATCAAGGAAGGAGTGCTGTCGTGAGCCCTGTCGATATTTTCCGCATGCTGTCGCTGGCAGCCATCTGGGGCGCAAGCTTCCTGTTCATGCGCATTATTGCGCCGGTGATCGGTACGATTCCGACAGCATTTTTTCGCGTGTCGATTGCGGCCGTCGGGCTGCTGGTGATCCTCGGGCTGATGCGTATCAGCTGGGATTTCAAAGGCAAGCTGAAAACCGTGATGTTGCTGGGTGTGATCAACTCGGGGATTCCGGCGACGCTGTATTCGGTGGCGGCGCAGGTGCTGCCGGCGGGTTACTCGGCGATCTTCAACGCCACCACGCCGTTGATGGGTGTGTTGATTGGCGGGTTGTTCTTCAGTGAAAAACTCACCGCTGCCAAGCTCAGCGGCGTGTTCCTCGGACTGTTCGGTGTCGGCGTGCTCACCCGCGCAGGCCCGGTGGCATTCGATCTGCAACTGCTGATGGGCGCCCTCGCCTGTCTGCTAGCGACCACTTGTTACGGCTTCGCAGGATTCCTCGCGCGACGCTGGCTGGATCAGGCCGGCGGGCTCGACAGCCGCTTGTCGGCGGTGGGCAGCATGCTCGGCGCAACGCTGTTTCTGTTGCCGCTGTTCGGCTACAGCGTGATCACCGCGCCACCGGCCAGCTGGGGCGGCTGGAATGTCTGGCTGTCGCTGCTGGGCCTGGGTCTGGGCTGCACGGCGTTTGCCTACATCATCTACTTCCGCCTGCTCAGCTCCATCGGACCGGTGAAGTCGATGACCGTGACCTTCATGATCCCGGCGTTCGGCGTGTTGTGGGGGGCATCGTTGCTGGATGAACCGCTGTCGATGGCGCATCTGTATGGCGGGGTGTTGATTGCCATTGCGTTGTGGCTGGTGTTGAAGCCGGCGGTGGTGAAGACTACCGAGGTAGCGGCCCGCTAGTTTGTCGGGGCTGCTGAAACCGTCTTCGCGGGCAAGCCCGCTCCCACACTGGATCTGTGCAGCAACATAGATCCCTGTGGGAGCGGGCTTGCCCGCGAAGAGGCCCGCACAGGCACTGAAAATCTACAGCGCCAGTTCACTCACCTCGCCATCCACCAACCGCCGAATCCCCAGCGGATTGGCATCCTGCAACGCCTCGGGCAACAACGCATCCGGGTAATTCTGGAAGCACACCGGCCGCAAGAACCGATCGATCGCCAGCGTCCCCACCGACGTCCCGCGCGCATCCGAGGTCGCCGGATACGGCCCGCCATGCACCATGGCCTCACACACTTCGACCCCGGTCGGATAACCGTTGAACAGAATCCGCCCGACCTTTTCCTGCAACAGCTCGGCCAGCCAGCGGTACTCCAGCAACTCCCCCGCCTCACCGATCAACGTCGCCGTCAGTTGCCCGCGCAAACCTTGCAGCGCTTGCGCCAACTGCACCTGATCCTCCACTTCAATGATGATGGTAGTCGGGCCGAAGACTTCTTCCTGCAGTAGCGCATCGCCGTTGAGCAACAGGCTGACGTGGGCCTGAAACACCTGCGGCTGGGCCTGATTGCCTTGCTGCGGATGACCGGCCAGATGTGTCAATCCCGGATGCTCGTGCAACTCGCCAAGGCCTTTGCTGTAACTGGCCAAGGCGCCGGCATTGAGCATGGTCTGTGCCGGTTGGCCGCTCATATTGGCGCAGAAGCGCCGGACAAACGTGCTGAATTGCGGTGAGCGCAAACCGATCACCAGACCGGGATTGGTGCAGAACTGCCCGCAACCCAGTGTCACCGAACCGGCCAGCTGCGCGGCGATCTGCTCGCCGCGCACGTCCAACGCTTCAGGCAGCAGGAACACCGGGTTGATGCTCGACATCTCGGCGAACACCGGGATCGGTTGCGCGCGGCTCGCGGCCATCTGGCTCAGGGCATTGCCGCCCTTGAGCGAACCGGTGAACCCTACCGCCTGGATCGCCGGATGCTTGACCAGCCATTCACCGACTCCGCCGCCGTAGACCATGTTGAATACACCGGCAGGCATTTCGCAGCGTTCGGCGGCACGGATGATCGCGTCCGCCACCCACTCGGCCGTGGCCATGTGGCCGCTGTGGGCCTTGAACACCACCGGGCAACCAGCGGCCAGCGCCGAGGCGGTATCGCCACCCGCGGTGGAAAACGCCAGCGGAAAGTTGCTCGCACCGAACACCGCCACCGGACCGAGGGCAATGCGGTATTGGCGCAGATCCGGACGTGGCAACGGCTGACGCTCAGGTAGCGCCCGATCAATCCGCGCACCGTAGAAATCGCCCCGGCGCAGGACTTTGGCAAACAGCCGCAACTGGCCGCTGGTGCGTCCGCGCTCGCCCTGGATACGGGCAGCGGGCAATGCGGTTTCACGGCATACGGTAGCGACGAACTCATCGCCGAGGCCGTCGATTTCATCGGCGATGGCATCAAGGAACAACGCGCGTTTTTCCGCGCTGAGGTTGCGGTAAACCGGATAGGCAGCAGCGGCGGCTTTGGCAGCAGCGTCCACCTCGGCTTCGGTGGCCTGGACGAAATGCCCCGGCAGCGCCTCACCCGTGGTGGCATCGAGACTTTGCAGCTGCACGTTGCCTTGGGCGCTGCGGCGGCCGCCGATGTAGTTGTGACCCAGTAGCGATGTCATGGCAATTCCTCAAACAATTGGGCGTTACAGCGCACGTACCTGACCGATGGCCAGCGGCTGGGCGCTTTCGCCGATGCCGTTTTCCAGCGGCGCGCCGAACGCGTCGAGGCTTATCTGGAAGCGGTCACCCGGACGGGTTTTTATGCCGTCAGCAAACGACAGCGTGGCGGTGCCGAAGTAATGCACATGGACATCGCCGGGACGCAGGAACTGCGCGTATTTGAAGTGGTGGAATTCGAGGTTGGCGAGGCTGTGGCACATATTGTCTTCGCCACTGAGGAACGGTTTCTCCCACAGCACTTCGCCGTCACGCAGGATGCGGCTGGTGCCGGCCAGATCGGTAGGCAACGCGCCGACCCGCAGCTCCGGGCCGTAGGCACAGAAGCGCAGTTTGGAATGGGCCAGGTACAGGTAATTACGCCGCTCCATGATGTGGTCGGAAAACTCGTTGCCCAGCGCATAACCGAGGCGATACGGCAGACCGTCGTCGCCGATCACGTAGAGGCCGGCCAGCTCTGGTTCTTCGCCCGCGTCTTCGGCAAACGGCGGCACCGGGAAATCCGCGCCGGGGCGCACGACGATGTTGCCGTCGCCCTTGTAGAACCATTCCGGCTGCGCACCGACTTCGCCGGCCGGCGGTTTGCCGCCCTCGATGCCCCACTTGAAGATGCGCATGGTGTCGGTCATGCCCGCTTCGACGGCGCCATAGTGCTGGTGCATTTTGTCTCGGGCCGAGGCGCTGCCCAAGTGGGTCAGGCCGGTGCCGCTGATCAGGCAGTGGGCCGGATCTTCGTGATCCAGCGGCGGCAGAACCCGCCCCTGTTGCAGCAGCTCGGCGTAATCGGGGCCGAGCTCAGTGCCACGCAGGGCCACTTGCTCTGGCAGACCGTGGCGGGCGCGAATCGCCGCCAGCGCGAGTTCGCGGGTGCTGACGGTGTTGCGCACGACGTGAACCTGCGAGCCCTCGACGAGCCCGACCTGGCGCTGGCCAGCGGTGTTTTCAAATTGAATCAGGCGCATGTGCGGCCCTCCGGAAATACATGGATGGCGCCGCCCGCAGGCGACGCCCGGCAGGTCATTCGATGATGTTGAAGTCGCTCAAATACTCATCGGAGATTTCCAGGCCCAGGCCCGGCTTGTGGTCGTCGAGCTGGATATAGCCGTTGACCGGTTGCGGCTCGCCCTTGAACACGTAGTAGAAGAGTTCGTTGCCGACCTCGACGTCGAACACCGGAAAGAACTCGGCCATCGGCGAGGCCGTGGTGGACATGGTCAGGTGGTAATTGTGCATCTGCCCGGCGTGGGGGATCACCGGCACCGACCACGCTTCGGCCATGGCGTTGATCTTGCGCGCGGCGGTGATGCCGCCGACGCGGTTGGTGTCGTACTGGATGACGTCGATGGCGCGACGTTCGAGCAAGTCCTTGAAGCCGTAAGAAGTGAATTCATGCTCACCGCCGGAGATCGGCATGATGCCCATTTTTTTCAGCTCGATGTAGCCTTCGATGTCGTCGGCGATCACCGGTTCTTCCAGCCAGCGCGGTTCGAACTCGGCCAGTTTCGGTAGCATCCGGCGGGCGTATTCGAGGGTCCAGCCCATGTAGCACTCGAGCATGATGTCGACGTCGGGGCCGGCCAGTTCACGCAGGGCGCGCACTTGCTCGATGTTTTTGCGCATGCCGGCCGGGCCGTCTTTCGGGCCGTAGCCGAAGCGCATTTTCAGCGCGGTGAAACCCTGGTTCAGATAGCCCTGCGCCTCTTCAAGAAACAGGTCGAGGTTGTCATTGGCGTAGAGCTTGGAGGCGTAGGTCCAGATCTTTTCCTTGGTGCGCCCACCGAGCAGTTTGAACACCGGCTTGTTCACTGCTTTGCCCATGATGTCCCAGATGGCGATGTCGATGGCCGAGATCGCCGCCATGCCGATGCCTTTACGGCCCCAGGCGTGGCTCTGTCGGTACATCTTCTGCCAGATGTACTCGTTGTCGAACGGGTCCTCGCCGATCGCAATCGGCGCCAGATAGGTGTCAATGATTTCCTTGGCCACACGCGGTGCCAGGGCGCAGTTGCCGATGCCGACCAGACCGGTGTCGGTTTCGATTTCCACCACCAGCCAGCCGTGGAAACGGAACGAGCCCATGGCATCGCCACGCTCGAAGAGAATGTCACTGGCGTTGGTGCAAAAGTGCGCCTGTGGTGGCACGACTTTGCCTTTCCATTCGAAGACGCGGGTACGGATCGCTTTGATTTTCATGAATACGGTTCCTTGCTAACGCTTAAGTAGTGATCAGCCAACCTGAGCCGGTGTGAGCTGCGAGGGAGAAACAGGGGTTTGCGTGGTGCGAAGTCGGGACAACAGGACGGCGCCAACGAGGCCGACCAAAGCCAGGGCAAACATCCCGGCACGGGGGTCGGCAAACGAGGTTTCCATCACGGTTTTCAGGTTCGGCGCGACGAAGCCGCCGAGGTTGCCGATGGAGTTGATCAGGGCGATCCCGCCAGCGGCGGCAGCACCACTGAGGTAACTGGTGGGAATGGTCCAGAACAGTGGCTGCACCGAAACGAATCCGGCGGCCGCGAAGCAGAAGGCGAGCACCACCGGCACCATGCTGGTACCCAAGGCCGACGCCGCGATGCCAAGGGCGGCCATGGTCAACATGCACACGGCGAGGCGGCGGTGCTGGCCGGTGCGGTCGGCGTAACGAGTGACGATGCGGGTGACGATCAGCGCGCAGATCCACGGGATCGCCGTGATCAGGCCGACGTTCAAACCGACATGACCGTCGAGCAACCCGGCAATGCGCGTCGGCAGGTAGAACACCACGCCGTAAACACTCATCTGAATGGTGAAATACGCCAGGCAGAATTGCAGCACTCGCGGGTTGCGCAAGGCACTCAGAAAACCGTGGGGGCTGGAGTCTTTTTTCTTCGCGTCTTCTTCATCGAGCGCCGTTTGCAGCGCCTGCTTTTCTTCGGCACTCAACCATGTCGCCTGGGCCGGACGGTTGACCAGATAGAAGTACGCGGCGATGCCCACCACCGAGGCCATCAAGCCTTCGACGACGAACAGCCACTGCCAGTTGGTCAGGCCGAATACGCCATGGAAGTCCAGCAACCAGCCGGACAACGGGCTGCCCAGTACCAGCGCCAGCGGCAGGCCGAAATAGAACAGCCCGAGCGCCTGACCACGACTCTGCGCCGGGAACCAGTAGGTGAGGTAAAGAATGATGCCCGGGAAGAAACCGGCTTCGGCCACACCGAGCATGAAGCGCAGGACGTAGAAGGTTTCGGCGTTGTGGGCAAACATCATCGCCGCCGAGACCAGGCCCCAGGTGACCATGATCCGGCACAGCCAGACCTTGGCGCCGAGGCGATGGAGCATGTAGTTGCTCGGCACTTCGAAGAACGCGTAACCGATGAAAAAGATGCTCGCGCCGAAGGCGAACGCCGCATCCCCCAGCCCGGTATCGGCCTGCAGCGCCGCTTTGGCGAAGCCGACGTTGGAGCGGTCGATAAAGGCGAGGATGTACATCAGGATCAGAAACGGCAGCAGGCGCAGCCGGCTTTTGGCGATGGCACTGGACAGAGCCAGGGCGGAATCTGGACGGGTCATGTGAAGGTTCCTTTGCTGCCGGTATGTGCCCTGCGGAAGTGACAGGGCGGGCTTTTTGTAGTTGTTGGGCGCCTGAACAGGCGTTCAGTCGATGGAGCGACTGTAGCCAGCGCGAAGGGCTGCCGGATAATCACTTATGCGTATCCGGCGATAACCTGCGGTGATCGCATCAAGTGATTTATAGGCAAATAGGGTTATCAGGGCTGCACACAAAAAAATGTGGGAGCGAGCCTGCTCGCGAAGAGGGTGTGTCAGTCGACATTGATGCCATCTGGCCCACCGCTTTCGCGAGCAGGCTCGCTCCCACCGGGGGTAATGTGACGTTGTTCTGGATACGGAAAAAAGCCATCTCCAGGCCGATTGAATTATTTGCCACACACAAAACAAAAGTGAGAGCGGGCCTGCTCGCGAAGAGGGTGTGTCAGTCGACATTGATGTCGTCTGACACACCGCTTTCGCGAGCAAGCCCGCTCCCACAGGGGGAATGTGACGTTGTTCTGGATACGGGAAAAAGCCATCTCCTGGCAGATTGAATTATTTGCCACACACAAAACAAAAGTGGGAGCGAGCCTGCTCGCGAAGAGGGTGTGTCAGTCGACATTGATGCCCTCTGACCCACCGCTTTCGCGAGCAGGCTCGCTCCGACCGGGGGGAATGTGACGTTGTTCTGGATACGGGAAAAAGCCATCTCCTGGCAGATTGAATTATTTGCCACACACAAAACAAAAGTGGGAGCGAGCCTGCTCGCGAAGAGGGTGTGTCAGTCGACATTGATGCCATCTGACCCACTGCATTCGCGAGCAGGCTCGCTCCCACCGGGGGTAATGTGACGTTGTTCTGGATACGGAAAAAAGCCATCTCCAGGCCGATTGAATTATTTGCCACACACAAAACAAAAGTGAGAGCGGGCCTGCTCGCGAAGAGGGTGTGTCAGTCGACATTGATGTCGTCTGACACACCGCTTTCGCGAGCAAGCCCGCTCCCACAGGGGGAATGTGACGTTGTTCTGGATACGGGAAAAAGCCATCTCCAGGCCGATTGAATTATTTGCCACACACAAAACAAAAGTGGGAGCGAGCCTGCTCGCGAAGAGGGTGTGTCAGTCGACATTGATGCCGTCTGACCCACCGCTTTCGCGAGCAAGCCCGCTCCCACCGGGGGAATGTGACGTTGTTCTGGATACGGGAAAAAGCCATCTCCTGGCAGATTGAATTATTTGCCACACACAAAACAAAAGTGGGAGCGAGCCTGCTCGCGAAGAGGGTGTGTCAGTCGACATTGATGCCCTCTGACCCACCGCTTTCGCGAGCAGGCTCGCTCCCACCGGGGGTAATGTGACGTTGTTCTGGATACGGGAAAAAGCCATCTCCTGGCAGATTGAATTATTTGCCACACACAAAACAAAAGTGGGAGCGAGCCTGCTCGCGAAGAGGGTGTGTCAGTCGACATTGATGCCCTCTGACCCACCGCTTTCGCGAGCAGGCTCGCTCCCACCGGGGGTAATGTGACGTTGTTCTGGATACGGAAAAAAGCCATCTCCAGGCCGATTGAATTATTTGCCACACACAAAACAAAAGTGAGAGCGAGCCTGCTCGCGAAGAGGGTGTGTCAGTCGACATTGATGTCGTCTGACACACCGCTTTCGCGAGCAAGCCCGCTCCCACAGGAGATGTGATGTTGTTCTGGATACGGGAAAAAGCCATCTCCTGGCAGATTGAATTATTTGCCACACACAAAACAAAAGTGGGAGCGAGCCTGCTCGCGAAGAGGGTGTGTCAGTCGACATTGATGCCGTCTGACCCACCGCTTTCGCGAGCAGGCTCGCTCCCACCGGGGGAATGTGACGTTGTTCTGGATACGGGAAAAAGCCATCTCCTGGCAGATTGAATTATTTGCCACACACAAAACAAAAGTGGGAGCGAGCCTGCTCGCGAAGAGGGTGTGTCAGTCGACATTGATGCCGTCTGACCCACCGCTTTCGCGAGCAGGCTCGCTCCCACCGGGGGAATGTGACGTTGTTCTGGATACGGGAAAAAGCCATCTCCTGGCAGATTGAATTATTTGCCACACACAAAACAAAAGTGGGAGCGAGCCTGCTCGCGAAGAGGGTGTGTCAGTCGACATTGATGCCGCCTGACCCACCGCTTTCGCGAGCAAGCCCGCTCCCACAGGGGTAATTTGACGTTGTTCTGGATACGGGAAAAAGCCATCTCCTGGCAGATTGAATTATTTGCCACACACAAAACAAAAGTGGGAGCGAGCCTGCTCGCGAAGAGGGTGTGTCAGTCGACATTGATGCCGTCTGATCCACCGCTTTCGCGAGCAAGCCCGCTCCCACAGAAGAAGTGATGTTGTTCTGAAGAGCGCAGATCAGTAGCTGTTGGCGCCCATCCGGCAGGCAATTTCGAACGCCTGGCGAATCGCCCCGACGTTGGCCTTGCCCTGCCCCGCAATATCAAACGCGGTGCCATGGGCCGGGGTGGTGATCGGGATCGGCAGACCGCCCTGCACCGTCACGCCACGGGAGAAGCCCATCAGCTTGATCGCGATCTGGCCCTGGTCGTGATACATGGTGACCACCGCATCAAATGCGCTGGCATCGCCCTGCACCTTGAGGAAAATCGTGTCGCCGGGATACGGCCCTTCCGCCGCGATGCCTTGAGCCTGAGCGGTGCGCACTGCCGGGCTGATGATGTCGAGTTCTTCACGGCCGAACGAGCCGTTGTCGCCGTTGTGCGGGTTGAGGCCACACACACCAATGCGCGGTTTCTCCAGGCCGTTGCGTTTAAGCGCGGTGTCGATCAGGCGGATCGCCTCGCCCACCCGCTCCTGGCTGAGCAGCCCCGGCACATCGGCCAGCGCCACGTGTGACGTCACCCGCGACGTCCACAGGTTATCGAGGACGTTGAATTCGCAGAACGGCCCGTGGAAATCCAACAGTTCGGCGAACCAGTGCAACTCGTCGCTGTGGGCCATGCCGGCCATGTGCAGCGAGGTTTTGTTCAGCGGCCCGAACAGCACCGCATCGGTGGTGCCCGCCTGGGTCAGGCGCAGGGCGATTTCCAGCGTATCGAGGCTGTAACGGCCGCCGATGGCGCTGGCTTCGCTGCGGGGAAACTCGCCCACGGTATCGCCGCGAACGTTGTAGAACAGTGGCGTGTCATCGGCAAAATCCAGGTGTTCCAGCGACTCGATCCGGCGGTAGGGAAACGTCACGCCGGCGATGCGCATGCCGCGCTGCATCTCGGCTTCATCGGCGATCAGAATCACCTGCGCCTGACTGCGCACCGCGGGCTCGCCGAGCAACCGCGCAATCAGTTCCGGGCCAATACCCGCTGGGTCACCGAGGACCATGGCGATCGTGGTTTTGTTCATGCTTGACTCCTCAAAGGCTCAGACCCGGCGCGCTCAAGGACACCAGGTTCGCAGCGGTAGACCCGCTGCGCGTTGCTATAGAACAGACATTGCTGATCGGCCCGTGGCAGATCGGCGACGATGTGTTTGAAACCGCTGTAAATGCTGTCGAACGAGCCGCACAGGCTGTCGACCGGGAAGTTGCTGGCGAACATCGCTCGCGTGCTGCCGAACATGGCGATGATCTCGCGCACGATCCACGCGTTGTCGATGGCCCGCCACGCGCGGCCAGCCTGACCGAGGCCGGAAATCTTCACCTGCACGTTCGGGTACTCGGCCAGTCGCGCCATGGCCTTGCGCCAACCGGCCAAACCTTCGGCACTGCGGTCGCTGGGCAGGCCGGCGTGGTTGAGAATCAGCGCAGTGCCGGGGAAATCCCGGGCCAGTCGCTCGGCTTCCGGCAGGTTCCACCACGGTGTCTGCAAATCGAAGTGCAGCCCCAAACCTTGCAGTGCGGCGTAACTGCGCCGCCAGTGCTCGTCGCTCATCAGGCTGCGCGAACGCCCGACTTGCGCGGGTGACGTCGGCCCGCCGGGTTTGTGCCGCACGCTGCGCACATGCTTGAAACGCGCCTGCTCGGTGAGCACATCGATGGCGTCCGGATGATCGAGCCAGGCCTGGGCCACCACCGCGTTCGGCACGCCATAACGGGCGGCCAGTTGTTCGATGAAACGGGTCTCGCCGATCGGATCCTGCGGGTTCCATTCGGTCTCGATGTAGACGGTCTGCACCACCTGGTGCTGCGCCGCGTCGGCGAAGTAATCCTCGGGAAAATAGCGGCGCTTGATCGCGCTGTAATCGCCATAGCGAAACGGGATGTTGGCCTCGGGCGCGAGCCATGGGTGATCGTTGATCGCCGGATCCCAGAAGTGATGATGGGCATCGATGATCGGGCCGTCCCACAGCGGGCGGTTCTGCTCAGTCATGGCGCACCTCGTCCAGTGCAATGAACAGCGTGGCCAGCACAAACACCGCCGAACACACCGCGAAGAAACCGAGTACCGGGGCGAACCCGCCGGCCACCTGCAGGATCACACCGACCAGAATCGGCACGGTGATCCCGCCGACGCTGCCGGCCATGTTCATCACCCCACCGATCAGGCCAACCCTTGCCGGCGCCGCGAGCAGCGCCGGGAAGCTCCAGTAGAGGCTGCCCCACATCAGGAAAAACGCGGTCATGGCCAACAGCGCCACCGCCGCAAAAGGGTTGCTCAAGGTCGGCAGCAGCAGGAACGCGCCGAGCGCGATCAGGCCGGAAAACGCCAACAGACTTTTGACTGCCACTCCACGGCTCACGCCTTTGCGAATCAACCCGTCGCAGAGAAAACCACCGGTCAGCGAGCCGAGCGCGCCGCAGACAAAAATCACAAACGTGGCGAAACCAATGCCCTTGATGTCGAAGCCGCGCGCCTGGGACAAATAGGTCGGCCCCCAGGTCAGCAGCCCGAAATAAACCATCGCCCAACTGGCCCGCCCGAGCAGCAAACCACTGAGTGAACGTGCGGCAATGCCCAGGCCCTTGACCGGTGCCCGCGCCGCTTCGGCAGCAGGCGTGGCGCGGCCGGCGTTGATCTTTTCCAGCTCCGGCGCATTCACTTGCGGGTGACAGGCCGGATCGTCACGCAGATAACGCCAGGCCAGCCACGCCAAGACCAAAGTGGCGATGCCGGCGATCACGAACGCCAGGCGCCAGGAGTTCAGCGAGGCAATCAGGTAAGCGATGATCAACCCGCCCAGCGCCACGCCCAACGGGCTGCCGCTGTCCATCAACACTGCTCCGCGACTGCGCTCGCCGGGGGCCAGCCACAGGGAAATCAGTTTGCCGCCAGACGGAAACAGCGGCGCTTCCGCAGCGCCCAAGGCGACCCGGGCAAACAACAACGACAGACCGCCAGTGGCGAATGCCGCCAACACCTGAAAGGTGCCCCACAAACCGGTCGACCAGGTGATGACCCGGCGCGGCCCGTAACGGTCGATCAGCCAGCCGCCGGGAATCTGCAACAGCGCATAGGCCCAGAAGAAGCTGCTGAGGATCAAGCCTTGCAGACTCGGCGACAGGGAAAATTCGGTAGCGATGGTCGGCATCGCAATCGACAACGACACCCGATCGATCAGGTTGACCATGGTCAGCGCGAAGACAATCGCGAAGATCCGCCAGCGCACGTTACTGGCCTTATCACTGGCGGTCAGCGCAGCCGCCGCTGCCGTCGGGAGGGCACCTGCGACAGACAGATGCAGGGAAGCACTGGGACGAGCCATGGTGCGTACCTCGATTTATTATTTTTGTGGGTGTCGCCACGCCGCTGTTTCACGGCATCCGGTGGGCACTATCGAAGGCCCTGCGATAACCGTCTAATCAAAACTTGAAATCAGGCGATAGCCTCGGGTTATGTCATGCCGATCTTTCATCAGGCTTACAACGCCAGCCATGACAATGAATGTGCGCCTGAAACGCTCTACGGCAAAGTCTGCCCTCGTTTGGGTGATTGATCGGCGCCTGAGCGATAACCCCAGGCTATCGGTGTATGTTTTGTTTTGAGTAGACGCCGCCTTCATACCTTCCCACACTCAGGCCAGGCTTGCGGCTTTCGAGCGCAGACAAGTCACTCATAACAACTACAAGAATGAGGCCTCCCATGCGTACTGCATTCGTCCGTCGCACCTCCCGTCTGCTGCTGGGTTCTGCCCTGCTCGCGGCCGGTGTCCTCCCCTCTCTCGCCCACGCCTGGCAACCGGACAAGAACGTCGAGATCGTCGTTGCCGGCGGCCCCGGTGGCGGCACCGACCAGCTCGGTCGCCTGATCCAGTCGATCATCACCACCCACAAGTTGCTTGAGGTCAACACCATCGTCCTCAACAAGGGCGGCGGCAACGGCGCCGAAGCCTTCCTCGACCTGAAAATGAACAAGGGCGATGCGGAAAAACTGGTGATCGGCACCAACAACATCTACCTGCTGCCGCTGGTGTCCAAGCTCGGTTACCAATGGCAGGAACTGACCCCGGTGGCTGCCGTCGCCGAAGACGACTTCATTCTCTGGAGCTACAAGGACGCGCCGTGGAAAGACGCCAAGGGCTTCTATGAGGCGGTGAAAACCGACCCGTCGAAACTGCGCATGGGCGGCAGCCAGTCCAAGGACGTCGACCAGACCCTGACCCTGCTGCTCAACCAGACCAACAACAGCAAACTGGTGTATATCCCGTTCAAGAGCGGCAGCGAAGCCGCCACACAACTGGCCGGCAAACACATCGCCGCCAACGTCAACAACCCCAGCGAAAGCATCAGCCAATGGCGCGGTGATCAGGTCGAGCCGCTGTGCGTGTTCAGTAAGGAACGCATGGCTTACACCGAAAAAGTCGCCGGCGACAAATCCTGGGCGGACGTCCCGACCTGTCATGAACAGGGCTTGGGCATCGATCAGTACCGCTTCCCGCGTACCGTATTCATGCCCGGCGAAGTCACCGCCGAACAGCGCGCGTTCTATGTCGAGCTGATGCGCAAAGTGACCCAGACTCCCGAATTCCAGGCGTACGTGAAACAGAACGCGCTGGTGCCGACCTTCCTCGAAGGCGAGCCGCTGACCGCTTACATCGAGCACGACACCGCCCGTGTCACGCCGGTGTTCAAAGAAGCCGGCTGGCTGAAAAACTGAGGTCGTCCACGGCCGCTCGATGATGCGCGGCCGTCACCTGCTGGAGGTGTTTCATGTCTCATTCTTCGGATTCACCGGCGCTGGTCGGCACCCGTTGGGTCGAACTCGGCCTGACCCTGTTCACCACGCTGATCGGCGCGGTGGTGATGTACGGCAGCCTGGAACAAGGCATCGGCTGGGGTGACGCCGGGCCTGAGCCGGGTTACTTCCCCTTCTACATCGGCCTGATGCTCAGCGCTGCCAGCGTAGGCAACGGCATTCTGACCGTGGTGCGCTGGCAGGCTCTGAGCATTGCGTTCGTCAGCCGCAGCGCGTTTCGGCAAGTGTTATCGGTGTTCCTGCCGATTGCGCTGTTCGTCGCGGCCATGCCCTTCACCGGCATCTATGTGGCCTCGGCGGCGTTCATCGCCTGGTTCATGTGGCGCGACAAAGTGCGCGCCAAACCCTATGGCAAATGGATGATCGGCACGGTCTCGCTCGGCGCGGTGCTCGCCAGTTATCTGATCTTCGCGCTGTGGTTCAAGGTGCCGCTGGATGCCGGCCCGATGGGCGACTGGATTGTCCTCGCCGGGAGAAATTTCAAATGAGCGAATTCGATTCCCTGATGCAAGGCATGAACCTGATCATGACCCCGGGCCATATCGGCCTGATGGTGATCGGCGTGCTGCTGGGCATCCTGGTCGGTGTGTTGCCCGGCCTCGGTGCCCCCAACGGCGTGGCGCTGCTGCTGCCGCTGACCTTCACCATGTCGCCGGTGTCGGCGATCATCCTGTTGTCGTGCATGTATTGGGGGGCGTTGTTCGGCGGGTCGATCACCTCGATTCTGTTCAACATCCCCGGCGAGCCGTCATCGGTGGCGACCACCTTCGACGGCTACCCGATGGCCCGCGAAGGTCGCGCCGCCGAAGCCCTCACCGCCGCGTTCAGTTCGGCGCTGATCGGCGCACTGGCCGGCGTGTTGCTGCTGACGTTCCTGTCGACCAAGATCGCCGCGTTCGCGATGTCCTTCAGCTCACCGGAATTCTTTGCGGTGTATCTGTTGGCCTTCTGCACCTTCATCGGCATGAGCAAGAATCCGCCGTTGAAAACCGTAGTAGCAATGATGATCGGTTTCGCCATGGCGGCGGTGGGCATGGACACCGTGTCCGGCAACCTGCGCCTGACCTTCGACCAACCTGCGCTGATGACCGGGATCAGCTTCGAAGTGGCGGTGATCGGCCTGTTCGGCATCGGCGAAATCCTCTGCACGGTTGAGGAAGGCTTGGTGTTTCGCGGCGAACATGCGCGCATCACACCGATGGTGATCTTGCGTACCTGGGCGAAACTGCCACGTTACTGGCTGACCATTGTGCGCAGCACGTTGGTCGGTTGCTGGATGGGCATCACCCCGGGCGGGCCGACGGCGGCGTCGTTCATGAGCTACAGCCTGGCGCGGCGTTTCTCGAAGAATCGCGACAACTTCGGCAAGGGTGAACTGGAAGGCGTGATCGCCCCGGAAACCGCCGACCATTCCGCCGGCACCAGCGCCTTGCTGCCGATGCTGACCCTGGGCATTCCCGGTTCGGCCACCGCTGCGGTGATGCTCGGCGGCTTGATGATCTGGGGCCTGCACCCCGGCCCTACGCTGTTCGTCGAGCAGCATGATTTTGTCTGGGGCCTGATCGCCAGCATGTACCTGGGCAACGTGGTGAGTCTGATCGTGGTGTTGGCCACCGTGCCGTTGTTCGCCTCGATCCTGCGCATTCCGTTCTCGATCATTGCGCCGATCATCATCATGGTCTGTGCCATCGGTGCCTACTCGGTACACAACTCGTTCGTCGACGTGGTGCTGATGCTCGGCTTCGGCGCGCTGGGTTATCTGTTCAAGAAACTCGGCTACCCGATCGCGCCGCTGGTGCTCGCGGCGGTGCTGGGCGACAAGGCTGAAGATGCGTTCCGCCAATCGATGCTGTTCTCCGACGGGCACTTGGGCATCTTCTGGTCCAACCCGCTGGTGGGCTGCCTGACCACGGCGGCGTTGCTGATGCTGTTCTGGCCGTTGATCTCCAAGGCGCTGCAAGTCATGGTCGGTTTGCGCAAGGCCCCTGGGGCCAAGCCAAAATCGGTGCTGTGACACAGGACTGGCACTGCCTGACATTTGTTGTCAGGCTGGCCACCTGTCTTTTTCGCGAGCACGGCCCATGACCCGAATTCCTGATGCCAACGTGATCCACAGCCGCCTGCGTCTGCGCCAGTTGCGGCTGATGCTGGCGTTGCAGGAATTCGGCTCGCTGCGCCGCGCCGCCGACCACATCGGCATGACCCAACCGGCGGCGACCAAAATGCTCCACGAGGCCGAGGATTTGCTCGGCGTCGAGCTGTTCGAGCGCTTGCCCCGGGGCATGCGCTCGACGCCGTTTGGCGAGACGGTGATCTATTACGCACGCATGGTCTTCGCCGAACTCAGCGGCATGCGTGAAGAATTGGTAGCGCTGGAGTCGGGCAATCTCGGACGGGTAGCGGTCGGGGCGATTCCGGCGCTGGCCTCGGGTTTGCTGACGCGCACCATTGCGACCTTGAAGCAAAGCCATCCGCGCCTGTCGATGAGCATCCAGGTCGACACCAGCGACGTGCTGGTGCAGGCGCTGTTGCAGGATCAACTGGACATCGTGCTGGGCCGAATTCCCGCCGGAGCGCGGGCAGAAGAATTGCTCTTCGACAGCCTCGGCGAAGAAGCCTTGTGTGTGATTGCCGGCGCGCAGAATCCACTGGCAAAAGAGAAAAACCTCAGCTGGGCGGAACTGCAAAACATGACCTGGGTGCTGCAACAGCAGCCAAGCCCGATGCGTGCGATCATCAATCAGGTGTTCCACAACGCCCGGGTCGACATCCCCAGCAGCATCGTCGAAACCACCTCGATCATGACCTTGTTATCATTGATCCAGCAGACCGACATGCTCGGTGTGACGCCGGTGTCGGTGGTCGAGGACTATCCTGGTCGCGATCTGCTGGCGGTGCTGCCGATCAAGTTTGAGGCGCGCCTGCCACCGTTCGGCCTGATCACCCGCCGTCATCGGATTCAATCGTCGGCGATGCAGGCGTTCATGAATTCGGTACGGGCCGAACATGCGTTGAGCAAATGAAAAAGGCCCGGAGAATGGCTCCGGGCTTTTTGCGGTTTACGCTGTTTTACGGAAGACGAATGCCAGACCAATGACGATCAACAGCATGCCGAACAAGCTCAACGTCGCCAGTCGGTTGCCGAAAATCAGGTAGTCCATCACTGCCGTCACCGCCGGCACCAAATAGAACAGACTGGTGACATTCACCAGATTGCCCCGTGCGATCAGCCGATACAGCAACAGCGTCGCCAGCACCGACACCACCAGCCCCATCCACAACACCGGCACGATGAAACCGGCAGTGTGCTCGAAGTGAAACGGCTGGAACGGCACAAAGATCGCGCACAACAACAGTCCGGCCAGGTACTGCACCGGTAGCGTGCCGAGGGGATTGTCGGTGATGCGTTTCTGCATGATCGAACCCAGCGTCATGCTCGCCAGCGCCAGCAGACCGAACAGCATCCCCGCCCACGACATCCCGGCCAGCCCGATGCCCTGATACACCACCATGATCAGCCCGGCCAGCCCCAACGCCAGACCAAACATCCGGCTCGCCGAGCGCTGCCGCTCCATCAGTACAACGGTGAGAATCGGCTGCACGCCCATGATGGTCGCCATCACCCCCGGGGTGACTTTGGTGTTCAGAGCCAACAGATAGAAAATCTGATACGCCCCCAACAACACCACACCGGTGGCAATCGCAAACAGCATCGGCCGGCCGCCCTTGGGCAACTTCAGCTTGAGCAACGGCATCAGCAGCACCAACCCGCACAGGGCGATGGCAAAGCGGATCAACAGAAAGGCAAACGGTGACGCGTGGGCCAGGCCCCATTTGGAGAAAATCGCCCCGCTGCTCCACAGCAGAACGAACAGGCTCGTGGACGCCGCCGCGAGCGCGGACTTTTTCGAAAGGACAAACATGAATACCACCTGTAGTCAGGCAAATAGCCAACTCAGCCGAAGCTGAAATTCAGTAGATTTTTGCGGCGGGCACAGGGGTCAGCAGAAACTGCCGATCAGCCCGAAACGCCAACGCCCGGCGGTGATACGACTGCGCACACCGGCGTGCTACTGACAGGTGGGGGGTAATGACTGATCCGCTTGGGCTGCTGATTCCCGCACGGCACGACGCCAGCGTTGACCGCTGAATCGACTACCGCGTTGATGAGGGATGCAGGCATTGGGGCAGATCTTTTTTGAAGGGGTTGGAACGTGAGTCGTATGACTCACGAGCGCCGACTATAACCAGCGCGGGACATGGATTGCAATGATTTGGACAAAGGGCCAGTAGCGACAGGCTGAAGGGAGGTGGATAGGCTGGTGGCAGCAAACAAATTGAAATTCAGGAGCCTCTCCCAGGGGTCATCTCTCTCTACCAGCAACTGGGCTTTGAGTTCGATTCAGAGGGTCGGCTTGTGAAGCTTATTGACTAAGACTAGTATCGGGGCAACTGCTCATTTAATGATCAACGCCGGAGACACCATGAAAGCTGTCGTTGAAAACAAGGCCTCAGACGCCAAATCAACAAAGGCCAATAGAAAGCGGTCTTCTGGAGAGTTGTCTGAAAAGGAGTTGCAGCGAATCAGGGAGGCATTGGCAAATCCAGCCGTTGAGGAGCGAGGCGGTATTCTCGCGGGCGCCTCTTTCGCGTTCCCATCATCAAAAAACCGCTCACAAGGAGCGGTTTTTCATTTCTGGTTAGCCCTCAACCAAACAGCCAATACCCCAGCAATGTCAGCACCACCACCGCCAGCACTGGCCGCAACACACGGTAGGCCTTGGGATTGCGGCGTTTCCACTGTTTGACCACACCGCTGAACTTGTCACTGAAGCTCTTGCTCCAGGCGTAGGCCTGGTTGATCCCGCCGACGCGTTCATCATCAAGATTCTGTGGCGCAGTCGCGCGGCCGAGCCAGCCACTGATGAAGCGGTTGATGCGGGTCATCAGACGGTTGCTCAGCGGACGTTCGATGTCGCAGAACAGGATGACGCGGGTCTTGTCGGTTTCGTTCTTGACCCAATGCACGTAGGTCTCGTCGAACATCACGTCCTCACCGTCGCGCCAGGCGTAAACCTGACCGTCGACGAAGATCCGGCAATCGTCGGAGTTCGGTGTCGACAGGCCGAGGTGATAACGCAGGGAACCGGCGAACGGATCGCGGTGCGGGTTAAGGTGGCTGCCGCCCGGCAACAGCGCGAACATGGCGCCTTTGACGTTAGGGATGGCACTGACCAGCGCCACGGTTTTCGGGCACAAGGTTTCAGCCGATGGCAGCGGTTTGTCGTACCACTTGAGATAGAAACGCTTCCAGCCCTTCTTGAAGAACGAGCCGAAACCGGCGTCGTTGTTCTTCTCGGCGGCGCGGATGTAACCCTCGTCGAACAGGTGCATGGCTTCGTCGCGGATGGTTTCCCAGTTATCGCGCAGTACGTCCAGTTCCGGGAACTTGCTGCGATCCAGATAAGGCTTGGACGGTACACCCGAGAACAAGTACATCAAGGTGTTATACGGGGCGAACAATGCCGAGTGGTTGACGAACTGGCGCAGCACCGGCAGGCGCGCCTTACCGCGCAAATGCACATAGAGGATGCTGCCCACAAACAGCAGCAACACCAACACCTTGGCGGCTAACGAAAAGGTCATCAACGACTCCTTGAATAAAGACAACGCTGCGCAATGCCCTTTACCCGACATGGCAGCCGGCCATGATAAACACTACCGGCCTGGTACAAAACCCGTTCAGCCCAAGATTCAGTGTTAAGAATTGCGCAACAAAGCATTTATTAACATAAGCACCCTGAACCTGGGCTGACCTGAGTCAAATCGATTACCGCTGGTTCTCCTGCTCGGTGAACAGATCGCTGAACAGCATGCTCGACAGGTAGCGTTCACCGGAGTCCGGCAGAATCACCACGATGGTCTTGCCCTGCATCTCAGGCGTTTCGGCCAGACGCACCGCGACCGCCATGGCCGCGCCGCAGGAAATACCGCACAAGATGCCTTCTTCCTGCATCAAGCGCAGAGCCATCGCCTTGGACTCTTCGTCGGTAACCCGCTCTACCCGGTCAACCATCGACAAGTCCAGGTTCTTCGGTACAAAACCGGCACCGATGCCCTGAATCTTGTGCGGGCTCGGCTTGATTTCTTCGCCAGCCAGGGCCTGAGTAATGACCGGTGAAGACACCGGCTCGACGGCCACAGAGAGAATCGGTTTGCCCTGGGTATTCTTGATATACCGCGAAACACCGGTGATGGTTCCGCCGGTACCGACACCCGCCACCAGCACATCGACCGCGCCATCGGTGTCGTTCCAGATTTCCGGGCCGGTGGTTTTTTCGTGAATCGCCGGGTTGGCGGGGTTATCGAACTGCGCCGGCATGAAGTATTTGCCTGTATCGCTGGCAACAATCTCAGTGGCCTTCTGGATCGCACCTTTCATGCCTTTGGCCGGTTCGGTCAGCACCAGTTCGGCGCCCAGCGCCTTGAGGACTTTGCGCCGCTCGATGCTCATCGACGCCGGCATGGTCAGCATCAACTTGTAGCCACGGGCGGCAGCCACGAAAGCCAGACCGATGCCGGTATTACCCGACGTCGGCTCGACGATGGTCATGCCTGGTTTGAGTTTGCCGCTGCTTTCAGCGTCCCAGATCATGTTGGCGCCGATACGACACTTGACCGAATAACCGGGGTTACGCCCCTCGATCTTGGCCAGGATGGTCACGCCACGCGGCGCGATGCGATTGATCTGCACCAGCGGCGTGTTACCGATGGAATGGGCGTTGTCAGCAAAAATACGGCTCATGGCTGGGTCCTTATGCAGCATTGAATTCAGCGCCCAAGGTATGCCTGTTGCCCATCACAGTCCAGTCGGGTCGAACGTCTGCGGCGACGGGCAGTCAATCGATTACACCGTTCGGGAATTGTCGTCATGAAGCGTCGTTACAGCTGGCCGTTATGGACATTTGCAGGCGTTGTCGTGCTGCTGATCGCAGCGCACATCGCCCTGCCCTATCTGGTGCGCGACTATCTGAACGGCAAGCTGGCGAACATGGGCGACTACCGTGGACAGATCACCGATGTCGACCTGGCGTGGTGGCGCGGTGCTTACAAGATCAACGGCCTGAAGATCGTCAAGGTCGACGGCAAAGTGCCTGTGCCTTTCGTCAATGCGCCGCTGATTGATCTGTCAGTGAGCTGGCATTCGCTCTGGTACGACCATGCCGTGGTAGCGCAGGTGCAGTTCATCAAACCGGAAGTGAATTTCGTTGACGGTGGGGCCAACAAGCAGAATTCCCAGACCGGTCAGGGCACTGACTGGCGCGAGCAACTGGGCAAGTTGCTGCCGATTACCCTCGATGAAGTCCAGATCCACGATGGTCGCGTCACATTCCGCAATTTCAACTCCAAACCGCCCGTTAACATGAACGCCACCAACGTCGACGCCAGCATCTACAACTTGACCAACGTGGTCGACAAAGAGGGCAAACGCGATGCGCGTTTCGAAGGCAAAGCTTTGTTGTTGGGCCACGCCCCTCTGGAAACCACCGCGACCTTCGATCCGCTGAGCAACTTCGAAGACTTCGAGTTTCGCCTTCGCGCAAAAGACATCGAGCTCAAGCGCATGAATGACTTCGCCTCGGCTTATGGCAAGTTCGACTTCAACGCCGGGCATGGCGACGTGGTGATTGAAGCAAAAGCCGAAAAAGCCAAAGTGACCGGTTACATCAAACCGTTGCTGCGCGATGTCGATGTGTTCGACTGGCAGCAAGACGTTGAAAACAAGAATAAAGGTCTGTTCCGCTCGGTCTGGGAAGCACTGGTCGGTGGTACCGAAACCGTGTTGAAAAACCAGATCAAAAACCAGTTCGCTACCCGCGTGCAACTCAGCGGTAACGTGCACCAGCAAAATATCAACGGGTTCGAAGCGTTTTTGCAGATTTTGCGCAATGGATTTGTTCAGGCTTTCAATGCACGGTATGAGCGACCGAAGCCGGATGAAGGTTAAGGCTTTGCGCCAGCACCTCCCGATGAAGGGTATCGGCCGAAACCGAGTCAACATGTGACGCCCCATTCAGAGACTGAATAAGCCGTCTGCGTTCACAGTCGACCGGGTCGCGCGTTATAGTCGGGCATCCGATTTTTCGCCCCCGCCCTGCCCGTTCAGGTCGGCGTTACCGTTCGAGGATTAGCAGATGAAGTTCGAAGGCACCCAGGCCTACGTCGCCACCGATGACCTGAAGCTGGCGGTCAACGCCGCCATCACCCTGGAGCGGCCGCTGCTGGTCAAGGGCGAACCGGGCACCGGCAAGACCATGCTCGCCGAGCAACTGGCCGAATCATTCAATGCCAGGTTGATCACCTGGCACATCAAGTCCACCACCAAGGCCCACCAAGGCCTGTACGAGTACGACGCGGTCAGCCGTCTGCGCGATTCGCAACTGGGCAACGAAAAAGTCCACGATGTTCGTAACTACTTGAAGAAAGGCAAGCTCTGGGAGGCGTTCGAGTCTGAAGAGCGGGTCATTTTGCTGATCGACGAAATCGACAAGGCCGACATCGAGTTCCCCAACGACCTGCTGCAAGAACTCGACAAGATGGAGTTCTACGTTTACGAGATCGACGAGACCATCAAGGCGAAAAAGCGCCCGATCATCATCATTACCTCCAACAACGAGAAAGAGCTGCCGGACGCCTTCCTGCGTCGCTGCTTCTTCCACTACATCGCCTTCCCCGACCGCACCACCCTGCAGAAAATCGTCGACGTGCACTACCCGGACATCAAGAAGGATCTGGTCAGCGAAGCGCTGGACGTGTTCTTCGACGTGCGCAAGGTGCCGGGCCTGAAGAAGAAGCCATCAACGTCGGAGCTGGTCGACTGGCTGAAACTGCTGATGGCCGACAACATCGGCGAAGCCGTATTGCGCGAACGCGATCCGACCAAAGCGATTCCGCCGCTGGCCGGCGCCTTGGTGAAAAACGAGCAAGACGTGCAACTGCTTGAGCGCCTGGCGTTCATGAGCCGTCGCGGCACCCGCTAAGAGGCTGATGCCATGTTGCTCAACCTGTTCAATGAAATGCGTGCAGCCAAGGTGCCGGTGTCGGTGCGCGAGCTGCTCGACCTGATCAACGCGCTGAAACAGCGCGTGATCTTCGCCGACATGGACGAGTTCTATTACTTGTCGCGGGCGATTCTGGTGAAGGACGAACGGCATTTCGACAAGTTCGACCGTGCGTTCGGCGCCTACTTCAATGGCCTGGAAAAACTCGACGATCACCTTCAGGCGCTGATTCCCGAAGATTGGTTGCGCAAGGAGTTCGAACGCTCGCTGAGCGACGAAGAACGCGCGCAGATCCAGTCCCTCGGCGGGCTGGACAAACTGATTGAAGAGTTCAAGAAGCGCCTGGAAGAACAGAAGGAGCGTCACGCCGGCGGCAACAAATGGATTGGTACCGGCGGCACCAGCCCGTTCGGTTCCGGCGGTTTCAACCCGGAAGGCATTCGGGTCGGCGATGCCGGCAAGCGCCAGGGCAAAGCGGTGAAGGTCTGGGATCAGCGCGAGTACAAGAACCTCGACGATTCCGTCGAACTAGGCACGCGCAACATCAAGGTCGCCCTGCGCCGCCTGCGTAAATTCGCCCGTCAGGGTGCGGCGGAGGAGCTGGACATCGACGGCACCATCGACCACACCGCCAAGGACGCCGGCCTGCTGAACATTCAGATGCGCCCGGAACGGCGCAACACGGTGAAGCTGCTGTTGCTGTTCGACATCGGCGGTTCTATGGATGCACACGTGAAGATCTGCGAGGAGTTGTTCTCGGCCTGCAAGACCGAGTTCAAGCATCTGGAGTATTTCTACTTCCACAACTTCATTTATGAATCGGTGTGGAAGAACAACATGCGCCGCACTTCCGAGCGTTTCTCCACTCAGGATCTGCTGCACAAGTACGGCGCCGACTACAAAGTGATCTTTATCGGCGATGCCGCCATGGCGCCTTATGAAATTACCCAGGCTGGCGGCAGTGTCGAGCACTGGAACGAAGAGCCGGGTTATCTGTGGATGCAGCGCTTCATGGAGAAATACAAGAAGCTCATCTGGATCAATCCGTACCCGAAAGATACCTGGGGCTACACCTCGTCGACCAACATCGTGCGGGACTTGATCGAGGATCAGATGTATCCGCTGACGTTGCGTGGTTTGGAAGAAGGCATGCGGTTTTTGTCCAAATGACGACCAGATCGTTCCCAAGCTCTGCGTGGGAACGCATCCAGTGACGCTCTGCGTCACAGGGACGCGGAGCGTCCCGGGCGGCATTCCCACGCGGAGCGTGGAAACGATCAACACTGTGGGAGCGGGCTTGCCCGCGATGCTTTTAGCTATTTCTGAAGCGCTGCAGATATTTGATGTGCTCGCGATGCGCAACGTCTTGCACCACCGGCCGTAACCTCACCTGCGCCCCTGGCAGACACTGTGCCAATCTGGCCAACGCCAACGGCGTCAACGCTCCCAATCGCGGATAGCCGCCGATCGTCTGCCGATCATTGAGCAACACAATCGGCTGCCCGTCCGGTGGCACCTGCACCGCGCCCAAAGGAATCCCCTCGGAAATCATCGGCTGCCCCTGATATTCCAGCGCCTTGCCCAGCAAGCGAATGCCCATTCGATCGGCGCGACTGTCCAGCGTCCACGCACTATTGAACACATCAAACAGGCTCTGGCCGCTGAACTGACCGATCTGCGCACCCAGTACCAGGTCCAACGGCGCATTCAGGCGAAAATCCGGACGATGAGCCAACGGCATATCACGAACCAGCAGGGTTTCCCCGTGATAGCTCAACATCGCCCCTTTGGCCAACGGCAGGCCCATGCCATCGAGCCCGCCAAGCTCCTCGCGCACGACTGTTGCGCTGCTACCCAGAACCTTCGGCGCGTCAAAACCACCGGGTGCTGCCAGATACGCACGAGCGCCAAGCAGTGGTTGAGTGAATTTCAGCGTCTGCCCTTTGTGCAATTTGAAACTGCGCCACGGCGCCAATGGCTGGCCGTCGATCTGCGCACCGAGATCAGCCCCGGCCAGCGCCAGCAGGCATTCTTCTTCGGCCAGTACAGCAAAGCCACCGAGGGTGATTTCGATCACCGGCAGATCCAGACCGTTGCCCAGTAGCCAATTGGCCCAGCTCATCGAACGCCAGTCCGCCGCGCCGCCCTGGGTCACGCCCAGATGCCGCACGCCAAACCGCCCGGCGTCCTGCAACAGGCACAGCGGCGTACTCGCTTCAATCGTCAGTCGACTCATGCCTGTGCCTCCAGCGGGGTGTCGTCGCCACCCAGATGGATGAATTCGGCGTGGCTCACCGCCTCGAAGCGCACTGTGTCGCCGGGTTGCATCAGGCTGTAGCCATCACGATTGCGATCAAACAATTTCGCTGGAGTACGACCGATCAGGTTCCAGCCGCCGGGAGAGACGACGGGATAAGCAGCCGTCTGCCGCTCGGCGATACCGACACTGCCGGCGGCGACTTTCTTGCGTGGGGTATTCAGGCGTGGCGCGGCCAAAACTTCTTCGACCAACCCCATGAACGCAAAACCCGGGGCAAAACCGAGGGCGAACACCTGATACTCCCGGTCACTGTGACGGCGGATCACTTCCGTCACCGCCAGACCGCTGCGCGCAGACAGCAGGCTCAGTTCCGGGCCAACGCTCAGGTCGTACCAGACCGGCAGCACGTGGCATTGACCGCCAGCCTGCGCATTCGGCGACAGATTGATCAACGCCTCAGCGATCAACTCCCGAGCCTGACTCGGGCTCAAAACGGTCAAGTCGTAATGCACCATCAATGTTGTATAGGACGGCACCAGATCGATCAGTTGCGCACCGAACACCCCGCGCAACCGCTCACTGGCAGCGAGCATCCACGGCATATTGGCTTCGGCAATATCGTCAAACAGACGCAGCATCAGACAGTCCAGCGCCACGACTTCAATCCGTGGATTCATGATGCGCTCTGCTGATTGAGGGCCTCACGGATACGCCGCACCGCCGCCACCGAACTGGCATTGTCGCCGTGCACACAGAGGGTGTTGGCTTGCAGGTGCAATGCACTGCCATCGCTGGCGGTGAGGTTGGCGCCACGGGCAATGATCAGTGCCTGCTCGATGATTTTCTCGGCGTCGTGATGGACGGCGCCCGGCGTTTGTCGCGAGACCAGACGACCCGCGCTGTCATAGGCGCGGTCAGCGAAAGCTTCGAACCACAGGGTGACGCCGCACTCATCGCCAAGTTGCTGCGCGGCGGCGTTGTCGCGGGTGGCCATCAGCATCAACGGCAAACTGCGGTCATAGTCGGCAACAGCCTGAATCACTGCGCGCAACTGCGCCGGGTTGGCCATCATGTCGTTGTACATCGCACCGTGCGGTTTGACGTAACTGACCTTGCCGCCCTGCGCCTTGCAGAGGCCGTCGAGGGCGCCGATCTGGTAATGCAGGATGTCTTGCAGCTCCTGCGCGGAATACGCCATGGAGCGCCGGCCGAACCCGACCAGATCCTGATAGGCCGGATGCGCGCCGATCTGCACGCCGTGGCTTAGCGCCAGGCTGACGGTTTTGCGCATGATGCTCGGGTCGCCGGCGTGGAAGCCGCAAGCCACGTTGGCGCAGTCGATGAAGGGCATGACTTCGGCGTCCAGACCCATGGTCCAGCTGCCGAAACTCTCGCCAATGTCGCAATTCAATAACAGGCGGCTCACGGTAAACACTCCTGTAGCTTTTTATCTTTCTATCCGTAGGACATCGCCCCTTGGGCAATGCCCCCGCAGGTTATCAGTTACTGCGCGTCGAGTTGCTTGCCACGGGTTTCCGGCAGGCTCAGCGCCGCGAGAATCACCACGCCGTAAGACACCGCAGCAAACGCACCAATGCCTACGCTCAACGGCACTTTCTGGCTGAGCAGGCCGATCAGCAGCGGAAACAGCGCCGCCAGCGCCCGGCCGATGTTGTAGCAGAAGCCTTGGCCCGAGCCGCGAATCCGCGTTGGGAACAACTCGGTGAGAAACGCACCCATCCCGCTGAAAATCCCCGAGGCAAAGAACCCCAGCGGAAAGCCCAGCCAAAGCATCACGCCATTACTGACCGGCAATTGGGTGTAGAGCAGAACGATGGTGAACGAGCCGACCGCGAACAGGATGAAGTTCTTTTTGCGCCCCAACAGGTCGGTCAGATAAGCACTGATCACGTAACCGACATAGGAACCGACAATCACCATCGCCAGGTAACCGCCGGTGCCGAGCACGCTCAAGCCGCGCTCGTTTTTCAGGAAGGTCGGCAGCCAGGAGGTGATCGCGTAGTAACCGCCGAGTGCGCCAGTGGTCAGCAAGGAGGCGCGGATCGTGGTGAACAGCATGCCGGGAGCAAAAATCTCGTAGAACTTCGCCGGATTCTCCGGAGTTTGCGCAGCCTTGGCTTCACGGTAGATCTCCGGGTCTTTCACCAGACGTCGCACGAAGACCACGAAAATCGCCGGCACGATGCCGAGAATGAACAGCGCCCGCCAGGCGTCTTCCGGCGGCATGATCGAGAACAGCAGCGCATACAGAATTGCCGTCAGGCCCCAGCCCAGCGCCCAACCGGATTGCACCATGCCCACCGCTTTGCCACGGTCCTTCGCGCGGATCACTTCGCCGATCAGCACCGCGCCGGCCGTCCATTCGCCGCCGAAACCGAAGCCCATCAGGGTGCGAGCGATCAACAGTTGTTCGTAGTTTTGCGCGAAGCCACAGAGGAAGGTGAAGAAGGCGAACCACAACACGGTGAGTTGCAGCGTGCGAACGCGACCGATGCGGTCGGAGAGGATTCCGGCAACCCAGCCACCAATGGCCGAGGCAATCAAAGTGCTGGTGTGAATCAGCCCGGCCTCGCCGGTGGTAATGCCCCACATCGCAATCAGGGTTGGCACCACGAAGCTGAGCATCTGCGTGTCCATGCCGTCCAGACCGTAGCCGATCTTGCAGCTCCAGAACGTGCGGCGTTCCTGTTTGTTGATGTTGCGATACCAGTCGAACGGGCCGGGGCGGGCCGTGGACTTGGGGAGGTCGAGGGTGTCGGGCGCACTCATGGCAAATCTCCGCAGGCTTTTATTGGTCTTGTTCGTAGTCCCGACGACGCCTATCGTGGGAACCGGATGCGCCGATTTTTGGGCGCTTGGCCGTACGGCGTCCAACGAATAAAAACCCGCCTTAGGCATAAGAAAAATTTGTCACCCGAGCCTTGCCCATGAACCTGAAGTTTCTCGAGACCTTTGTCTGGGTCGCCCGGCTGAAGAGTTTTCGCCTGACCGCCGACAAGCTGTTCACCACCCAGGCGTCGATTTCCAGTCGCATTGCAGTACTTGAAGGTGAACTGGGGGTGAAGCTGTTTGTGCGTGATTCGCGCGGTGTCAGCCTGACGCCCGAAGGTTTGAAAGTGCTGGACTATGCCGAGCAGATGCTCGACACCATGAGCGCGCTCAAGCAGTCGATCGAAACCCGCTCGAGCAAAGTCGGCCGGGTGCGCATCGGCGTGATGGACACGGTGATTCACACTTGGCTGAGCCCGTTGGTAGCGCAGATGACCGATCTGTATCCACGGGTGGAAATCGAGCTGGTGGCCGATACCTCGCTGAACCTCTGTGATCAGCTGCAAAAAGGCTTTCTCGATCTGATCCTGCAAACCGATCTGGTGCGCCATGAAAGCGTGCGCAGCCTGGAGCTGGCCAGCCATCCGCTGGGCTGGATCGTCGCCAGCAACTCGATCTACAACCGCGACTACGCCGACCTCGCCGAACTGGCGCAGGAACGCATCATTACCTACTCGAAAAACTCCCGGCCGCATCAGGACCTGCTGGCGTTGATGCAGGCGAGCGGCGTGATAGCGCCGCGCTTGAATTGCGTGAATTCAGTGTCGGCGATCACGCGGTTGTTGCGCGATGGGTTTGGTATTGGTGTGCTGCCGCCGGTGCTGGTGGCTGAGGAATTGGCGCGGGGGGAACTGACTTTGCTGGCCATTGATCAGCGGCCACCGAATTTGCAGGTGGTGGTGTCGTGGCGAGTGGGCGTGGAGTGGGTCGAGGAGATTGTGACGTTGTGTCAGCAGGTGTTGGCGGGGTATGCGCAGAAGGTCGGCAAGGACTACATCACCCTCACTGACTGAACATGATCGTTCCCACGCTCCGCGTGGGAACGATCATCAGAGACCGCGAACGTCGCGGTCTTCAATCGGCCGGCTCTGGCGCAGGCGTTTGCCACCCAGCACCACCCAGTCGATCAGACGGAACAGGCATTCGATGCCGAACGACAACAGCAATGCGCCGCTCATGCCCCAGATCA
This sequence comes from Pseudomonas baetica, assembly GCF_002813455.1. Taxonomy (NCBI): domain Bacteria; kingdom Pseudomonadati; phylum Pseudomonadota; class Gammaproteobacteria; order Pseudomonadales; family Pseudomonadaceae; genus Pseudomonas; species Pseudomonas baetica. Next base: position 5,154,470 of record NZ_PHHE01000001.1, on the reverse strand, counting down.
TCGCCTCCGGGGTCAGCAGGATCTGGTAGCTGTAGCCATTCCAGGTTTCCTTGCGGATGTCCGGGTCGGCGGCCAGCACTACTTGCAGGAAGCGGATGTACCACGGGCCCTGCATCGCCTGGAATTGTTTATCCAGCGCCAACTGACGCGTGAGCAACGTGTTCAGACTGTCCGCATCACTGCGAAACACCGGGTCTTCACTGGCGCGGTAATGCGCGACAAGTGCCTGCATATCACCTTTGAAAAACTGATCGGCCGTACCCTGAAAGCCGCGCAGACCGGTCTGCGCCTCAATCAGATGGGCCTCGACACGTTTCGCGTAATCGTTGATGAACCCCGGCACCTGGACACCGATCAACAGGCCCGCCGCAAATAACACCAGCCGTAGATAACTGAGCAACATGGGGTGTAATCCTTATTCGGTCTTGCCTTGGCTGACGCATTCGCCGCGTCGCCACAGGCTCCATTGGCCCGGTTCGTAGCGGGTCCAGGTTTCGTTTTCGGTCAGAGGTTCGGTGGCAATCACCGTCACCACATCGTTGGGCGTGGTTTCAGCCTGGAAATCGACGATCACATCGACGTCCTTGAGCCGCGCCGGGCCGAACGGTGCGCGCCGGGTGATCTGCGCCAGTTTCGTCGAGCAATAGCAGAACAGCCAGTCGCCATCGCTGAGCAGGCAGTTGAACACGCCTTTGCTGCGGTATTCGGCGCACGCGGCAACCAGATCCGGCAGCAGCACTTCTATATCGACCGGTTCCGGAAAGGCTGCACGTACGCGGTTGAGCAAATCGCAGAACGCCGCTTCACTGTCGGTATCGCCGACCGGGCGGTAGAAACTTTTGATCGGGGTAAAATCGGCGAGCTGACCATTGTGTGCGAAGCACCAGTTGCGCCCCCACAGTTCGCGGACGAACGGGTGGGTATTGGACAGGCAGACCTTACCGACGTTGGCCTGGCGGATATGGCCGATGACCACTTCGCTCTTGATCGGGTAACGCTGCACCAGATTGGCGACTTCCGACTCGCAGCTGGCGGCCGGATCCTGGAACAGCCGCAGGCCACGGCCCTCATAGAAGGCGATGCCCCAGCCGTCGCGGTGCGGGCCGGTGCGCCCACCGCGCTGCATCAGCCCGGTGAAGCTGAACACGATATCAGTCGGCACGTTGGCACTCATGCCCAGTAATTCACACATGTGCGGACTCTCGGGAGTTACAGACGCGGCTCGACCCGCATGCGCTGCGGATTGTTCGGCACTGGCGGGCGACCGTAACGGTCATCACCGGCGCCACCGAACGGTTGGTCGTCATCGCGCTCATCGGCGCGGGCTGCTGCTTTGGCCGCTTCGGCCTGTTCACGGCGAGCCTTGGAGGCCCGTTCGATCGGGAAGCGGATCAGCACGTAAATCAGATAGATGCCGAACGCGATCATGCCGTACATGAACAGATCGGAGACTGCGCGCCAGGCGTTGTTGCCGACCTTGAACGCCAGATCCAGCGCGGTGATGGCGATGGCCGGGGCGACCTTTTCCTTCACCGGGTCAACGATGGTCGGGCTGAACAGCAACACCGCCATCAACACACGCAACGGCTCGCGCAGCCAGCGCCACATCCAGGTGGTCAGGCGCAGCCATACCAACAGGCAGCCTACAGCGGCAAAGGCGTAGAGGCCCCAGGCGATCAGATAGTCGTTCTCGGTCATGGTGTCCATGGCAAGGCAGGCAAAGAGGCGCTTATAGTAACGACTTTTCGCCCGCCAGGCTTGTCCCAATAGACACACAACCTGTGGGAGCGAGCCTGCTCGCGAATACGGACTGTCAGTTGAAACATTGTTGTCTGACCCACCGCTTTCGCGAGCAGGCTAGCTCCCACAGGGTTTGCGCTGGTAACCAGAGCTGCGAAACCCCCTATTCCGTACATTGTCCGAGAGCCTTCCATGCCCGTATCCGCCAACGTCACCAGCGCCCCGATTGCCCACAAGGCGGCCGGCGCCGACCCGTATGCCTGGCTGCAGGAGCGCGACACCGACGCGGTGCTCGACTACCTCAAGGCTGAAAACGCTTTTCAGGAAACACAAACCGCCGATCAGGCCGAACTGCGCGAAACCCTGTTCGAAGAGATCAAGGGCCGCATTCTGGAAACCGATCTGTCCCTGCCCTCGCCGTGGGGGCCGTACCTGTATTACACCCGCACCACCGCTGGCGACGAATATGCCCGCCACTATCGTTGCCCACGTCCGGCGGACGACAGCCTGACCCTCGACGAAAGCCGCGAACAACTGCTGCTCGACCCGAACGTTCTGGCCAATGGCGGCTTCTTCTCACTGGGCGCGTTCAGCATCAGCCCCGATCACCAGCGCCTGGCCTACAGCGTCGATGCCTCGGGCGATGAGATCTACACGCTGTTCGTCAAGGAACTGGCCAACGACAAGGTCAGCGAACTGGAATTCGAGGACTGCGACGGCAGCATGACCTGGGCCAACGACAGCCTGACCTTGTTCTTCGGCGTGCTCGACGACACCCATCGCCCACACAAACTGTTCCGTTATCGCCTCGACGGCACCGCTGCCGAAGAAGTCTTCCACGAGCCGGATGGGCGCTTCTTCCTGCATTGCTACCGCGCAAGCTCCGAACAGCAATTGCTGCTGTCGCTGGGCAGCAAGACCACCAGCGAAGTCTGGGCACTGGACGCCAATCAGCCACACCTGCCCTTCACCTGCCTGGCACCGCGCGTCGAGGATCACGAATACGACGTCGATCACGGCGTGCTCGATGGCGTGTGGACATGGTTTATCCGCACCAACCGCGACGGCATCAACTACGCCCTGTATCAGGCCCCGGACACTGGCATCACGCCGACAGAAGCCGATTGGCTGAACCTGATCCCGCACAGCGACACGGTGATGCTCGATGGCGTCAGCCTGAACACCGAGGCCATGACCCTGAGTCTGCGCGAAGGCGGCCTGCCAGTCATCGAAGTTCACCCACACGGTCTGGCGTCTTATCGCGTGCAATTGCCGGACGCGGCCTACAGCCTCTACGTGCAAAACAGCCTGGAGTTTGAAAGCGATCGCATTCGTCTGCGCTATGAGGCGCTGAATCGCCCGGCCCAAGTGCGCCAACTGATGCTGGCCAGCGGCGAACAGACCGTGCTGAAAGAGACCCCGGTACTCGGCCCGTTCGACGCCGACGCTTACGTCAGCCAGCGCCTTTGGGCCACCGCGCCGGACGGCACGCAGGTGCCGATCAGCCTGGTGATGAAGCGCGAAATGGTTGGTAAAGCGGTGCCGCTGTATCTCTATGGCTATGGCGCTTACGGTTCGAGCCTTGATCCGTGGTTCTCTCACGCCCGCCTGAGCCTTTTGGATCGTGGCATGGCCTTCGCCATTGCTCACGTGCGCGGCGGCGGCGAGTTGGGCGAAGCCTGGTATCGCGCCGGCAAGCAGGAACACAAGCACAACACCTTCAGCGACTTCATCGCCTGCGCCGAGTTCTTGATCTTCAACGGCATCACCACACCTGAAAAGCTGGCAATCAGCGGCGGCAGCGCGGGTGGTCTGTTGATTGGCGCAGTGCTCAACCAGCGCCCGGACCTGTTTGGCGTGGCGATTGCTGAAGTGCCGTTCGTCGATGTGCTCAACACCATGCTCGACCCGGATCTGCCATTGACCGTTACCGAATACGACGAGTGGGGCAATCCTGAAGAACCGGACGTCTATGAGCGAATCAAGGCCTACGCGCCTTACGAAAATGTCACAGCGCAGGCTTATCCCGCGACGCTGGTGATCGCCGGTTACAACGACAGCCGCGTGCAGTACTGGGAAGCGGCCAAGTGGGTGGCGAAATTACGCGCGACAAAAACCGACGACAATCTGCTGCTGCTCAAGACCGAACTGGGCGCCGGGCATGGCGGGATGAGCGGGCGCTATCAGGGATTACGTGACGTAGCCCTCGAATATGCATTTGTGTTCAAGGTTTTGGGCCTGGCCTGAGGAACTCCGCCGGTCACTTGGGTCTTAACTCAAGACTCCGGTGGTCGATAACACACAAAACCCAGTGGGAGCGAGCCTGCTCGCGAATGCGACCTGTCATCCACATCGTCGGTGACTGACACTACGCTTTCGCGAGCAGGCTCGCTCCCACTGGGGCAATGTACAGCCTTGAAAATGTGAAAACAAAAAGACCGCAACGACATGTCCGAACCCACCTTACTGAACAACGAAATCCGCGACTGGCTGATGGACTGTGGCCTGTTCGATCAATTGCAACTGGCCGACTTCGCCGCGGCCTCGGGCTACTTCAGCATCAGCACCGTGGCTGAAGGCGAAGCGATTTTCCGCGAAGGCGATGCCGGCAGCTTCATGTGCATCCTCCACAGTGGCCAGGTCGCGGTACAGAAAACCGGGCCCGACGGCCAGGTGATCACAATGGCGACGCTGCGCAGCGGTCGGGCCTTCGGAGAAATGGCCGTGCTCGACGGTGAACGGCGTTCGGCCACGTGCATTGCCGCGAGCCATTGCCAGTTGCTCAATCTAGGCAAGGACTCGCTGGAGAAAATGCTCAACGACGCGCCAAAAATCGCCGCCAAGATCATCCGCGCCCTCGCTGTCTCCCTGTCCAAACGCCTGCGCATGGCCGACGGCCAACTGGCAGCGCAACAGGTTTAACCGACCGGGGATTTGGCCTTGGTACCGCTCGGTTCAATACCCGGCACCGGCTGATCCTTGATTGGCGGGCTGGGCATTTCGATCGGCACCAGCGGCGGACTGCCACTGCCGGCGCCAGACTTGGGGATGTTGATCGGCGTGATCTGCGGATACGGCGTGGGGGTTGCGGTGCCGGGCGAGCCTGGCTGTGGCGCCGGACTCACCGGAATGGTCTGCTGCGCCTGCACTGCAGTAATCGAGAGCGCGGCCAGGGCAATGACCGTTAGAATGGTGCGCTTCATCAAGGGCTCCGTTGGCCTTAGTCTGTGCTCAGGCTACTCCCAACGCGCCTGCTTGCCTTCCCCCTTGTAGAGATTTCCATGAAACGTTTCGTTCTGCTCGACACCACCCCGATCCCTGAAAGCGGCGGTGCCCTGTGCCTGTTCGAGTATGGCGAGGACTTCGTCATCAAGATCCAGGGCGGCGACGGAGGGCAGTTGATGAACACACGCATGCACGGTTCCGAAGATGCGCTGGCCGAGATTCCCTGCCGCAAGGTCGCTGGCCGGCCGGATTCGCGGGTGCTGATCGGCGGCCTGGGCATGGGCTTCACCCTCGCTTCGGCGCTCAAGCATCTGGGCAAAAGCGCTGAAGTGGTGGTCGCCGAACTGGTGCCGGGCGTGGTCGAGTGGAACCGTGGCCCGCTCGGTGAAAAGTCCGGTCGGCCGCTGCTTGATCCGCGCACGGTGATCCGTCAGGACGACGTGGCTAACGTGCTGCAAAGCGAGCCAAACGGCTTCGACGCGATCATGCTCGACGTCGATAACGGCCCCGAAGGCCTGACCCAGAAGGCCAACAGCTGGCTGTACTCCGCCGCTGGTCTGAATGCCTGCGCCAAAGCCCTGCGCCCGAAGGGTGTGCTGGCGGTTTGGTCGGCCAGCGCCGACCGGCTGTTTTCCGACAAATTGAAGAAGGCCGGTTTCAAGGCTGAGGAAGTCCAGGTGTTCGCCCACGGCAACAAGGGCACGCGCCACACGATCTGGATTGCCGAGAAGCTCAAGGGCTGAGCTAAACTCTGCACATAACCGTCATTAGTCTTCTACAAAGGTGAACCCATGAGTTCGTCCACCCCAACCAACACGTCGAAGCTGGATCGCATCCTCGCCGACAACCAGCGCGACAAGGAAATGGGCTACCGCGACAAGGCCCTGAAGATGTACCCGCACGTCTGTGGCCGCTGCACCCGTGAATTTTCCGGCAAGCGCCTGAGCGAACTGACCGTGCATCACCGCGACCACAACCACGACAACAACCCGCAGGACGGCTCGAACTGGGAGTTGCTGTGCCTGTATTGCCACGACAACGAACACTCGCGCTACACCGACCAGCAATACTTCAGCGAAGGCTCGCTGAGCACGCCGAAGATTGCCAAGGCCACGCATAACCCGTTTGCCGCCCTGGCCGGGTTGATGAAGAAAGAAGACTGAATATTTTCAGTGCCTGACCCGGCCCTTTCGCGACCAAGCCCGCTCCCACCGTTGGAATGCGTTCACCTGTGGGAGCGGGCTTGCTCGCGAAAGCGGTCGATCAGACACCGGTAATCCGTGATCTGACTACAACTGCCCAATCCCCGTATAATCGCGCTCTTTTTCCCGAAGGCACCCCGCTCGTGGCAGACAAACGTTACAGCTGCATTGGTTTGTACAACCCCAAATCACCGGAGAACGTCGGTTCGGTGATGCGCGCCGCCGGCTGTTACGGCGTGGCGTCGGTGTTCTACACCGGCAAGCGTTATGAACGAGCCGCCGATTTCGTCACCGACACCAAGCGCGTGCACTACGACATCCCGCTGATCGGCATCGACGATCTGAAAAAAATCCTCCCGCTCAACTGCGTACCGGTTGCCGTGGAACTGGTCGACGGCGCCCGCCCGCTGCCGGAATACACCCACCCGGATCGCGCGCTGTACATCTTCGGCCCCGAGGACGGCTCGCTCGATAAAGAGATCCGCGACTGGTGCGAAGACGTCGTGTACATCCCGACCACCGGTTGTATGAACCTCGCCGCCACGGTCAACGTCGTGCTCTACGACCGCATGGCCAAGGGCCTGAACACCCGCTCCGGGCCGAAATTCCGCTGAGGCGTCGCACATCCGATGGAACAAGCTGACCGCTCCGGCAGTCAGCTTGTGTATCCATTACTCATTGCCTGGAGAAAGATCATGACCGAGCTCAAACGCGTCGAGCGTATCGAATCCACCCCGTTTCAGTCCCCAACCGATCAGAACGTACAGGGCTGGGAGCGTATCGGCTCGCTGGCCGGCGGCGTGATCATGGTCGGCAAGGGCTTGCGCCGTGGCGGGGTGTTCGGTTTGATTCAGGTGGCGATTGGCGGTGTGGCCATGGCTCGCGGGATTACCGGGCACAGTTCGGTGAAAAGCCTGTTCGAGAAAAGCCGTCAGGACATGAATAACGTGCGGGCCAAGATTGAGCGCGCTGGCGAAGAACTGAGCAAGCTCAAAGCCAATGCCGAGGCGGCGACGAGCACGGCGACGGTGACCGGCAATGATTCGGTGAAATCGCCGAAAGCCGGGGTGTGATCCTGAATTTGTTGTGAGGTCTGTGGCCTCTTCGCGAGCAGGCTCGCTCCCACATTTGATCTGTGTCGAACACAAAACCAGTGTGGGAGCGAGCCTGCTCGCGAATGGGGATGTTACTGAAGCAACGCGCTATCAAGCACTTTGGAGGACTCGCCCAGAACACTCTCGGCCAGTTGCACAAACGCCTTGGTACTCACCGTCCCCAGATGCATCGCCCCACGCAACACGTCATCCAGCGAGCGCTTGTTGTGGGTCGTCAAGCGGATCTCGCCATCCAGCTCCTGCAACATCGCCACCGCTCTTGAGACCTGTGCCGGGCTGATCTGCCCGCCGCGCAGCGTCGTGACCTTTGCGCCATCCTTGGCCAGTTTCGCCTGCAAAGCCTGATAACGCTCATCACTCATGCCGCCCGCCCGGCGCACCAGCTCGATCGCGTAATACTCGGCAAACCCTTCGCTGATCCAGTCGCTGCGCTGCTCGTCATTGATCCGCCCGAACACCTGCGCCAACTCGCGCACCAGCGCACTGCTGCCGCTTTCGCTGACCAACGGCAACCGCGTGTTGAGGTAGATCGATTCGTGCGCACCCACACTGCCGCGCCACATCGGATCGTTGGCGCCGACGATCAACAGTTTCGTCGGATGGCGTGGATACAACGCCTGCACTTGCGGCCAGACAAACGTCAGCAAGGTCAGTACGTCCATGCGGCGCATGCCCTGCCCTTGCGGCGAGGCCACGGTGACTTCGGTTTCGCCCAGACGCGTGCGACGGCTGCCCAAGTGCCCGGCGAGCATCCATCCGGTCGGGCGGTCGAACAGGCGCGTGGGGTTGTCGATGCGGAATTTGTTTTTGCCGATGCGCGGCCAGGCGGTTTCGATGCTTTTCCAGCCGTCGGGCAATTCGAATTGCAGACGCGAGACCAGTTCGGTGCCGTCCTGCTGATCGAGTTTGGCCGCTGGCACCAGATCATCACCGCGCAGCAGCGCCCAGCTCGGCGTCATGCGGGTGTCGAAGCTGCCGTTCTTGCGGCCGTGGCTGATGCGCACGCGATAGGTCAGGCTGGACGGGTTGTTGGCCGGACGCCAGACGCCGCGTGTCTGCTTGCCCGGTGTCAGCAGCCATTGGCCGTCGGTCTTGAAGTCGCTGTAGTGACTGCCGTCGCCGAGGTCGAAATCGAGACTGCGCACCGCCTCGCCTTTGGCCAGGGTCAGGCGCACTTCGGCCTGATCGCTCTGCGGCAACAGGCGCACGTGATAATCCAGATCGACTTTCTTCGCCGCCCACACCGGCGCACTCAGCACCAGCAGCCCGGCAATCACCACCCGCCGCAATCCCACAGCCATACACACTCCTTGTTGAAACATGAATCTGTGGGCGTTTAACCCGCCCGGAAAATCAGGTGATCTTCCCAGTCATCCTCCGCCACGCTGCCCTCGGCGAGCATGCGTCCGGACTGGGAAATACGCTCGTGGTGCACCGCATCGCGGTCGCCGCACACCAAGTGGTGCCAAAGCGGCAGATCCTTGCCCTCGCTGACGAGTCGATAACCGCAGGTCGGCGGCAGCCATTTGAATTCTTCGGCCTGACCTGGAGTGAGCTGGATACAGTCCGGGACAAACTTGATGCGATTCGGGTAATCGCTGCACTGGCAGGTTTTCAGATCCAGCAGTTTGCAGGCGATGCGCGTGTAATAGACGCTGTTGTCTTCTTCATCTTCGAGTTTTTGCAGGCAGCACAGACCGCAGCCGTCGCACAGCGATTCCCACTCCTCGTGATCCAGTTGATCGAGGGTTTTGCGTTTCCAGAACGGTTCGACTTTGGCGGCCATGGCTCAAGCATCAACATCAGGTGGTGAAAAGGCCGCCAGTCTAGTGCCCAAGGCCTTGCGGGCCAAGCGCTGGCGACTGCCGGTAAATCGTGCTTGTCAGCCGAATCGCCGCCCAGTAGGGTTTTGCCACGAATTCATGACTCAAACACAGCAAGGAATCTTCGATGAGTGCCAACCCTCGCGTTGCCGATTACGCCATCCACCCACAGTTCACCGATCGCTGGTCGCCGCGCGCCTTCACCGGCGAAGCGATCCCGGAAGAAACCCTGCTGAGCTTCTTCGAAGCGGCGCGCTGGGCACCATCGGCCTACAACTCGCAGCCGTGGCGTTTTCTCTACGCGCGTCGCGATACGCCGAACTGGGAGCGTTATTTGGGCCTGCTCAACGAGTTCAACCGCAGCTGGGCGCAGCACGCTTCGGCACTGGTGATCGTGATGTCGAAAACCACCTTCGCCGTTCCGGGTGCCACTGAAGAAACACCGGCGTTGTGGAGCACTTTCGACACCGGTTCGGCATGGGGCCATCTGGCACTGCAAGCAAGCATCAGCGGCTGGCACACCCACGGCATGGCCGGCTTCGATCAGGAGCTGACGCGCAAGGAGCTGAGTATTCCTGAGGGTTATGCGCTGCATGCGGCCGTCGCAGTGGGCAAGCTGGGTGACAAGGCGACATTGGCCGAATACCTGCAAGCCCGTGAAGAGCCGAGCCCGCGTCGTCCGCTGAGCGAACTGGCGGCTGAAGGCGATTTCACCCTATAGAAGCCTGCACAAAAACAAAGTGGGAGCGAGCCTGCTCGCGAAAGCGGTGTGTCAGACAACAATGATGTTGGCTGACACACTCTCTTCGCGAGCAGGCTCGCTCCCACCTTTTGACAGGGGAACACTCAATAACCGCGGTTGAAATCCACTTCCCCGCGCAACGCCTCGCCCGCCTGATACGCCTTCAGGTTGTCGACAAACAACTGCACCATCAACGCTGGTGAAGTCGGCGCCGAGCTGTGCCCGGTCAGCAGCAAGCCCCACGCCGTCCAGAACGGATGACGCTGCGGCAACGGTTCCTGACGGCAGACGTCGATCACCGCACCCGCCAGATGCCCTTCCTTCAGGGCGTCCACCAGATCCGCATCAACTACCGCCACGCCGCGCCCGACGTTGATGAACAACCCGGTCGGCTTGAATTGCTTGAACAACGCCGCATCATAAATATCGTGGGTCTGCGCCGTGTTCGGCAGCAGATTGACCACGTAATCCACCTCGCCCACCAGCCGTGGCAGATCGGCCATCGAACCGACTTCGACAAACGGTGCCTGCTCGCGGGCGCTGCTGGCAATGCCGTACAACTCGACGCCGAACGGCAGTAGAAACTGCGCCACGCTCTGACCGATGTCACCGGTGCCGACGATCAATACTTTGCGTCCGACCAGACTCTGCCCGGTGCGGTTGTCCCACTTGCGCTCAACCTGGCTGACCAGTCGCGCCAGCACTTCGCGTTCGTGCCCAAGCATGTAAGTCAGCACGTATTCAGCCATCACCTGGCCGAAAATTCCCACCGCGCGGGTCAAGCGGTAATCCCGGCACAAGCCGCCGGCAAGCAACGGCGTGATGCCGGCCCAGGTCGATTGCAGCCATTGCGGTTGATGGCCCTGACGCAACAGGGTCGCCAGCAGATCAGGCTGACCCAGCCATACGGGGCAATCGGCGGCCTGACGAGCCAGCTCAGCGGAGTCGCCGCTGGTCAGCACGTCGAGTTCGGGCGCTGCCTGTTGCAGCAGCCGGGCGTATATCGCGTGGTCGTGTTCAGCAATCAGAACGCGCATCTTCAAACCTTTCGCAAACCGTGCAGACAGCCGCCGGATTGAGGGCGGCCATCGCGGTAAAAACAGTTCCAGGGTTAGCAGAGGCCCAGAACAGGGCCTCGTCGATCAGACCGGGTCGTTGCGTCGCAGCAACTCTTCGGGCAAGTGCTCGATGTACTCGTCCTCGGCCGGTGGCATTTGCAGGTGATAGCCCTGCTTGTCGAGGTTTTCCAGAACCACGACGATGTCCTCGCTGGCCAGTTTGCGCTCCGGCGAAAGCACCAGATCGAACGAGTGTTTCGGTTTGCCGAAGGCCAGCATCAGCGCTTCCGGCACGCGCTCGAGGGCATCACTTTTAAGCACGTAAAGGTACATGCCGCTACGTTTCGAGCTTTGGTAAATGGAGCAAATACGTTTCAAGGCTGTTCTCCGGCGGTGGCCAGGCTGTCGAGCAGCTTCTGACCCATGAGTTCGCGGCGCCAGCCACGCAGCGACTCAGGCAATTGGTAAGGGCCCTCGGGGAAGCCGCTTTTGACCAGCGCCTCGAGGGTTTTCTTGCGCAGCATCAGCTCTGGCGCGATGTCCAGACGCTCGGCCTCGGCCTGACCCAGGGCGCGCAGTTGTTTGATCAATGCAGCCGCTTCGATCGGCAACGGCTCCGGCACAGCGGGCGGCCATTGGTCAGGCCCCACACTGCCAGAGCGCTTGATCAGATCAAGCAGAAATTCGCCGTCCTGACGCACGGTACGCGGGTGCATGTCTTCGATCTTGCCCAGCGCACTGAGGGAGTCCGGTTGCGTGCGGGCCAGCGGCCACAGCGAATGCTCACGGACAATGCGGTTGCGTGGCAGGTCACGGGCACGGGCCTCGCGTTCGCGCCAGGCGCACAGCTCACGCAGCACGGCCAGTTGTGCACGGGACAGTTTCCACGCCAGTTTGGCCTCGCGATAGACCTCATACGGATCGGTTTCCCGACGCAGATTGGCGACCAGTTCGGCGCCGTCCTCCAGCACCCAGGCGAATTTTTCGTCAGACAGTTTCGGCCGAAGCTGTACGAAAACCTCCGCCAGATGCACAGCATCTTCGGCGGCGTAGCTGATTTGCGTGTCGGACAACGGGCGCTGCAACCAGTCGGAGCGAGTCTCGCCCTTCGGCAGTTCGATGCCGAGCACGGCCTGCACCAAACGCGAGTACCCCATCGAGAAACCGAGGTTCAGATAAGCGGCGCCCAGTTGGGTGTCGAACATCGGTGCCGGCAGGCTGCCGGTCAGGCGCAACAGGACTTCGAGGTCTTCGCTGCAGGCATGCAGGACTTTGAGCACCGCCGGGTTTTCCAGCAATGCCGCCAGCGGTTGCCAGGCGTTGATGGTCAGCGGATCGATCAGGTAGGCGCGTTTGCCGTCGCCGATCTGCAGCAGACCGGCAATGGGATAGAAGGTGTCGACCCGCATGAATTCGGTGTCGAGGGCCACGAAAGGCAGCTGCTGCCACTCGGCGCAAAATTGCGCGAGGCTTTCGTTGTCGCGAATCCAGTGAATATCGATGGCCACACGGCTCTCCCTTGAAGAATGGCGCGCAGTATATATCGCCACTGGCGATTTACGCGCCTGCGAAGGGCAAGAGCTGTAACGAAAGGTCCTGCCAAAGAGCAAGAATAGTCTGACAGAGGAAACAGACAGGCCCGTAACGTAGAGCTGCCGCAGGCTGCGATCTTTTGATCTTGTTTTTGAAGATCAAAAGATCGCAGCCTGCGGCAGCTCCTACAGAGGTGACCGGTGAAAACCCGCTCAGTCCTTGGCCAGCACGCCGTCGATCACCGCACCCCGGCAACCGGCGAACATATCCAGCCCCGGCTGATACACCTTGCTGCGCACCTCCAGCAGGCCAAGCATCGAGTGGAACAGGTTGTCCTGGCTCAGCGGTTTGTCGCGGCTCATTTGCAGGCAATGAGTGTCGACCGAATAGGCTTTCTGGTAGTTGTCGGAGAACCACGCCAGCATCGCCACATGTTTCTGTTGCTCCGGCGCCAGCAGGTAAGGCGTGCCGTGCAGGAACAGGTTGTACTCGCCCAACGACTCGCCGTGGTCCGACAGATACAGCATGGCGGTATCGACTTTGTCCTGGTTGGCACGCAAGACATCGATCAGGCTCGACAGCACATGGTCGGTGTAGACCAGCGTGTTGTCGTAACCGTTGACGATACTTTCGCGGCTGCAATTGTTCAGCGCGTTACTTTCACAGACGGGCGTGAAGTGCTCATATTCCTTTGGATAACGCTTGAAGTACTCCGGGCCGTGACTGCCCATCTGATGCAGGACCAACACGGTGTCCTTATCCAGATGATCAATAAAGCTCTGCAGACCTTGCAGGAGGATTTCATCGCGGCATTCGCTGTTGGCGCACAGCGTCGGGTCTTTCAAATTGCTGACATCCTGCAAGGTGACACGATCACAAGTGCCCTTGCAGCCGGACTGGTTATCGCGCCAGATCACGTCGATACCGGCACGCTTGAGCACATCGAGCAGGCCTTCTTCGTTCTTCGCTTTACTGGCGTCGTAATCCTTGCGGCCCATGTTGGAGAACATGCATGGCACCGAGACGGCGGTTTCAGTGCCGCAGGAATGCACGTCGGTGAAGGCGATCAGCCCCGCTTCCTTGTCCAGTTCCGGCGTGGTGTCACGGTTATAACCGAGAATGCCGAAGTTCTCGGCACGCGCACTTTCACCCACCACCAGTACGGTCAGGGATTTACGCGGCTGAATGTTCACACTCGGGTTGCGTTGCGCGTCCTCGCCGACCTTGATGAACGGCTGGCGAGCCGAGACGACCTGCTCACGCAAGTAACCGGCCGACGCACCAATGTAGTTGCTCGGCACCAGCATCAAACGCAGTTCATGATGATTGCGAAACAGCGACGACAAGCCCTGATAGTTCGCCAGCGCCACACCACCGATAACCGCAACCGACGCCACACTGACAATAACTTTGCTGAACAACTCGCGATGCCAGCGGCGATAGTTTACCGGAACTTTCCACAACAACCAGGACGGTATAACGCCGAGCAGGAATATATAAGAAAACAACTTCAGAGACAGCAGATCACGCACTTCCGTGACATTGGTTTCGGCAAAGTTGCGCAACATGCCCGCGTCAATCATCACGCCATATTGGCTCATGAAATAAGCCACACCGGCGCTGATCAGAAACATCAGCGTCAGCACCGGTTTAAGCAGCGAACGGAAGGCCAAACACGTCAGCACAATGTTGAACGCCGCGAAGATCATCACCCCGAAAGCCACGCGCATGACGATGCCTTTGCCGTCCCCGGCGGTGATCTCGAACAGGTGCTGCCAGAGCACAAAATTGAAACCCAGCAAAAGAAAGGCGCTGGCGATCAACGTCACCCATTCCGGGCGCACGGCTTTTAACTTGAACATAGAGGTGGGCAATTCCTGAATAGAAAAGCCTTGGCCAACTGTGAAAAGTTCATTAACCAAGTCATGACAAACTTTAGGCAGGTAACCATCAATTTTTTGTGAAAAAGACGCCAACGATTAGTTGGCATTGGGTGATAAGTTAAAACTGGCGACGTATTTGAGAATGATTCAGCTCTGGTTCAGCGAACAATACGTGCCCCCTGTAGAGCTGCCGCAGGCTGCGATCTTTTGATCTTGTTTTTAAAGCATCAAAAGATCGCAGCCTGCGGCAGCTCCTTGGAAATCGGGGGTATTTGATTTTTCGGTGGCGCCATGGGTTTTCTGGTTTGCCCCTCGGACGGGATCGCGCGCCTAATCCTCGGTCCCGGTATCCAAGGTTTGAAGATGGAAAACGTCCGCACCACTGCCCGCCCCGCCCTCTGGCTAATGCTCGCTATCATTCTGGTCGCGCTGAATCTGCGACCGTCGATGGCGGCCATCGGCCCCCTGCTTTCGACGATTCGCGGCGACATCCCGTTGAGCTTCAGCCTCGCGTCGTTGCTGACCATGTTGCCGGTGATGGCCATGGGGCTGGCGATGTTTTTCGGCATTGGCATCAGCCAGCGACTGGGTGAACGGCGCACGGTGCTGCTATCGCTGTTGATAATTGGTCTGGCGACCCTGTCGCGGCTGTTCGTCGATTCGGCGGCGCAATTGATCGCCAGCGCCGTGCTGGCAGGTATCGGCATCGCGTTGATTCAAGCCTTGATGCCGACGCTGATCAAATCGCGCTTCCCCGACAACGTCGCGCTGTGCATGGGTTTATACGTAACCTCGATCATGGGTGGCGCAGCGATTGCGGCCTCCTTCGCCCCACTGGTGATGGGACAAACCGGTAGCTGGCGCCTCGGTTTGGCCATCTGGGCAGCGCTGGCGCTGCTGGCGTTGGTGTTCTGGTGGTTGCAACGCAGGCAATCGCCGACCGTCGCGACCGGTGTGGCGAAGAAACAAGCGTTTTTCAGCAATCCCCGCGCCTGGTTACTCGCGACCTTCTTCGGCTTGGGCACGGCGTCCTACACCTGTGTGCTCGCCTGGCTGGCGCCGTACTACGTCGAAAAAGGCTGGAGCGAACAAAATGCCGGCCTGGTGTTGGGTTTTCTGACGGCCATGGAGGTGATTTCCGGCCTGGTGGTTCCGGCCATCGCCAATCGCAGCCATGACCGGCGCGCATTGCTGGCGACGCTGCTGATGCTGATCATTGCCGGTTTCTGCGGACTGATCCTCAGCCCGCAACACCTCAGCCTGCTCTGGCCGTGCCTGTTGGGCTTGGGTATTGGCGGATTGTTTCCGATGAGCCTGATCGTTTCGCTCGATCACCTCGACAACCCGCAGCGCGCCGGTGGACTGACCGCCTTCGTACAGGGCGTTGGTTATTTGATTGCCGGTCTATCGCCGCTGCTGGCCGGGATGGTTCGCGATCAACTGGGCAGCTTTGAATGGGCCTGGTGGTCGCTGACGGCAGTGATGGTGGGCATGCTGCTCATGGTGCAGCGCTTCGATCCGCGGCAATACGCGCGGCATATCCAGTAATTGCTGACGCGCTTGGGCTAGAGGCCTCTGGCCAGCTTTTCGCAGATTACCGAGGGACGTCGTATTCCTAAAACTTTCTGTCCCACAACTGACCGTGAAATGTCCTACAAGGCTTTCTCCTAGCACCATCGTTCCGTTAGGATCGTTCGCACACGTTTGCGCGGATTCAGCGCAAGGAGCACAGCGAGACGGAACGGATGCTGAACAGTAACTTGCTTCGAAAGCTCGACATGCAGGATCTCATGGTGTTTATCGCCGTTTATGAGCAAAGCAGCGTCACCGATGTCTCGGAGGCGCTGTTTGTCAGCCAGTCCACCGTCAGTTACTGCCTGAAAAAACTGCGTACCAGTTTCGAAGACGAACTGTTCATCAACACACGTACCGGCATGCGTCCGACCTACAAGGCCAGCAGCATGTATGGCCATGTGCAGAAGATTCTCGAAAGCATCAACCTGTGTCACGCTGGCGCCTCGGTGTTTGACCCGACTCAACAAGCGGTCACGTTCAACATCTGCGCCCCGGAGTACTTCGAGCAACTGGTCCTGCCACGTCTGCTGAAGCGCTTCGACTTCGATGACCTGCCGGTGATGGTCAACATGCACAAGTTTGAAACCGACGTGCCGGCTGAAGAACTGCGCGACGGCAGTCTTGATCTGGTGATCAGTTTCGGCCCGAATTTCCACCGTCATCACACGGATCTAAAGTCGCGCATGCTGCTGGAAGATGACCTGGTCTGCGTCTTCGATAAACGTGCCACGCCGCTAGAACCTCGCCTGAGCCTGCAAGCCTTTACCGAACGGCGGCATGTGTTCCCGACGCCCTGGACCTCGACAACCAATATGGTCGATGGCTGGTTGGCGCGACAGGCACAGAAACGCCAGATCGTCGCGCGCTCGAACAGTTACAGCGCGGCCTTGAAGATGATCACCGGCACAGACTTCATCCTCACCCTGCCCCGGCGCATCCAGCGTTTGCTGACCAACGAAGCAGTGTTCAATCACTGTGAGGCGCCGAACGGCTTGCCGGGGTTTACCCTCGACATGCAATGGAGCCAGCAGGTTGATCAAGACAGCGCCAACGTCTGGCTGCGCGAGCAGGTGATTAAAGTGTGCAGTGAGTTGGAAGCGGCCTGAGTCCTACACGCCGATAGCGGTCTTGCTGTAGGACTCTCGATCAATGTCGACAAGCTCGACGCACAGCTGCACTTCGAGGCCCTCTGGCCATTCGCACAACTCCTGCAGCACCGCCAACAGGCTCTGCGAGAGCTGCCTTTTAATTTCCGCTGAGCGACCGCTGAGCAGCGCCAGCTTCACATGGACGAAAGCCCGTTCGCTCATGGCGGTGCCGACCTTGAACGTTTCGACCTTCACCGCGCGGCTCTTGATATCGAACTCTGCCGCGAACTGACCGGACCCCACCAAGGTGTTGTTGAGCCGGATCAACGCGACGTCGGCGTTCAACTGCGGCAGGTTGGCGGTGTATTCCATATGCAGGTGTGGCATTGGGTTGCTCCAGTCAGTCGGCAGAAAGGGCGTACATATAACACAGCGCCGGCTCAGGGCGGTGTGATCGGCCGCTCGCTCATGAACGCTTCAAGCCGTGAACGCAACCAGCGCTCGGCCGGGTCGCTGTCGACGTGGCTGAGCCAGACCATCGACAGATCCAGCGTCGGCGTCTTGAATGGGAACGGCTCCTTGAACAGCAATCCGGAGGTAGCCATGGCTGCGGCGGTGTAATCCGGCAGGCTGGCGATCAGATCCGTGCCGGCCAACAGCGCCGGCAATGCGCTGTATTGCGGCACCGACAGCACGACCTGACGGGTACGCCCCAGCTCTGCCAGCCACTCATCGGCGAAACCGCTGACGTTGGCCGTGTGGGATACCAGCACGTGCGGGCGCGCGCAATATTCATCAAGGGTCAGCGGTGTCGGCGAGGCATCGGCACGCAGGATGCTCGGCTGAATGTGCCGCAGCAGTTTGCGCTTGGCATTGGCCGGCAGGCCGCGAGTCTGGCTGATGCCGACGGTGATGTCGCCGGCGGCCAGCAGGTCGGGAATCCGCCAGTAGTCAACGTGTTGCACGACAAACACCACGTTCGGCGCTTCCTGACGCAACGCGCGCAACAGGGGCGGCAACAGGCCGAACTCGACATCATCGGACAAACCGATTCGGAAGGTCATGGTGCTGACCGCCGGATAAAAATCGCGGGTCAGGCTCAATGCCACTGACAACGAATCCAGCGCAGGTTTGAGGTGGCGGAAGATATCCTCGGCCCGCGCCGTCGGCTCCATGCGATGACCGACACGAATGAACAACGGATCGTTGAGCATCGTGCGCAAGCGGTTGAGTGCAGAGCTGATGGTCGGCTGGCCGAGAAACAGCTTCTCCGCCGCCCGGGTCACGTTGCGCTCAAGCATCAAGGTTTCGAACACCACCATCAGGTTGATGTCGGCCTTGCGTAATTCGTTGCGGTTCATCCATTGCCCCCCATCCCCAAACTGGAGGGCAGTGTAGAAAGGCTATGGGGGCGGCGTCCATCAACCTTTGCAGGGTCGTGTGACGACACCCCGCTCTGGCCCGCACGCTTCAGAAACATCCGAGAACGATTGGAAACAAATGTCTGATAGCCAAAAAAACCTCCTGCGCTAGGCTTGCGTCGATGCGCCACACAGGCTGTCGCACGTAAAAATCGCATGGAGCGAACTGAATGTATTTCGAGATTTACAGGCAATCCAGAGGCACCCCGAGCACCGGCAAAGGGCAATGGCGCTGGAGGCTGCGAGCGGGCAATCACGAGACCATCGCCAGTGGCGAATCGTATGTGAACAAGGCCGATTGTTTGCACGTGATCGAGTTGATCAAGGCTGTGCAGGGGGAGACACCGGTCAAGGAGATTTAGCCGCTCTGCACGACCGACGCACAAGAACGCTCATGAGCTGATCAATCGTCAGTTGGCGCCTCGCAGCCCCGAGTGAGCGTGTGCAGAACGTTGCAGATCCTGCGGAAAGGAACAAGCCCCACGGTTTTAATGCTGTGAGGCTTTTTTTCGGATCGGTATCGAACCTGCTTGAGCGCTTTCCGGGGTCGCATGCAACAGGCCAGCACGCAATGCTGGCTTCTTGCTCAATCCGCCAGCCAGGCGCTTCGCCACGCCAACAGATGTTCGTCCTTGAGCATCCAGTTATCGAGTACCACGCGGCGCAATGCTTCTCCGGCCCTGGCGCTGGCATCAGCTTCAGCGAGATGTTCGCGAATGGCGCAAATCCAGTCTTGCGCTGTGTTCCTGACCCTCGTCACAGGGAAGTCACCGCTGTAACAGAGGATGTCCGAGCAGATCACCGGGAAGCCGCAGGCACCGTATTCCAGCAAGCGCAAATTGCTTTTGCAGGTGTTGAAAAAGTTATCTTGCAGCGGCGCCAAAGCCAGGTCCAGGTTCAAACCGGCCAGCCTTTGCGGGTATTTTTCGATACTCACACCTCTGTGGTACTCATGGACATAGGGACGCAGTGCCGGTGGACACATGCCCATGAACACCCATTCCACTTCCCCTGCCAGCTCACGAACCACTTCGGCAATGACTTGCAGGTCGCCGCTGTGACTCGAACCGCCTGCCCAGCCGACTCGAGGCTTGCTGCCTTGTTGACGCTGGCCGGTCAAGCCGCTCCACCAATGGCTTGGCAGACGGTTTTCGATCACCCGGATGTCGGTACTGAAACCCTTCAGCGCATTGGCCAGCGGCTGGGTCGACACCACCAGCCGATCGCACAGCTCTGCGGCTTTCTTCACGCGCCTTGCGATGTCTTTGGGGAGCAAGTCATGGGTCAGGTTGGCGGCGGGCACGTCAAGAATGTAGTCATCCAGCTCGTAAACCTTGAAGGCCTTGGAGAATGCCTGGGTGTCCTGCATGTATTCCAGATGAGGCGTTGTGTGTTGCCCCTGGAAAATGATCGTGTCTGGTGCCATGCGCTCCAGCTCTGTCGGTTGAAGCCCCTCGTCGCTCAGCGACCCGCCGATCAGTTGCGCGGCCTTCAGGGCAGCGAAGGGCTGACGCACCCGATAATGTCCACTGCCGAAAGAATCGAGGGGGTGACACAGCACGTGCGGCAACTCACGACTGGCGAAAGGGTGCCAGTCCGTATCGGTGCGGTATTTGGAGGAGAAGCCACTCCCCTCCAGGGTCAGGTTACGGTTGTAGGCCGGATCGTTGGCGATTTGTCCAAGCCAACGCTGGTACATCACCGACTGTTCGCCTTTGAACCGTATGCGCTTGGCTTCCTGTTTGGTCGTGTCGACATTGTTCTGGCTCACGCTGGCTTCGTGAACAAGCACCGCGTACGGCGTCCAGACAATCAAATGTCCTGCCTGGCCGACTTTCAGGCACAGATCCACGTCGTTGTAGGAAACGGCCAGCCCGACCTCGTCCATACCCCCCACTTGATGGTACAGCTCGGTGCTGATCATCAGACAGGCGGCGGTTACCGCGCTGTAGTTCTGATCAAGATGCAAGCGGTGAAGGTAGCCGTTGGACTGCATTGAATCGCCGATAAACGGGTGGTCTGCAACGCCACGCAAACCGAGTACCACGCCTGCATGCTGAACGGTCCCGTCGAGGAAAAACAGTTTGGCACCGACTACCCCCACTTCTGGCCGCTGGGCGTGATGGAGCATCGCCCCCATCCAGTCGCCATCAATGATCACGGTGTCATTGTTGAGCAGCACCAGGTATTCGCCACGGGCATGGCTGGCGGCAAAGTTATTAATCGCCGAATAGTTGAACGGGTGCGGGTAACGCAGGATGCGCACTTTGGGGTTATTCAAGTGCTCCATACCGTTGAACCAATCACGGGCCTCGTCGGTTTCGCTGTTGTTGTCGACGATGATCAGTTCGTAATTTGTATAGCGGGTTTTCTCCATGATGCTTTCGATGCAGCGAAGCAGCATCGCCAGGCAATCCTTGGTAGGAATAATGATGGACACCAACGGCTGATCGGCGTGTTGGTAGACCACACGGTTAGCCATTGGCAAAGGTCCGGCCTGCAGTTCATGAGCCACGCCCAGGCGCTGCAAGTGCGCCTCGACGATGGCCGCCGAGTTCGCGATAACCTGGGGCTCACCGAGCCACTGGGAGAAGTTGATTGCCTGATGCACCAGCACATCGGCGAGGTGCCCGACAGTGCCCAGTCCATGAGTTTCAATCAGCCGGAAAAGCAAATCATGAGGCGCCAGTTCGCTGAAGGCCGGATCGAAGCCATCAGCCGCCAGCGCGGCCTCGCGACTGAAAGCCAGTGCACGGCCGACATACGGAAGACTGCGCAACATATCCAGGTTCAAATCGGGCTTGAATACCGGGTTCTGGCAACCGCAGTCGGTCAGTGAGTCTTCATCGCTGTAGCAAGCACTGACGCCGGGATTCAGGGCGATGCCCTCGGCGAGTAAAAGCAGCGCGTGGGGATCCAGTTCGTCGCCACCCCGCAGCAGGTACCACCAGTCAACCTCGATGCCTTGCAGCAGCTCGTTGAGCTGGCTTGGCCAGGATTCAGCCAGCGGTAGCCAGAGCAGATTGGCGGCCGGCGTCACCTCTACAGGTTCAGCATTGGAAAGCACCACGATGGCCGCCGCCTCGTAAAGCTGGCGGTCGATGCTTTTCAGGGTGGAGCGCAGCAACCCAATGTCACCCGTGGTGTCGGTCAACACCAGCAACACGTTCGGTTGCCCAGGCCAGCTCGCAAGTCGCGCGGGCAAACCTTCAGCCTCTGCGGCAGTCAATTGCCGGTTAGCCAGCCAGCGCTGGTAAAGGTCAATACTGCGCTGCTGTCGGCCAACATTCGCCAGAATGCCGAAAAAACGCTTCAGAACATGTGCCAGGGTGCCGTCAAGCTGGCCGCTCTCAACTTCGAAATCATTGTCCGTCAGTTGCATCCGTTCCACGGGGGCGAACACGTCGGTGCGTGCAATGAACATGGTGCCGGCAAAGAAATCCGCCTCGTTGATGCCTTGGGGGTCAATGCCCGCGCGCTCGGCCAGAGTGACAAGCGTCGTGCGGTTGCTTTCACTGAGGTGTCTGGTCACGGGCAACAGGTATTGCTGAGGCCCCAGCGTTGGAACGTGCACCGGATCGGCAAGCTGCTCCAGCGCTCGACGAAAACGTACCGGGTCCAGCAGGTCATCAAATAGTTCAAGACCCCAGCCGTTTTCCGCCCCCAAATGCAATGAACGCTTGGTGTGCAGCTTGACCAGCGTGCGGATGTTATCGGCACGCAAGAACGGCAGCATCCGCAGAAACGGCAAAACGTCCCTGCCGTGGTTGGGCACCCGATACAGCGAATAACCCAATCCACAGGCCGCCAGTTGAGCACCTACCTCATCGTCACGTCCGGCCACGCAGGTGACGTATAGATGCAGGCGCTCAGGCAGTTTAAGCAGACGGGACAAAATATCTGGCAGCACTTCGGGAAAATACGCATGGATAACCACGCCCACTGGCGGCTCGCCATCTTCGAATGCCGGCTGCTGTGCAACCAGCACTTCGCACCCCTCGACCACCAGGCCTGCGCTGTGGCCTGCATTGACGGGTTGAGTTTTAGACGTCAGGTAAGCATCTGGGGCTGAAGGTGGAATTGTCATGTTCAATCCAATTTAAATAGGGGGCGAAGATAGATCTCGCTGAAGACGCCTTTTGCGTCCGAGGCGATCGCAAGCATCCGCTTTAATGAGAGCGCTGACCTCATGGTCTGGCAGAGAATAATTGACCACAGGCGTGCTCTGGCTGCTGATCGCAGACCCACAATGACAGCACCCGGCTCTGCGAACGCGGCGTTGAATTTGTTGGCGAGCCCTGTAATCACCGTACCTCTAATGTCGGCAGAGGCGGAGTTTACTTAAAAATTGCTTAACTCCCAATGAGTCAACCGTGGGCGCGGTGCGCTTCAGTGCCTTCGCTACGGCGACGAAAAAGCAGATTCGCAGAAACGAAAAAGCCCCCGTAATCAGCAATGATTACGGGGGCTTCGTCTTGTTCAATAATGGCGGAGAGATAGGGATTCGAACCCTAGGTACCGGTGAAGGTACAACGGATTTCGAATCCGTCCCATTCGGCCACTCTGGCATCTCTCCAACGGCGCGCATCATAACAACACTTTTACCGAAAGCAAACCCTCTTTCGAAATTTTCTTCGTGCTATCAGATGCTTGCGTCGATTAAAGCGGTACGCCCAGACGATTGGCAACTTCTTCGTAGGCTTCGATGACGTCACCGAGGCCCTGACGGAAGCGGTCCTTGTCCATCTTCTTCTTGGTGTCCTTGTCCCACAGACGGCAGCCGTCCGGGCTGAACTCGTCACCGAGGACGATGGAGCCATCGCTGAACACGCCGAATTCAAGCTTGAAGTCGACCAGCAGCAGGCCGGCGTCGTCGAACAGTTTGCTCAGGACTTCGTTGACCTTGAGCGACAGTTCTTTCATGCGAACCAGTTGCTCGGCGGTGCCCCAACCGAATGCCACGACGTGGGATTCGTTGATGAACGGGTCGCCCTTGGCGTCGTCCTTCAGGAACAGCTCGAAGGTGTACGGGTTGAGCTTCATGCCCTCTTCGACGCCCAGACGTTTGACCAGGCTGCCAGCGGCATAGTTACGCACAACACACTCGACCGGAATCATGTCGAGCTTCTTCACCAGGCACTCGTTGTCGCCCAGCAGTTTGTCGAACTGGGTCGGAATGCCGGCCGCTTCGAGTTTCTGCATGATGAAGGCGTTGAACTTGTTGTTCACCATGCCTTTGCGGTCGAGCTGCTCGATGCGCTTGCCGTCGAACGCCGAGGTGTCGTTGCGAAACAGCAGGATCAAGCGGTCAGCGTCGTCGGTCTTGTAAACCGATTTGGCTTTGCCGCGGTAGAGTTCTTCACGTTTTTCCATGATGGGCTCCGCTTGCTAAGTAGGTGGGCTAGGCGATGTGGCGCCAGTCGAGCCCTGAATCTTGATCGGCCAGTTGCAGCCAGTCCGGGTCGCACCCGAGGGTGTCGACAAAACACTGCCGGGCCAGCTGCGGCATGTTGTTCTTGCTGCTCAGATGGGCAAGGACCAGGTGTTGCAGACCCTGCCAGCCCAACTCGGACACCAGGAATGCCGCCTGATGGTTGTTCAAATGTCCCAGCTCGCCGCCCACCCGCTGCTTGAGAAAGTACGGGTAATGACCACGGGCCAGCATGTCGCGACAATGGTTGGATTCGATCATCAACGCATCGAGATCCCGATAACCGTCCAGCACCCGCTCGCAGTAGGAACCCAGGTCGGTCAGCAGGCCAAAACGCCGCTGCTCGTTGTCACTGAAGACATACTGGGTCGGTTCCTGCGCATCATGGGCCACGGCAATGACCCCGATGTTCAGTGCACCGATCTGCAGTTGCTCACCGCCGGCCAGAAAGCCCGCAGGCTCGATCGGTTTGCGCATCCCGCGCAGTGTGCCGCGACTGAGGTAGACCGGTAGATTGTAGCGCCGAGACAGCAAACCCACGCCATGCACGTGGTCGGCATGTTCGTGGGTCACGAGTATCGCGCTCAGTTGCGCCGGGCTTACACCCAGGCGCAACAGGCGTTTTTCGGTTTCCCGCAGGGAGAAGCCACAATCCACCAGCACGTACGTATCAGCACTGGCGATCAGCGTGCCGTTCCCTTGGCTACCGCTGCCGAGAACGGCAAAACGCATGGTTGATCAGCCCAGGTTGTCCTGAATCACGCTCAACACTTTGCGTGCCACTTCAGCCGGCGCGACGGTGTTGATGTTTTTCTCGACGGTCACCTGGATGTTCTCGCCAACCTTGCTCAGGCGAACCTGATAACGCTCGGCACGGGCTTCAACTTCTTCCTTGCTCGGCGCACTGCCGAACAGACTGCTGAAGAAACCAGGCTTGTCGTCTTTCTTTTCGGCTTTTTCGGCCAGGTTGATGTAGTACAGGCCCAGGCTGCGGTTGATGTCCTCAACGCGCCATTCGCCCTGTTCCAGCGCACGGCCAACGCTCGACCATGCACGGTCCAGATCGGTACCGACGTTCAACACCGGGTTACCACTGCCGTCTTCGCTGAGGCTGACACGGCTTGGGGTATCGAAATCACGCGAAGCCAGCATCGACACCGAACCACCCTTCTCGGCAATACGGCTCATGCTCGCGAGCATGTCATCGACCAAGGCTGCGTCCAGGCCAGTGTTGACCGAACGGTTGGTGAAGGCCACGTCGGCCGTGCTGCCGGCAGGACGCTCGGCGCTGACTACGTAGATTTCACTGGTGTTGCGCTGCACGCCCGGCTCGATTCGCACGCGAACGCGGGTTTCGCTGTCGCTGGCGATACCGGCCGCGCTCAGGCGCTTGGCCATGGCGGCGGACAGTTCATCGGAATGCTGCCAGGTGGTGGTGAACTCGCCGGTTTGCGGGCGCTGTTCATCCAGACGGAAACCGTTGTCCTGGAAGAACTGCACGGCCACTGGCCAGACTTCGGCCGGTGGATGTTGGGCCATGACCCAACGCGAATCGCCACTCTTCTGCAGCGAGTAGTCATTGGCATCGGCGATCGCCGACAGCGGTTGAGGACGTGGAACCACGTACTCGCCCTTGGCGGTGTCGTCAGCCACGTTGCGTGGGATCGGCAACAGCGGATCCAGACGCTTGGAGGTGTTGACATCCGGTGGTAGTTGCATCGGTGCAGTCTGTTGCGCTTCCAGGTAATCGCTACCACGGTCACGGAAATAACCTTCCGGGCCCCAGACCCATCCGCAGCCACTGGTGCTGGAGATAATCAAGGCAAGTGCGGAAAGTCCGGCCATTCGCTTCATGCGTTGTACTTCCTCAATTAAACCAGAACGCTGCACTGGCGCAGGGCCGTGCGAAGCGTTTCATGACAAGGTGCGCTCAGCCAGGTCAGCGGCAGGCGGATGCCTTCGTGCATCAGGCCCATTTCAACCAAAGCCCACTTCACCGGAATCGGGTTGGCTTCGATGAACAGGTCCTTGTGCAACGGCATCAGTTTTTCGTTGATCGCCCGTGCGGTGTCGGCGTCGCCCTTGAGCGCGGCCTCGCACAGATCCGCCATTTCGCGCGGAGCGACGTTGGCGGTAACAGAGATGTTGCCTTTGCCACCCAGCAGGATCAGCTCGACGGCGGTCGGATCATCGCCGGACAGCACGATGAAGTCCTTGCTCACGCCGTCGATGATCGCTTTGGCACGCTTGAGGTCGCCGGTGGCTTCCTTGATACCGATGATGTTCGGCACGGTGGACAGGCGAATCACGGTCTCGGCCTGCATGTCGCAAGACGTGCGGCCAGGAACGTTGTAGAGAATCTGCGGGATGTCGACCGATTCAGCGATGTGCTTGAAGTGCTGGTACAGGCCTTCCTGAGTCGGCTTGTTGTAGTACGGAACCACCAGCAGGCAGGCATCGGCGCCGGCTTCTTTGGCATTGCGGGTCAGTTCGACGGCTTCGCGGGTCGAGTTGGCGCCGGTGCCAGCGATAACCGGGATACGCCCGGCAACCTGTTTGACCACGGCTTTGATCACGGCGATGTGTTCTTCTACATCAAGGGTTGCCGACTCGCCGGTAGTTCCGACCGCGACAATGGCATGGGTGCCGTTCTTGAGATGGAAGTCCACGAGTTTGCTGAGGCTGTCCCAGTCAAGACGCCCTTGTGCATCCATGGGAGTGACCAGTGCCACCATACTGCCCGCAATCATGAAACCGCTCCTGCCGGAAAAAGAGAGCGGTAATGGTACTGGCGCCAAGATGCTTGCACAAGCGAAGTACTGCGCCGCCGCCATTCCCCTTGGCGTCGCTTTTCGCTACCCTTCAGACTTTGATCGGTACTGATCAGCTTGTACGCCGGGTTCCAGCCTCCCTTTTCGGCCTCCCAGACCCCGTTCCTGCGTCGCATCGACGCGCTCCCGCTATAGTGGAGCGAGCCGCGAGCGCTTGCCGGGGCTATTTGAACGGACAGCCTGAATGGGCACAGGCACACGCCCGGCGGCCAATGCCCGTAAACCTACCGACCGCTCATCGCTTTAGGAATGCTGCATGTCCACCCCCACAGTTCGCGAACAATTCCTTGTCATCAGTGCCCTCGGCGCCAACCCCATGGAGCTGACTAACGTCCTGTGCCGCGCCAGCCATGAAAATCGCTGCGCCGTGGTTACTTCCCGCCTGACCCGCCACGGCGAGTGCAGCGCGCTGATCCTCGAGATCTCTGGCAGCTGGGACGCCCTCGCGCGTCTGGAAGGCAGCCTGTCGGGTCTCGCCAAGAAGCACGCCTTCACCGTCAATGTAGTGCGCAGCGCGCCGCTGGAAAATCGACCGCAGGCGCTGCCGTACGTGGCTTACGTCAGTTCGGCGTATCGCCCGGACATCATCAATGAGTTGTGCCAATTCTTCATGGATCACAACGTCGAGCTGGAAAACCTGACCTGCGATACGTATCAGGCGCCACAGACCGGCGGCACCATGCTCAACGCCACCTTCACCGTGACGCTGCCGGCCGGCACCCAGATCAGTTGGCTGCGCGACCAGTTCCTGGACTTCGCTGACGCGATGAATCTGGATGCACTGATCGAGCCTTGGCGTCCACAAAACCCAATGTAAGGAAGCTTTCATGGCCGTTGTCATCGACCAACCTGTTGCGGATTTCGAAGCCCCTGCCACCAGCGGGCAAACCGTCAGCCTGTCTGCGCTGAAGGGCAAGCAAGTGGTGATCTACTTCTATCCGAAGGACAGCACCCCGGGCTGCACCACCGAAGGCCAGGGCTTTCGTGACCAGTACGCGGCGTTCAAGGCTGCCAACACGGAGATCTTCGGTATCTCGCGCGACAGCCTGAAGTCCCACGAGAACTTCAAGTGCAAGCAGGAGTTTCCGTTCGAGCTGATCAGCGACAAGGACGAAGCCGTCTGCCAGCTGTTCGACGTGATCAAGCTGAAGAAGCTGTACGGCAAGGAATACCTGGGCGTTGATCGCAGCACTTTCCTGATCGATAAGGACGGTGTGCTGCGTCAGGAATGGCGCGGTGTGAAAGTGCCTGGGCATGTGGATGCGGTTCTGGCTGCGGCTCAGGAACTGCACAAGGCCTGATGTTTCTCTGGCGTCTTCACTGACGCCTTCGCGAGCAAGCCCGCTCCCACATTGGATCTGTGGCGTTCACAAATCCAATGTGTGAGCGGGCTTGCTCGCGAAGAGGCCCTCCCCCCCCCACCAAACAATCTAAATCAGCCACTAAAGCAGCGGCGCCACCACCGGCTCCTTGCGCGGCCACGCATCCAGTACCGCCTTGAACAGCGTCGCCAAGGGAATCGCGAAGAACACTCCCCAGAACCCCCACAATCCGCCAAACAACAACACCGCACAGATAATGGCTACCGGGTGCAAATTCACTGCTTCGGAAAACAGCAACGGCACCAGCACATTGCCGTCAAGCGTCTGGATGATCCCGTAGACCGCCATCAGATAGATGAACTGATCGCTCCAGCCCCACTGGAACAGCGCAATCAGCAGCACCGGCACGGTCACCACTACCGCGCCGACATAAGGCACCACCACCGACACCCCGACCAGCAACGCCAGCAGCGCGGCATAGTTGAGGCCAAGTGCGACGAAGGCGATGTAGGTCACGCCGCCACAAATCACGATCTCGATGACCTTGCCGCGAATGTAGTTGGCGATCTGCCGGTTCATTTCCTGCGCAACCCGGGTGATCAGTGCCCGTTCACGCGGCAGATAGCCGCGCACCCACTCGCCGATCATCGCCCGATCCTTGAGGAAGAAGAACACCAGGATCGGCACCAGCACCAGATAGATCATGATGTTCACCAGCAACGGCAGACTCGACAGCGAGAAGGTCAACGCCCACTGGCCAAACTTGCCGATCTCGCCCCGCGCCGCCTCGATTGCCTGCAACACCTGCTCGTCGGAGACCAGATGCGGATAGCGCTCTGGCAGGAGCAACAGCAGCGACTGCCATTTCGCAAGCATGCCCGGCAACTCATTGAACAGCGTGATGAGCTGATGCCATAGCAGTGGCAACGCCACGACGATGAAGAGCATCAGCACGCCCATGAACAGCGCAAACACCAGCCCCACCGCTGCCCCTCCCGGCACGCGCAAACGTTCGAGCGTAACCACCAACCCTTGCATCAGATACGCCAACACCATCCCGGCCAATACGGGCGCCAGCATGCCGCCAAGGGTGAGCACGGCCGTGAAGGCAAGAAACAGCAGTACCGCCAGCACAAC
Source organism: Pseudomonas baetica (assembly GCF_002813455.1). Lineage (NCBI taxonomy): Bacteria > Pseudomonadati > Pseudomonadota > Gammaproteobacteria > Pseudomonadales > Pseudomonadaceae > Pseudomonas > Pseudomonas baetica. The sequence continues at coordinate 5,125,344 of NZ_PHHE01000001.1, read as the reverse complement.
GGCTTCTTCATCGGAGAAGTAGCGCTGAATCCAGTCGCGTAACACTTTGAACATCAATAATCCCTAGGTCTTTTTGCGCGGTGGGTTTCAGGCTTTTTTCAACCAGTAACGATAGACGCCCGCTTCGTCTTCTTCGCGCAGCAGCGTATGCCCGGCCAATTTGGCAAAGGTGCGGAAATCGCGCTGCGAGCCAGCATCGGTGGCGATTACCTTGAGTACAGCACCGCTGGCGAGCTTGTTCAGTTCCATTTTTGCCTTGAGCAACGGCAACGGACAGTTCAGGCCACTGGCGTCGAGTTCCACGTCATGGGCTACAGCATCAGTCATTGCGTTACTCCGGGTCGGGTGGTTTGAGCTACCTAGAATATCTGGTCGCAGGCTTGGTGTCCGGCTACAGTAAGGTCTTTGTCTTCGAAGGCTTTGTGCATGACTTTTCTGCGCCCTACCCTGCTGACGCTCGCTTGCCTGCTTGCCTCACCGGGCTTTGCCGACGATCTGCCGTCACTCGGCGACGCCAGTTCTGCCATTGTCTCGCCGCAACAGGAATACCAGCTCGGTCGCGCCTGGCTGGCCATGTTGCGCAGCCAGGTTTCACAACTCAACGATCCGCAACTCAAGGACTACGTCGAGTCCAGCGTTTACAAACTGGTGGAGACCAGCCAGGTCACTGACCGGCGCCTCGAATTCATCCTGATCAACAGCCCGCAACTCAACGCCTTCGCGGCGCCTGGCGGCGTGGTCGGGGTCAACGGTGGTCTGTTCCTCAATGCGCAGACCGAGGGCGAATACGCTTCGGTACTGGCGCACGAACTGGCTCACTTGTCGCAACGCCACTTTGCGCGCGGCGTCGAAGCATCACAGCGGATGCAGGTGCCGATGATGGCTGCCCTGCTGGCCGGGATCGTAATTGCCGCGGCCGGCGGCGGTGACGCCGGGATTGCGACGATCGCCGGTACTCAGGCGGCGGCGATTCAGTCGCAACGGACCTTCTCCCGTCAGAACGAACAAGAAGCCGACCGCATCGGCATCCTCAATCTGGAAAAAGCCGGGTACGACCCGCGCTCGATGCCAACCATGTTCGAGCGTCTGATGCGCCAGTATCGCTTCGACGCCAAGCCACCGGAGTTTCTGCTGACTCACCCGGTCACCGAATCGCGGATCGCCGACACCCGCAACCGCGCCGAACAGGCCAAATCGGGCGGCATCGAAGACACCAAGCGTTATCAACTGATTCGCGCACGCGTGCAACTGATCTACGAAGAAACTCCCGGGCTGGGCGCCAAGCGGTTCCGCGCACAACTGGACGAGAATCCGAAAAACGATGTGGCGCGCTACGGTCTGGCCATCGCCCAGATCAAGGGCGGCCAATTGAATGAAGCACGGGAAAATCTCAAGCAACTGTTGGTCACCGCGCCGAACGAGATTATCTACAACCTCGCCCAGGTTGATCTGGACATCACCAATAATCGCCTGCCCGATGCGCAGTCGCGGGTTGACCGGATGCTCACGCAATATCCCGGCAACTACCCGCTGAATCAGGTTCGGGTCGATCTTCTGCTCAAGCAGAACCGTGCCGCCGATGCCGAGAAGGCGCTGGAAAGCCTGCTCAAGTCACGTCCGGATGATCCGGACGTCTGGTATCAGGTTGCCGAAACCCGCGGCCTGTCGGGCAACATCATCGGCCTGCACCAGGCGCGCGCCGAATACTTTGCCCTGGTTGGCGATTATCGTCAGGCGATCCAGCAGCTCGACTTTGCCAAGCGCAAGGCGGGCAGCAACTTCCCGCTTTCCTCACGGATCGATGCCCGCCAGCGTGAGCTGATGGAGCAGGAGCGGATGGTCAAGGACATGATGGGCTGAGCCTTCTTTACGACACAAAACCTCAGACATAAAAAAACCGCCTCTTTCGAGGCGGTTTCTTTTTATTTACCAGCGGTTATTCAGCCAGTTTGAAGGTGATGAAACTCGCGCGACCTTGGCGCAGAACCCGCATCGACACCGAGCGATTCTTCGGCAGTGCCTTGGCGATCTCGGCGAACTCCTTGGAGGAACCGATGGCCTGGTTGTTCAGGTGCGTGATGACATCGCCTGGCTGCAGACCGATCAGGGCCGCAGGACCGTCCTGCACTTCCTTGATCACCACACCACCTTTAAGGTCGTAGGTTTTCTTCTGCTCGGCGGTCAATTCGCCCACCGAAACACCAAGACGATTGCTGTTGGTTTCCGCACCGGACTTCAGCAATGCACCCAGCTCTTTGTCTTCGTCCGGGATCGCGCCAACCGTCAGCTCGACGTTTTTGCGTTTGCCTTCACGAATCACTTCCAGATTGGCTTTCGCGCCAGCCTTCAAAGCGCCGACCAAGTGTGGCAGGTCAGCAGACATGACAATCGGCTGGCCATTCATGCTGAGGATCACGTCACCCACTTGCAGACCGCCCTTGGCTGCCGGGCCGTCGTCCTGAATCTGGGCAACCAGCGCACCGGCCGGTTTCTCCAGACCGAACGACTCGGCCAGATCCTTGTTCACTTCCTGGATGACCACACCCAACCAGCCACGACTGACTTTGCCACCGTTCTTCAGTTGATTGGAAACATCCATTGCCACATCGATAGGAATCGCGAACGACACACCCATGAAGCCACCGGAGCGGGTGTAGATCTGCGAGTTGATCCCGACCACTTCACCGTTCAGGTTGAACAGTGGGCCACCGGAGTTACCCGGGTTGATTGGCACGTCGGTCTGGATGAACGGCACATAGTTCTCGTTCGGCAGGCTACGGCCCACGGCACTGACGATGCCTTGGGTCACAGTGTGGTCAAAGCCGAATGGCGAACCGATTGCCACCACCCATTGGCCGGCCTTCAAATCCTGGGATTTGCCGAGCTTGAGCACCGGCAGATCCTTGCCTTCGATTTTCAGCAGGGCCACGTCGGAGCGCGGGTCAGTACCGATCAGCTTGGCTTTCATTTCACTGCGATCGGCCAGACGGACGAGGATTTCGTCAGCATCGGCAATCACATGGTTGTTGGTCAGGATGTAGCCATCCGAAGAGATGATGAAGCCCGAACCCAGCGATTGCGCTTCACGCTGGCGACCACCACCCGGCGAACGCTGCTGAGGCGGCATGCCGCGTTCGAAGAACTCGCGCAGCATTGGCGGCAGGCCTTCGAGGTCAGGCATCTGCTGGTTCACTTTACGATCCGGCAGTTTCTGCGTGGTGCTGATGTTCACCACGGCAGGCGAAGCTTGTTCGACCAGTTGGGTGAAATCAGGCAGATCGGCCGCTTGGGCGGCAGGTACAGCCTGCCCAAGCAGCAGCACAGTGGCGAAGATGGAGAGATAAGATTTCAAGCTAGGTATCGACATACAGCTCCCGTTACGACGAGCAGGTTTAAGCGATATGGAACAAGGGACACCGAAAACCACAGGCGAGCCGTTTTATTCCAGGAACGACAAACAAGGCCAGAGCCGTGAGGCTCTGACCTATAAAAAACTTTCAGGTGATTTGCAAATGAAAATGCTCAGCAAACATTTCTACGTCTCGACGACGAAGTGGGTATGACTGGAATCAGCTCACTGCTTGCTGGTTGCAGTGCCATCTTTCTTTCGCATCGACAGCGCGATTCGTTCAGCGGTGCCGATCGGAATTTCACCGACCACCGTCACCATCATTTCGCCTTCCGGCGTGGTCAGGCGCCGGGATACTGCCACCGTCGGGCCAAGTTGAGTCCGGGTGTCGGTGACGGTAGCGCCATTCAAAGGTTCAAGAAAAACCGAGAAGCGGGCCAAGCCATCGTCGTACATCAGGCTGTTGACCTGAGCTTTGGTTTCCGGGTCTTTGTGCGAGGTGCTGCTGGTGAGCTCAAAGCCCGGCGGCAGCCAGTCGGAGTGCCAGTCCTGAGTCGTTTTCACGGCAGAGGCCTTGTCGCTGTCGATCGTAATCGGCTTGCAGTCGGCGTCGGCCAGCAAATCTTTATCCGAAGGCACATTGTCAGTATCAAGACTGGTGAACTGGAACCGCTCAAGTAACTGCCCCTTGTCGTTCAACAACAACGACTTCAGTGGCAGCCCGGTCTTCTTGTCCAGATGTAACTCAAACCCGTAACGATGCTGATCACGAGGCGTCAGCGAGACGATTACTGCGTCTCGTCCAGCCACGCGCGACTTGCCAATCACGGCAAGGTCATACCAGCTCTTAAGCTTTTGAGGATCGAGAGGACGAGCGGCCGTGTTGGGAGAATCTCCCAAACCGGCAATCAGGGTGCCGCTGACGCATTGAGTATGCCCATCGATGCGCACGACTTCCTGCGCCGAACCGTCGAGCTGAAGTAAACGCTCGCGGACCTGACCGTTCTGGACACGATGCCAGATATTGTGAGTAGAAAAACTACCGTTACGTTCGTAAACGAAAGTACCGTGAAAGCTTTGCTGCTGCTCGGCCTGGCCCAGACGGGTCAACCAGTCTTGGGCCTCATCGGCGTGGGCTGGAACAATGAACCAGCCACTGAGCAGAAGCGAAAGTAGAGGTATGGCGCGCATGATCCTCCTTAACGGTTTTCCAGGCTTGCTGCACGCGCATATGGCAGGGCGCTTTCAGTACCTTTGAGTGCAGCCTGCTGAGCGTGCTGACGCAGGTAACCTGGCAGACGCTGATCATGCCACCCAGGCTGACCTTGCAATACGCCGTTGGCCATCGGGCCAGTGGCTTCCGAGCTCTCACTGTAGCCTGCCAGAACAGCCGGGCCTTTGACTTGTGGTGTAGCCAAAGTTGGCTGATTGGATTGCTGCGCCAATTCGACACCAGCAATTTCGTCCTGATTGTAAAGGCGAACACCCGCCAGAACGGCAACCGTCACCGAGGCTGCAACAGCCAGACGACCAAGGTTACGCCATGGGCTACGGGATACTTTGGCCGGGGCCGTTTCGTCTTCGAGCGCAGCAGACACTGCCGCAGCGATATCCAGACGCGGAAGCAGCAGATCCTTGTGCATGGCTGCCCGAGCGATCTGGTAACGGGCCCAGGTCTCACGGGTTTCTACGTCGTCCAGTGCATTAATCACCCGACGTAATTCCAGTTCGTCCGCTTCGTTATCCATCACTGCGGACAGCGATTCCTGCAGGGCTTCACGACTCATGGCGTTCCTCTCTTGGCTGTCGCCGCTGTCTCAGTTTTCCTGCAGCAACGGCTGCAGGGCTTTATCGATGGCCTCCCGAGCGCGGAAAATCCGGGAGCGCACGGTACCCACCGGACATTGCATGACGCTCGCAATGTCCTCGTAACTCAGACCATCGAATTCACGTAAAGTTAAAGCCGTACGCAAATCCTCTGGCAGTTGCTGAATGGTTCGATGGACGGTGCCTTCGATCTCATCCCGCAGCAGTGCACGTTCTGGTGACTCGAGATCCTTGAGGCCATGATCGCCGTCGTAGAACTCTGCATCTTCAGAACTTACATCGCTATCCGGCGGCCTACGGCCACGGGAAACGAGGTAATTCTTTGCCGTGTTAATGGCAATACGGTATAGCCACGTATAAAACGCACTGTCGCCGCGAAAGTTTCCAAGTGCTCGATACGCCTTGATAAAGGCTTCTTGAGCCACGTCCTGGGCTTCATGGGTGTCGTGCACGAAACGCACGATCAACCCGAGAATTTTGTGCTGATATTTCAGCACCAGCAGATCGAAAGCTCGCTTGTCGCCACGCTGAACGCGTTCGACCAGCTGCTGATCCTCTTCCTGGGTTAGCATGAACACTCCTCGATAAGCCCGAAGGAGACTTGCACAACTAAACGACCAGACTTGCAAACATAGACTCGGGCTTTTCGCAAAAGTTCTCCCCCTCCAAGCAAGTTTCCTGCGGGCTCTGATTTGGCACGCACGAAAAACGCAGCTCGGGATAAACCGGCTGCGCGAATAATCTTGTCATCGGTTTCGCCGACAGGAACCCAACCGCAGATTCCGCACTGAAGCCGACACTGTCCCTTGTTTCTGGCACCGACTATTGATCTTGGGCCTTTGGCAAAAGTTCCAATTATTTATAGCCGTATCCACCCGACATTGGGCAACCCTGGGGTGAAAAAACCTGTTTCAGTGCCGATACAGTCGCCTTTTCCCAGAACCCTGGAAAAAAACTTCCGACGAAGCACCCGGTTTTTTCCGTCACGGTAGTTTCACAATGCCATCTGGGCCCGGCTATTGTGCCGCCCCACCCCTCTATATACTAGTGGGCTGTGTGGCTGTCTTGACTCGCCGAACCAGCTGTCTTGCGCCAACCCCGATCCGGGTCGCTTTGAGCGGAATCCTGAAATGAGCCAACAGTTCCAACACGATGTTCTGGTCATTGGCAGCGGTGCTGCCGGTTTGAGTCTTGCGCTGACCCTGCCGGGTCATTTGCGCATTGCCGTATTGAGCAAGGGCGATCTCGCCAACGGTTCGACGTTCTGGGCTCAGGGTGGTGTCGCTGCGGTTCTGGACGACACCGATACTGTCGAATCCCACGTCGATGACACCTTGAACGCGGGCGGCGGTCTGTGCCACGAAGACGCCGTACGCTTCACCGTCGAGCACAGCCGCGAAGCGATCCAATGGCTGATCGATCAAGGCGTACCGTTCACCCGCGACGAACAATCCGGCACCGAAGATGGCGGTTTCGAATTCCACCTGACCCGCGAAGGTGGCCACAGCCATCGGCGCATCATCCATGCGGCCGATGCCACCGGCGCCGCGATCTTCAAAACCTTGCTCGCCCAAGCCAAAGAACGTTCGAACATCGAGCTGCTCGAACAGCGGGTTGCCGTCGATCTGATAACCGAACGGCGCCTGGGCCTGGACGGCGAGCGCTGCCTCGGCGCCTATGTGCTGAACCGCGCCACCGGCGAAGTCGACACCTACGGCGCACGCTTTGTAATTCTGGCCTCGGGCGGCGCAGCCAAGGTCTACCTCTATACCAGCAACCCCGACGGCGCCTGCGGTGATGGCATCGCCATGGCCTGGCGCTCGGGCTGCCGGGTGGCGAATCTCGAATTCAATCAGTTCCACCCCACTTGCCTGTATCACCCGCAGGCCAAGAGCTTCCTGATCACCGAAGCCCTGCGTGGCGAAGGCGCGCACTTGAAACTGCCGAACGGCGAACGCTTCATGTATCGCTTCGACAAGCGCGCCGAACTGGCCCCGCGCGACATCGTCGCCCGGGCGATTGACCATGAAATGAAGCGTCTTGGCGTCGACTGCGTCTATCTCGACATCAGCCACAAGCCAGAAGCGTTCATTAAAACGCACTTCCCGACGGTCTATGAGCGCTGCCTCGGTTTCGGCATCGACATCACCAAACAGCCAATTCCGGTCGTACCGGCGGCGCATTACACCTGCGGCGGCGTGATGGTCGACCAAAACGGCCGCACCGATGTGCCGGGTTTATATGCCATCGGCGAAACCAGTTTCACCGGCCTGCACGGTGCCAACCGCATGGCCAGCAACTCGCTGCTGGAATGTTTCGTTTACGCACGCTCGGCCGCGGCGGACATTCTGGCGCAACTCGATGTTGTAACAGTGCCAAGCGCCCTGCCCGTCTGGGATGCCAGCCAAGTCACCGACTCCGACGAAGACGTGATCATTGCGCACAACTGGGACGAGCTTCGCCGATTCATGTGGGACTACGTCGGCATCGTGCGCACCAACAAGCGCCTGCAGCGGGCGCAACATCGCGTGCGCCTGCTCCTGGACGAGATCGACGAGTTCTACAGCAACTACAAAGTCAGCCGCGATCTGATCGAGCTGCGCAATCTCGCCCAGGTCGCTGAGCTGATGATTTGCTCAGCCATGGAGCGCAAGGAAAGTCGTGGCCTGCATTACACCCTCGACTATCCGGATCTGCTGCCCGAGGCACTCGACACTATTCTGGTGCCGCCCACCTACGTCGGCTGAACTTGAGCCGCACTCGCAGGCGTCGGTGCAAGTCCGCCGCCTGCGAGTCGTGGGGTACGCAGATCGATCTGACCCGCCATTCTCCGTGCATGCGAAAACGCAGCACCACGATCAGCGGCAGCGCCAGGCTGTCTGGTCGCAGCTGCACGGCTTGCCAGCCATCCGCCTGATTCCACAGTTGCCAGCCATCAGCATCGCGACGCAAGCCGCAAAAAGCCTGGGGATGGCTCAACAGAACCTGCCGTGGCAACACCCAAAAACCGTGCAGCAAGCAGCCGAAAGCACCGAGCAGGCTCGCCCAGAGAGGAATCGAAAGCAGAAACAACGAACCCAGCGCGAACGCCTGGGCCAACAGATACGCCGCCAGCAACTGCCGTGAGGCATGCCAGCGGCATTCGAACGTATTACTTGGGCTGGACACGATCCAGGATCATGCGAACCATGCGCTGCAGCTCGGGATCTTCAGACTCGCTGCGCTCCATGAACCAGCCGAACATGTCTTGATCCTCGCACTCCAGCAGGCGCACGTACAAATCGCGATCCACCTGATTCAGGTCTGCATAAACCTCTTTCACGAACGGCACCAGCAACACGTCAAGTTCAAGCATGCCGCGACGGCTGTGCCAAAAGAGGCGATTGAGTTCAACTTGTTCGACCATGGAGCCCTCCTCAAATTTGGCGGCAAGTATACAGCCCCGAAGCGGCTCGCACAGTCGGCTTTGGTCGGGCACCACTGATCCTTTATCAACTACCCATTTCAACAGCACCCCCTTATGATGTGCCCCAGTCTATTTACCCTGCGATGACCCATGGCCGATTCTGCTTTTTTCTGCACCCTGTCTCATGAAGGCGTTCTCGCGGTTCGCGGCGCGGATGCCGGAAAATTCCTGCAAGGCCAGCTGACCTGCAATATCAATTACCTGAGCGATACCCAGGCCAGCCTTGGCGCGCGCTGCACGCAGAAAGGCCGGATGCAGTCGAGTTTCCGCATTCTGCTGGAAGGTGACGGCGTGCTGCTGGCGATGGCCAGCGAACTGCTCGAACCGCAACTGGCGGACCTGAAAAAGTACGCGGTGTTCTCCAAATCCAAGCTGACTGACGAAAGTGCTGCCTGGATGCGCTTTGGCCTGAGGTCAGGCGATATAGCGCTTAGCAACCTCGGCCTCGATTTGCCGGCCGAAACCGACAGCATCGTGCGCAACGCAGGCCTGATCGCTATTCGCGTCTCACCGGATCGCGCCGAACTCTGGGTGCCAGCCGACCAAGCCGAAACCATCAAAGGCAAGTTGGCCGCAACCCTGCCAGAAGGTGAGCTGAATCAGTGGCTGCTCGGCCAGATCCGCGCCGGTATCGGCCAGGTCATGCCGACCACCCGCGAGCTGTTCATCCCGCAGATGCTCAACCTGCAAGCCGTCGGCGGCGTGAGTTTCAAGAAAGGCTGCTACACCGGCCAGGAAATCGTCGCGCGCATGCAATACCTGGGCAAACTCAAGCGCCGTCTGTATCGCTTGAGCCTGGACACCGAGCAATTGCCGGAACCCGGCACCCAGTTGTTTGCGCCGAGCCACAACAGTTCGATCGGCGAAGTCGTTATGGCGGCCAACGCCGGGCAAAACATTGAACTCCTGGCAGTGTTGCAGGCCGAAGCTGCCGAAGCGGGCGATCTGCATCTGGGCACCCTTGAAGGGCCCGCGCTGCATTTGCTCGATTTGCCCTACGAACTGGATCGCGACCGCGAAATCCAGCGCTGATCGTAGCCTTTGTTGCAACACCCTAGAGAGTCTAAATGAGCGAACTGGCGGATAAGGTCCAACAGGATTTGGTTGAGGCCATCAATAACGATGACCTCGTTCTGCCTACGTTGCCGGAGGTGGCCCTGCAAATTCGCAAGGCTGCAGAAGATCCGGAAATCAGCGTCAGCGACCTGAGCAAAGTGATCGGCCGAGACACCGCGCTTTCGGCACGGCTGATCAAAGTGGTCAACAGCCCCCTGCTGCGTGCGGCGCAGGAAGTCACCGACCTGCACACCGCCATCACCCGACTGGGCATCAACTACAGTAGCAACCTGGCGATCGGCCTGGTGATGGAGCAGATTTTCCACGCCAGTTCCGAGGTGGTCGAACAGAAAATGCGCGACGTCTGGCGCAAGAGCCTGGAAATCGCCGGAGCCAGCTACGCGTTGTGTCGCCGCTACACCCAGCTCAAACCTGATCAGGCGGCGCTGGGTGGACTGGTGCATCAGATCGGCGTGCTGCCGATTCTGACCTACGCCGAAGACCACTACGAACTGCTGTCGGATCCGGTCAGTCTCAACCATGTGATCGACCGTATTCATCCGCTGCTCGGCGACAAACTGTTGCGGGTCTGGGAGTTTCCGGAGCGACTGGTGGAATTGCCGGGGCGCTATCAGGACTTCAAACGCGACTCGAAAGAGATCGACTACGTCGATCTGGTGCAGGTGGCGAGCCTGTATTGCCACAAGGGCACCGATCATCCATTCGCGCGCATTGATCCGCTCAGCGTTCCGGCATTCAGGAAGCTTGGAATCGATCCGGAGAACAAGGCGATGTGCGAGGATCTGGAAGAATCGCGGACGATGTTTTACTGATCGAGAACCGCGGCGCGCCCTTCGCGAGCAGGCTCGCTCCCACATTGGAATGCATTCCCCCTGCTCGCGAAGATGCCGGCAAGAACACCGCAGAATCACCCGGCGATAAAACTGACCCGCACCTTCAACCCCGCCCGCTCACCATCATGCAAACTGATCTGCGCCAGATGCGCCCGGCAGATCTCGCCGACAATCGCCAGGCCTAACCCGGAACCGGCCACCTGCTGATTACGCCGGTAGAACCGTTCAAACACCCGATCGCGCTCTTCCAGTGGAATGCCCGGCCCGTCGTCTTCAACCTCAAGCACCGCCGGCGCCGTCACGCGCAAGATCACATTGCCGCCCGGTGGCGTGTGCGCCAGCGCGTTGTCCACCAGATTGCTCAGCAACTCATTGAGCAGCGTCGGCTCCCCGCGCAGCCACACCGGCTCGTCCGCCTCAAGCGCCAGCGCCACGCCGCGTTTGTGCGCCAGCGGCGCCATGGCCATGCCCAGTTCCCGAGCCAACTGACTCAAATCGAGTAACTGCGCACCGCCCTCGGCAATCGCCCGGGCGCCGTTTTCGACGCGGGCCAGCGATAGCAACTGATTGGCCAGATGGGTCAGGCGGTCCGTGCTTTGCGCGGATGATTCGAGAGTCGTGCGCCAAGTTTCGGGTTCATTCGAGCGCAGGCCCAATTCCAGCCGTGCCTTCAACGCTGCCAATGGCGTACGCAACTCATGCGCCGCATCGGCGATGAACTGCGCCTGCCGCTCGAACTGGCCGCGCAGGCGCTCGGTGAAATGGTTGAGCCCGCGCACCAGCGGCCAAAGCTCATGCTGCACTTCCACCAGCGGCAAGGGCCGCAAGTCGTCGGGCTGGCGTTCTTCCACCGCCGTGCGCAAACGCTCCAGCGGTCGCAATGCCGCGCTGACGGCGAACCAGACCAACAGCAACGCGCCAATCGCCAGCATGCCCAAACGCAACAAGGTGTCGGCGGCCAGACTGCGGGCCATGCTGACCCGGGCCTCGTCGGTTTCGGCGACGCGAATTTCCGCCATGCCGTTCATGTTCGGTTCAGTCACGGCTTTGAGCAGGCTCACCACCCGCACATTCTGGCCGTTGTAAGTGGCGTTGTAGAAACGCGCCAGCGCCGGATAGTCGTCTGTTCTAGGCGTACCGGGCGGTGGACCGGGCAGGTTTTCGTAGCCGGAAATCAGCTTCTGGTGAATGTCGTTGACCTGATAATAAATGCGCCCGGCGCTGTCGTAGGCGAACGTGTCGAGGGCCACGTAAGGCACGTCGGCGCTGAGCGTGCCGTCACGTTGCGACAGGCCGGCAGCAATTGTGCGCGCCGAGGCCAGCAAGGTGCGGTCATACGCGGTGTCCGCCGCTTCGCGGCCATTCCAGTAAGCGCTCAAGCCGCTGGCGAGCATCAGCACCACCAACAACAGCGCGAGGTTCCACAGCAACCGCCAGCGCAGGCTGCTGGGCTTATGCATCGCGGCTTTCCAGCAGATAGCCGAGGCCACGGAAGGTCACGATGGCCACCGGTTGACCGTCGAGTTTCTTGCGCAAGCGGTGGACGTAGATCTCGATGGCGTCGGGGCTGGCTTCTTCGTCGAGGCCGAATACCTGCGCGGCCAGTTGCTCCTTGCTCATCACCCGCCCCGGCCGGGCGATCAGCGCTTCGAGCACGGCTTGCTCGCGGGACGTCAGCGTCAGCAATTCTTCGCCGAGGGTGAAACGCCGGGTGTCGAGATCATAGGCCAGCACGCCGCAGCGCTGCTGGCGCTCGCCGCCCAGCACACTGCGGCGCAACAGGGCTTTGACCCGCGCCTCCAGTTCAGTCAGTTCGAAAGGTTTGGCGAGGTAATCGTCAGCGCCAAGATTGAGGCCGTGCACCCGGTCTTTCACGTCACTGCGCGCGGTCAGCATCAGCACCGGCAGATTTTTGCCCCGCGCACGCAACCGTGCCAGCACCTCAAAACCATCCATGCGCGGCAGCCCTACATCAAGGATCGCCACGGCGTATTCCTCGCTGCCGAGCGCCAGGTCGGCGGCCACGCCATCGTGCAACACATCCACGGTCAGACCGGTGCTCTTGAGCGCCTGGGCGACACTTTCGGCCAGTTGCAGATGGTCTTCGACGAGCAGGACACGCATGGGTTTTTACCTCGTTCAGGGATGGCCGGCGCCACGCTTTGCCGCGGAGTTTACAGCCGCAACCGCCGCTGTGAAGCCCGAAAACCGTGAAAGTCTGCTGAAAGGTTAGCGAAAGGTTGGGCCGTTAGAGTCGGTTTACGGACAGTTTCGACTGCCGTCGCTGCTGCCACACAGCGTTACGAAAAACGCCACGAAGCGTTTTCGACCAATAAGAACAATAAACGGAGTACACCCGCATGCCGTCCATGCAGCCTAGGGCTCTTATGCCTGTTCGCCCTTCCCGTTTCAGCCATACCGCTCTCGCCAGTGCCGCCGCCCTCGCCGGTTTTTCGCCGTTGAGTTTTGCCGACTTCATCGAAGACAGCAGCGCCACGTTCGAAACCCGCAACATGTATTTCAACCGTGACTTTCGCGATGGCACCAGTGCCCAGCAATCCAAGCGCGACGAGTGGGCCCAGGGCTTCATGCTCAATCTGCAATCGGGCTACACCGATGGCACCGTGGGGTTCGGTGTCGATGCATTGGGCATGCTTGGCGTAAAACTCGATTCGAGTCCGGATCGCACCGGCACCGGCCTGTTGCCAACCCACGACGACGGGCGCGCAGCGGATGAATATTCGAAAGTCGGCCTGACCGGCAAAGTAAAAATCTCCGCCACGGAACTGAAAATCGGCAGCCTGATTCCCGAACTGCCGATCCTCAAACCCAACGACGGACGCATCCTGCCGCAGACCTTTGAAGGCGGCCTGCTGACCTCAAGGGAAATCAAAAACCTGACTTTCACCGGCGGCCGCCTGGAGAAAGCCAAGGATCGCGACAGCACCGATTTCGAGGACATCGCCCTCAACAACAAGAACAGCCGCTTCGCCGGCACCGCTGCCGGCAAGCACTTCGATTTTGGCGGCGTAGACTACAAGTTCACCGACAAGATCACCGGCAGCTACCACTTCGCGCAACTCGACGAAGTCTACAACCAGCACTTCTTCGGCCTGGTCGCCTCGCGGCCGATGGGCCCCGGCACCTTCGCCACCGACCTGCGCTTCGCGGTCAGTGACGATCAGGGCGCGGCCCGTGGCGGCAAGATCGACAACCGCTCGCTCAACGGTCTGGTCAGCTACGCCCTGAGCGGCCACAAGTTCAGCGCCGGTTATCAGCACATGTCCGGCGACAGCGCCTTCCCGTATGTCGATGGCAGCGACCCGTATCTGGTCAACTTCGTGCAGATCAACGATTTCGCTGGCGCCGAAGAGCGCTCGTGGCAAGCACGCTACGACTTTGACTTCGCCAAACTCGGGATTCCCGGCCTGTCCTTCATGAGCCGCTACTTGAGCGGTGACAACATCAAGCTCAAGAACGGTGAAGAAGGCAAAGAGTGGGAGCGCAACACCGAGATCAAATATGTAGTACAAAGCGGCGCCTTGAAGGATGTCGCCGTGCGTTTGCGTAATGCCACTTATCGCTCCAATTACTCCGCTCGCGATGCTGATGAAGTGCGGTTGTTGGTGAGCTATAGCGTTGCCCTTTGGTGATTGATTGAAACGCCGGGCGCTGTGATCAAAAGATCAAAAGATCGCAGCCTGCGGCAGCTCCTACATGAAGCCCTTACAACAACAAGACCGTGGAGAAACCAATGAATTTGTCACTGCGTAAAGTTGCTCTAGCCGCTGGCGTCATGCTGTTTGCCGGCCAACTCATGGCCGAACCGAAACGCCCGGAATGCATCGCCCCGGCCTCCCCCGGCGGTGGTTTTGACCTGACCTGCAAACTGGCGCAGAGCGCGCTGGTCAACGAAAAACTGCTGAGCAAACCGATGCGCGTCACCTACATGCCCGGCGGTGTCGGCGCGGTGGCGTACAACGCCGTGGTTGCGCAACGGCCGGCCGACGCCGGCACGCTGGTGGCGTGGTCCAGCGGTTCGCTGCTGAACCTGGCCCAAGGCAAGTTCGGTCGTTTCGATGAGACCAACGTGCGTTGGTTGGCAGCGGTCGGCACCAGCTACGGTGCCATCGCCGTGAAAAGCGATTCGCCCTACAAGACCCTCGACGATCTCGTGCAGGCGCTGAAGAAAGATCCAGGCTCCGTGGTGATTGGTTCCGGCGGCACCGTCGGCAGTCAGGACTGGATGCAGACCGCGCTGATCGCCAAGGCTGCCGGGATCAACCCGCGTGACCTGCGTTACGTTGCCCTCGAAGGTGGCGGCGAAATTGCCACCGCGCTGCTCGGCGGGCACATTCAGGTCGGTAGCACCGACATCTCCGACTCCATGCCGCACATCCAGAGCGGTGACATGCGTCTGCTCGCGGTGTTCTCCGAGAAGCGTCTCGACGAGCCGGAAATGAAAGACATCCCGACCGCCAAGGAACAAGGCTACGACATCGTCTGGCCTGTGGTGCGTGGCTTCTACCTGGGGCCAAAAGTCAGCGACGAAGACTACGCCTGGTGGAAAGACGCGTTCGACAAACTGCTGGCCTCCAACGAGTTCGCCAAGCTGCGCGATCAGCGTGAACTGTTCCCGTTCGCCATGACCGGCGCGGAACTCGACACCTACGTGAAGAAGCAGGTCGCCGACTACAAAGTGCTGGCCAAAGAGTTCGGCCTGATCCAGTGATCGCCTCTGTCTAGCGGCTGCGTTCCCTATGACGGGGACGCGGCACAGGAGCTCCCATGCTTATTCAACGCATTTTCGCCTCGATACTGTTGCTGGCCTGTGCCGGCCTGGCCCTGATGGCGTGGCCGTATCAAGCGGCTTTTTCCTACGAACCGGTGGGCCCGCGAGCCTTTCCCCTGCTGATGCTCGGCCTGATGGGCGCGGCGCTGCTGTACATGGTGTTCCGCCCGGCCCCGATCAAACACAGTGAAGACGAGCCGCCACTGGATCGCGAAACCCTGACCAAGATCGGCATTTGCGTCGCGCTGTTGCTGGTGTTCGCCGGTCTCTTCGAACCGTTGGGTTTCATCCTCAGCAGCATCCTGATCGGTATTCCGATGGCGCGCCTGTATGGCGGTCGCTGGATGCCAAGCATCGTGGTCACCACGCTGATGGCGATCGGTCTGTACCTGCTGTTCGACCGTCTGATGGACGTTCCGCTGCCCCTCGGCCTCCTCGACGTTCTGGAGAACTGATATGGATACGCTTGGCTATTTGGGTCAGGGTTTCGGCGTCGCGCTGAGTCCCTATAACCTCGTGACCGCGCTGTGCGGCACCCTGATCGGCACCGTCGTCGGCCTGTTGCCGGGCCTTGGCCCGATCAACGGCGTGGCACTGTTGATCCCGATCGCGTTTGCCCTGGGTCTGCCACCGGAGTCGGCACTGATCCTGCTGGCAGCGGTGTATCTGGGTTGCGAATACGGCGGTCGGATCAGTTCGATTCTGCTGAACATTCCGGGCGAAGCGTCCACCGTAATGACCACCCTCGACGGCTATCCGATGGCCCGCAAAGGCTTGGCCGGTGTGGCGTTGTCGCTGTCGGCATGGAGCTCGTTCATCGGCGCATTCATCGCCACTTGTGGCATGGTGCTGTTCGCCCCGCTGCTGGCTAAATGGGCGATTGCCTTCGGCCCGGCGGAATACTTCGTGTTGATGGTGTTTGCGATTGTCTGCCTGGGCGGCATGGCCGGTGACCGACCGTTGAAGACGTTTATTGCGGCGCTAATCGGTCTGTTCCTGTCGAGCGTCGGCATCGACGCCAACAGCGGCGTGTACCGCTTCACTGGCGACAACATTCACCTGACTGACGGCATTCAATTCGTGGTGCTGGTGCTGGGTCTGTTCTCGATCAGCGAAATCCTGTTGCTGCTGGAGAAAACCCATCGCGGTCAGGAAGCGGTGAAAGCCACCGGGCGGATGATGTTCAACTTCAAGGAAGCATCGTCGGTGTTCGTGGTGAACATCCGTTGCGGCCTGCTCGGTTTCATCATGGGCGTGCTGCCGGGTGCCGGCGCGACGCTGGCCAGCGCCGTGGCCTACATGACCGAAAAACGCATCGCCGGTGCCAGTGGCAAATTCGGTGAGGGCGACGCCCGTGGTCTTGCTGCTCCGGAAACCGCCATCGGTGCTTCGGCCTGTGGCGCACTGGTGCCGATGCTGACGCTGGGCGTTCCGGGTTCGGGCACCACGGCGGTGATGATCGGCGCCTTGTCGCTGTACAACATCACCCCGGGGCCGCTGCTGTTCCAACAACAACCGGACATCGTCTGGGGCCTGATCGCCTCGTTGTTCATCGCCAACATCATGCTGGTGATCCTCAACATCCCGATGATCCGCATCTTCACCCGCATCCTCGCCGTGCCGAACTGGGCACTGGTACCCGTGATCGCGATCATCACCGGGATTGGCGTCTACGCGGTGCACGCCACCACGTTCGACCTGTTCCTGATGGTCGGCATCGGCATCTTCGGCTACATCCTGCGCAAGCTCGACTTCCCGTTGTCGCCAGTGCTGCTGGGTTTCATCCTCGGCGGTTTGATGGAGCAGAACCTGCGTCGTGCGCTGTCGATTTCCAACGGTGCGCTGGAGATCCTCTGGTCGAGCCCGATCACCTTCGGTGTCTGGGTGCTGACGGCGATCATGCTGTTCATGCCGCTGCTGCGTATCTGGCGCAAACGCTCGGTCGCCCGTCGCGCCGTTGCCGATGTCTGATCGGTCCTTCAAAACCTGGTGGGGAACCCCGCTGGTCGGTCTGCTTGGCGGCTTTGTCGCCAGCCAGATCGGCTGGCCGCTGCCGTGGATGGTCGGCTCGTTGCTGGCGATCATCCTGGTGCGCTGCCTGACCCCGTGGCAACTCACGGAAATCCCTGGCGGGCGCAAATGCGGCCAGTGGATTGTCGGGATCGGCATCGGCCTGCACTTCACCCCGGTGGTGATGGAGCAGGTGCTGAGTCATTTCGGTTTGATCTTTTTTGGCGCACTGGTCACCAGCCTGTCGGCGGTGGTGGGCGTGTGGTTGATGCGCCGCACGGGTGAGGATCGCGCCACCGCGTTTTTCTCCAGCATGCCCGGTGGTTCCGGAGAGATGGTCAACCTCGGCGCGCGCAATGGCGCGATGCTCAGCCATGTTGCGGCGGGGCAGAGTCTGCGGGTGTTGGTGGTGGTTTTGTGTGTGCCGGCGGCGTTCAAATATCTGCTTGGCGACGGCACGCCGATTTCTCATGCCGGCAGCGTCGATTGGCGCTGGCTGGCAATTCTGTTTCCGGCGGGTGCCTTGGCGGCGTGGATCTGGGAGCGGCTGCGGCAACCCAATCCGTGGCTGTTCGGGCCGTTGCTGGTAAGTGCGGCAGTGAGCATCGGCTGGGATCTGCACATCGGTTTGCCCAATGGCGGCAGTCAGATTGGCCAGTGGCTGATCGGCAGCGGCCTAGGCTGCCACTTCAACCGACAGTTCTTCCGGCGTGCGCCATCGTTCATGGGCCGCACACTGATTGGCACGGTGCTGACCATGTTGATAGCGACATTCGCGGCGTTGGGTTTGAGTGCGCTGACCCATCTGGATCTGCGCTCGCTGACCTTGGGCATGATGCCCGGTGGTATTGCCGAGATGAGCCTGACGGCGGAGACGCTACAACTGTCGGTGCCACTGGTGACGGCGATGCAGGTGATGCGGCTGTTGTTTGTGCTGTTTCTGGCGGAGCCGCTGTTCAAGTACTGGAATCGTAATCCCGAGTAACAACTGACAGACCGAGTTGCCTGCTTCGCGAGCAAGCCCGCTCCCACATGGGCTCTGTGGTTGCCACACATTATGTGAACACCACACATCCTTTGTGGGAGCGGGCTTGCTCGCGAAGGGGCCAACCCGGTCAAGCCATCAAACCGGCGGCAAACGCCACTCGATCAGTGTCTCGCCATTCTGCTCAAGAAACTTGTTGGTCCGGCTGAAGTGCCCGCAACCGAGAAAGCCGCGATACGCCGACAACGGTGACGGATGCACCGATGTCAGCACCAGGTGCTTGGTCGCATCGATCAACTTCTGTTTGCTCTGCGCATGGGCGCCCCACAGCATAAACACCAGATGCGGCTGCTGTTCGCTGACCAGTTCAATGATCCGGTCAGTAAAGAACTGCCAGCCTTTGTCCTTGTGCGCATTGGCGTTGGCGCGTTCCACCGTCATGGTAGTGTTGAGCATCAACACGCCCTGATCGGCCCAACTCTGCAAGTAACCGTGATTGGGGATGTCGATGTTCAGATCGCGTTTCAACTCTTTATAGATGTTGACCAGCGACGGCGGCGCCGGCACGCCCGGTTGCACCGAGAAGCACAAGCCATGGGCCTGGCCCGGGCCGTGATACGGGTCCTGGCCGAGGATCACCACTTTGACTTTATCCAGCGGCGTCGAATTCAGCGCATTGAAAATCAGCGGCCCCGGCGGATAGATCTCCTTGCCGGCCGCCCGCTCCTGCTGCAGAAAATTGCGCAACTCTGCCATGTAGGGCTGGTCGAATTCAGCACGCAGTGCCTCCTTCCAGCTCGGTTCGAGTTTGATACGGTCGTCAGCAGTCATGGTCATACCCGGCAAAAACAATGGGGCGAACCCTAGGAAAGCCGACCACGCTTGTCAATTGATCTGACGCAGATCCGGCACTTTCCCACACAGCGATCATACTGATCGTTCAAATTCCCGATCGAGGTCACGATGAATCTGCACTTCGAAGAACTCACCGGCACCGACGGCGCCCGCCTCGGTATCGCCAGCCTGGACGCTGAAAAATCGCTCAACGCGCTGTCCTTGCCGATGATCAATGCGCTGAGCGACAAGTTGAACGCCTGGGCCAAAGATCCCCAGATCGTCTGCGTCTTACTGCGCGGCAATGGCGCCAAAGCTTTCTGCGCCGGCGGTGAAGTGCGCAGCCTGGTGGAAGCCTGTCGCGCCCATCCCGGCGAAGTACCGCCACTGGCCGCACAGTTTTTCGCTGCGGAATATCGCCTGGATTACAGCCTGCACACCTACCCGAAACCGTTGATCTGCTGGGGTCACGGTTACGTGCTGGGCGGCGGCATGGGACTGTTGCAAGGCGCGAGCACGCGGATCGTCACGCCGAGCAGCCGTTTGGCGATGCCGGAAATCACCATCGGCCTGTATCCGGACGTTGGCGCCAGTTGGTTCCTGTCACGCCTGCCGGGCAAATTGGGGTTGTTCCTCGGACTGACTGGCGCGCACATCAACGGGCGTGATGCGATTGATCTGGATCTGGCCGACCGTTTCCTGCTCGACGAACAGCAACCGGAACTGATCGAAGGCCTGCTGCAACTGAACTGGCAGGAACAGACGCCGATGCAGCTCAACAGCCTGCTCAAGGCGTTGCAGCAGGAAGCCGTGGCGCAACTGCCCGAAGCGCAGTGGTTACCGCGTCGTCAGCAAATCGACGAACTGCTCGACGTCAGCGATGTGGCTTGCGCCTGGAAAGCCATCAGTCTGCAGCGTGACAGCAGCGATCCGCTCATCGCCCGAGCGGCCAAGACGCTGAGCGAAGGTTCACCGCTGACCGCTCATCTGGTCTGGGAACAGATCATCCGCGCGCGGCACATGTCCCTCGCCGAAGTTTTTCAGATGGAGTACACCCTGAGCCTCAACTGCTGCCGGCATCCGGAGTTCAGCGAAGGGGTCCGGGCGCGCTTGATCGACAAGGATCAGAAGCCGCACTGGCACTGGCCGGACGTCGGCAGTGTGCCGGATGCGGTGGTCGAGGCGCATTTTCACAAGGTTTGGGAGGGGCGGCATCCGTTGGCGGATCTGACGCAGTATTGAATCGCAGATTGCCCGCGATAGTTGCCTATTTAGCACTATCGCGGGCAGAGTCTGACTGACGTTAACAGGGTTAAATATTCAACTCGTAAAACTTTATTATTTCTGTCAGTGCGAGTGATGACTCCTCGTTTTCTTTTATCAAAATATCTTCCACATCTCGTAGCGGAGGGCGAGGATCCAGACGTTCAGCAAGTTGAGCCGCTGTGTAGTCTTGAGTTGAATTAGCTTCACCTAGAACTCTTATAAAACCAACAGCCGCTTCATTTCCGGAAAAATGATTGACGACTCGAATTTTTGGAGCCATCCCATAACTCACCACGATGACAAGATCATCCCGCTCGCGGTGAAACCTCAAATGTTCAATCGAAAGACCAACCGCTGAAAAATCGATCCCATCAAACCCACCCCCAGTGTTATCAATCACGTCCCTGCCGAGACCATCATATTTATAAATGTCATCGCCAGCGCCACCGGATAATGTGTCATTACCTGCGCCCCCCGAAAGCACATCATTGCCGACACTACCAGAGAGTAGATCGTCTCCCCGCATACCTCTGATTTCACCTGATCCGCTTAAAGTGTCATTACCGTGACTACCTACAAGCGGCAGGATTCCCCCATCTCGAATAGATTTGAAACTAACCGTATTATCAACAAGAACGCCATTGTGATAGGTGCCCGGAGCAGGACCTAGCTGACTCGCCTCCAAAAGTTCCTTCAGACTGACGCTCGTTCCATCGGAAAACTTTATAACTTCAATGCCGGAACCTTCGATATCTCCCGCATTTGGTAAAGCAATGCGAACTTTCTGAGTACCACCCCATTTGATATCAAGTGTCGAATACAGCATGTGCACCCGAGGTGGATGGCGATAGGCCTCACGGGGCGGATCGGGAGCCAATTCGATATTGACTGTTTCAAGCAACGCAGCCCCCCAACTTAATTGCAGCCCCTCACGCTTCGCTTCATCTGGAAGAATAACGGTATCTTGATCGGCCACCCCAAACTCGTCTCTCCATCCTGCGACTCCCAACTCAGGGCGAAGAAAAACAGGAGTCAGCACATCCGCGATTATGGTCGTCGCTCCAGCATGCTTCTGCACCCTGTAGGTATCGGCGCCATTTTCACCGTAAAGCCAATCAATCCCTGAACCGCTGATTAAATAATCGGCACCTTCCGATCCGAGCAACGTATCGTTGCCTGCTCCAGCCGAAAACACAGCGCCAGGGAACCTGTCATTCGCGGTGCCATAATCAAGCGGTGAGCCTGCATAAGCGACTATCAAGTCATCGCCCGCACCACCGTGAAATACATTCCCGACTTCGAGATTTACTCGCCCGCCGGCGGGGTCACCTTGGACGATTTTATGCTTGATCGTTTCAGTTGTTACATTCCATCGAAACTCTTTACGGACAGTTTCACCAGAACCGAAGCTTCCTGCCGGATAGATGTACCAGCCTTCAATCGAACCTGATTCTTTTCTATCCTCTACAATCACATCCCCTGTTTTAAACGAAAATCCACTACCAGAACCAGACCGATAATAATGTGGCTCATGAACGGCAGAAGGCATTACTCCTTCTGCCTTTACATTTCTGAAAGTAGTCTGGGATGTAGAGCTTGTCTGCCTGTCGCTATACACGGCACGGCCATATACCGAACCCATCCACTGCGGTGGATCAGACAAAGCTCCGCTCTCGACACTTTCATTAATCAGGTCTGTATAAGTGGTGTAACCCGTATCAGTGGTTACGATGTGACTTCTGACCCAGACACCCTGATCATTTAAAGAAAATCCTGTCGCTCGTCTGCTTGCCGAACGTTTCCCTTCAACTTCGGCAAAGAATTTTCCAGCTGCAAAAATTCCACCATCAACATTCGCCTCATGCTCTTCGCTGGAATCATCAATGGCTGGCTGAACCGAAATACCAGCTACATCCATAGATTCACTGGTGTTTTCTGTTTTTCCCTTGTTATCCGTGGCCTCCGTTACCCTCGGGACGATCCCAACTACCGGAGCAAGTGTTTTATTGATGACATCCTGGTAACCCAAGACCGAACCATCACTGAAACTGAAAATTGAGCCATGCCACGCCTGATGATTTTTTATCAGCACGGTGTCACCCGCTCTATTTGACAGGCGTAATACCGGGCTCATTTCAATCTGACGAATTTCCGCTTGCAGATTCTCCGCAGAAAATCCGGCTCCAAATTTCATGACATTACTACCACCGGCGTCGGCTATAACATCAAGCCCATCACCGGCTCCGAAATAGTAAATATCATCACCATCTAACGCCTCCAGGTGATCATTACCGGCTCCGCCTTCAAACACATTGTTTCCTGAATCACCGCGTAGAAAGTCCGTACCCTCACCGCCAAATAATGTGTCGTCTCCACCGCCGCCAAGCAATGTATCGTTGCCTGAACCACCGTCCAGATAATCTGCGCCATGTTCGATTTCAGGTGTTTGCTCGTAGTCGCCAGATATCAAGTCATCGCCAGCACCGCCCAAAAGCGTATCGGCGCCTAAACCGCCCCAAAGCGTGTCATTTCCGGCATCACCTTGAATGTAGTCATCGTTGGTTCCACCGGATTGCAGGTTTGGTTCGTCGCCATCCAGAGCATCGGCCCCCGGGCCACCTATTAATGTGTCACAGCCACCTAATCCACGAAGCGTATCGTCCCCCAGACCGCCATCGAGCAGATCATCACCGTGGTAACGAATCGGATGGTCGTGGTAATCGCCGACCATCCGATTCGTTACCTTCGCCACCAAACAGCAAATCAGCAGCACCGCCGCCCCAGAGCGTGTCGTCGCCTGCTCCACCATCGAGAAAATCACGTCCGAAGAAATGCGCGGCGTCACCCGCAACACCATCCAATACATCGTCATCACCCTTCAGGACATCGTTGCCGAGACCTCCATACAGCACGTCGCTACCACCGTTCCCGGCAAGAGCATCATTACCAATCCCCCCCTCCAACAGATCGTTGCCATGGTGTTTGCTTTGGAGCCCTCCCCCCCAATCAAGGTTGTCTCCCAGCAATGTGTCATTGCCACTCCCGCCAACTAAAGTGTCGCCCCCCTCTCCGCCGTACAAATGATCATCGTCAGTTCCGCCGTCAAGAAGATCCGCCCCCCAGCCACCATTGATAACGTCTCTTCCGCTCTGACCGTACAGCACGTCATCATCGCCCTCCGATGGACTGTTCAACGAAGCCTTGGAAAACACAACACGGTGACTGGTGACATCGCCACCTATAAGAACGTCGACCTGCTTGAAATTCCAATCCTGCTCCAGCGCTCCAGTTGCTTCATCACCGGATAAAATGTCGTCACCTGCTCCCCCAACCAACGTGTCCCGACCGTTCCCGCCGAGCAGTACATCTCGAGAGGCAGTACCGACAAGCAGGTCTTCGCCCTGCCCTCCATCCAGCCAATCCCCACGATTCACTTTGCCTTTAGCGGCACCTTCACCCATGGCTTTTTCGAGGGTCGTCTGCTTGTCCCCAAATAAACGGTCGCTTCCTGCTTTGCCGAATAATCGATCCGAACCACCGAGCCCGAGGATGACGTCGTCTTTTGGTGATCCGTAAATTACGTCGGCTTTATTCCTCTGCTTCACATTGGGCAACAACACAGCGTTGCCCAACTCATCGTATGAAGGTTGATGACCTGGAATATCGGGATCGGCATCTTTCGCTTTCCAGTCACCTTGGACGACAAGGTCAGGCGCAGAAAGGGACTGTCCTTCGTAATCAGGAAGCTCTATGCCCAGCAAGCCTGGCCTGTAGCGCTTGATAACAATGAGATCACTCTGGCCGTATTTGATATTCAACGTGCTATCAGCGTGGTCTTCGATAAGCGTTAAAGTGATGGGCCGATCTTCCGTAAACCACGTATTACTTAAAGGCGCGCTGCGTTTGAGGGCAGGAATCGAAAGGCCATTTATCAACAACCGGCCATCAGCATTTGCATCGAAGATCTCATCGATACCGTCACCGCTGGCAAACTCGTACCGGTCATTACCCTCGCCACCGGTCAGAGAATCACGCCCCCTGCCACCATTCAAAACATCATCGCCCGCCATGCCGTACAGCGCGTCATTGCCGTCGCCACCGCTTAACGAGTCGTTACCACGAGCGCCTTCGATTACGTCACTACCCGCCAGTCCATTGATAGAGTCATTGCCGCCACCGCCATACAGATGATCGGCATTTGTCGCGCCACTGAAAGATCGCCCACCATCATCACCGAACACCACCAGCGGGTTTGAAACGCCAGTCATCATTGGTGCCTGTTTGCCCATGCCGATATCAGAATAGGAAAAATTCTGTCGTGTGTTTTCTCCGAACGAGCCATGGGTTCTGGAAATCAACCGGCCCAACATTTCTGCGCGATCAGAAATCCATTGTTCGGTAATAAAGCCTTCGCCAGTGGCAGGGTCATAAAGCTCCAACTCGCGGTCGGGAAAACCGTCATCTCGCTCTATGACTATTTCGCTCAGTTGTTTAAGCGAGTTGCGTAATGCCTGGCCGATTGGCGTTGCCTGGCCAGCCTGCTTTGCCCACGCGGTCGCGCCGCCGTATTCACTAAGGGTTCTGGTAACGATGCTTTGGGATTGAGTCGGTGAAAACGTTGAGAAAAATGCGTAAGCGTTGGATGCGAACGTTTCATCGGTGGTGGGCGCGGTATTAGAGTTGCCGTCGTATGTTCGCCTGAACATGTCAAAAAAGAATTTATGCCATATCGCAATATAAGATCAACGATAGGCGAAACAGGTGTGCCTTTCACCACATGCTGCATTAATGGGCTGATATTCTCACTGACCGTTGCAATATTGATTTGCTCAGGCACTACTGAAAACAAGCTCTCAAGCACATTCAGACCAAAATTATTGATCGTTGCGCGAAGGCCGACACTGTATGAATCGATGGCAAATAGAATATTTTTGAAATCATCGAACCTATTAACTTTAGCCAGTTCATGACTGCCTTTGATTTCTGAGTTGGGGTCGCCTGCGGAAATTAATCTCCAGGTTTCATATGGGGGCTTTCCGCCTAATAGACTGAAACCGATAGTTCCTGACCAACCTGCGTTATGGCTCGTAGCGGTATCGTCCTTACCTACGCCATCAAGGAATAAAACCCTTCCAATGGCACTCGCGTCAATACCTGCGATTTGGCTGATTGAAGGAACTGTCCATGGCGCCAAATCGTCCTTAACTGATCCATACAACAGCGTATTCATGAAATTCACTGCAACCTGATTTGAAGACGCCTGCATTTTTGACTCAGCGAACCTCATACTTAATCGAAGTTCCCCTTGCCGCATAGTGTAAGCGCGAATCAAAGCGGAGTAAGCACCCTGCCCGCCATTTGCGTCAATCGCCACATCAAGCCAAAGTCTGGCACTCTTCAAAACA